>NZ_JBYFBZ010000003.1:0-345633 GCF_057652215.1 Soonwooa sp. T0.1_25 | reverse complement strand
CTACTGATAACCTGAACGGATTTACCCAGACCATTCGCTCGGTTTTCCCGGAATCTCAAACCCAAATCTGTGTCGTTATTTATGCTTATTTTTGAAGAAAGGCTCAGATTATAAAATCCAAGCCCTAACTTTTTAACTTACACACTTAATGGGATAGTGTCGTTTTAAAATTATTGGAGCGCGCCCCTCACCTCACCTTTCCAAATGGTCAGGTCAGGCTATTCGCTGCAATCTTTTTGTGCAGAACATTTTCCCAAGCTTACAAAAAAGATTTCCGCTGCTATGTTTCGCGCAACTTGTTTGTTGGTTTGCAGTTGGCAGTTGTTGGGTTTTAGTTTTTAGTTTTTGGCTCTTGGTTCTTGATTCTTTATCTGTTGTCTAACAAAACTAACTCATAATTCATAATTCATAATTCATAATTCATAATTCATAATTCATAATTCGTAAATAAAAATGCGTGAGCGGTAGAAAGGGCGCGCTTGCAAAGCGCGGTGCACAGCACCGAAACGAAGTGGAGCCCTGCATGACGCGACCTTTTGCCGGTAAGGATTTAACAATTTTTAACCTCGTCTTCTGGCAAAAGGGCACGCCAAAAAGAATATAATTCCGTAAATTTATAGCACTAAAAAAAATATTTACAATGTTAAATTTCGAGTTTAAAAATCCTACAAAAATTATATTTGGAAAAGGGAAAATTGAAAAATTATCCCGCGAGATTCGTAAAGACGCTAACATCCTAATGATTTATGGCGGCGGAAGCATCAAGAAGAATGGTGTTTACGAGCAAGTCATCGCTGCGCTTGATGGCTACAAATTAACCGAATTTGGTGGCGTACCTGCCAATCCAGAATACGAAGTTTTGCTAGAAGCTTTGCAAGTTATCAAAGACAAAAACATCGATTACTTGCTTGCTGTTGGTGGCGGATCGGTTATTGACGGGGTTAAATTTCTTTCAGCGGCAGCCAACTATGATGGCGAACCTTGGGAAATCCTTTCAAACCGTGTAGTAACCACAGAAGGAAAAGGAATGCCTTTTGCAACGGTTTTGACTTTACCAGCAACCGCTTCGGAAATGAACTCTGGCGCTGTAATCTCTCGCCGCGGAACTGGCGAAAAGTTAGCAATGGGAGGACCAGGATTATTTCCTCAGTTTTCGATTCTGGATCCTGAAGTGATTAGATCAATCCCGAAAAACCAAATTGCCAACGGTATTACAGACGCTTACACGCACGTGCTAGAGCAATATATGACCTATCCAACAGGTGCGAGTTTGCAAGATCGTTTTGCAGAAAGCATTTTGTTGAGTTTGCAAGAAGTTGCTCCAAAATTGATGGAAGAAGCTTTCGACTACGACGCGGCTGCTAACTTTATGTGGAGCTGTACGATGGCGCTTAACGGACTTATCGGGAAAGGTGTTCCGCAAGATTGGGCTGTCCACAGTATGGGACACGAATTGACGGCGCAATACGGCATCGACCACGCAAGAACTTTAGCAATTGTAGCACCACAACATTATCACTATTATTTTGATAAGAAGAAAGATAAATTAGCACAATACGCGGAACGTGTTTGGAATATTACCGAAGGTTCCGTAGACGAAAAAGCTAAAAAAGGAATCGAAGCGATGGAGCAGTTTTTCCATTCTTTAGATATCAAAACAAAGCTTTCGGAATATACCGATTCTTATAACGGAACGGCTGAAAAAGTACAAGCGGCTTTTGAATCGAGAGGTTGGCTTCTTGGCGAAAACCAAATGGTAACACCTGAAGACGCTAAGAAAATTGTTGAAATGACGTACTAATTTTTAGTTTAGAATAACATAAACGCCCGAAAATTCGGGCGTTTTATTTTATTTTTTCTTGCGAGATTTTTGCTTTTGTTGACCGCGATTGGCTGGTTTAGTTTTTGGCGGTTTACGCTTAGTTGGTCCACCCCAATTGACTTTTTTGTTTTTGTCTTTTTTCTCATGGAAAGCACCACCGCCTTCGTTAAGTTTCACCACCACAGGGTTTTTCATAACGATAACTTCTTTCTCTGCTTCAATTTTCACATCAGAAACTTTGACATCACTTGAGAAAGCTTCTTTGCGGATTTCTTTATCCATCAAAACTTCGATATCTAAAATTGCAGCTTCTTCCTTCGGTGTATAAAAACTGATTGCAATACCATTTTTATCAGCTCGACCAGTACGACCAATTCTGTGGATATATTGCTCTGGAATTTCTGGAATTTCGAAATTGAAAACATGCGACACATCTGGAATATCGAGACCTCTAGCCATAATATCCGTTGTGATAATCCCACGAAGTTCATTATTGCTAAATTCTTCCATCACACGCAAACGGAAATTCTGAGATTTGTTAGAGTGGATTACACCAAATTGCTCAGGAAATTCTTCATCAATTTTATTAAAGATTAAATCCGCATGTTTTTTATTATTGGCAAAAATTAAAATCTTTTCAAAATCATTTTCAGTTTTTAAAAGATGAATTAAAAGATTTAATTTCGTATTAAAATTAACCACAGGAATCACCGACTGATCAATCTTTTCCAAAGGTGTCCCCGATCTTGCCAACGAAATTTCTAATGGATTTTTGAAATATTCATTCAACATCGCATCAACCTGATCGGTCATCGTTGCAGAAAACAAAATGTTTTGGCGTTTCTCACTCATCATCGTGAAAATATTCGTCAACTGTGCTTTGAAGCCCAAGCTTAACATTTCATCAAACTCATCAACAACAAGTTTCTTTAGATCTTTGAATTGGATAACATTATCAATACCCAAATCCATAACACGACCTGGTGTACCAACCAAAATATCTACGCCATTTTCATAAATATTTTTTCTTTGCGTATTGATATTTACACCACCATAAACGCCCATCACACGTACGTTTATAAACTCTGTCAATTGCATAAGAACTTCTGTAACCTGTACAACCAATTCTCTCGTAGGCACCAAGATTAAAATTTTTGGTTGTTGAGTTTTAGAATATTTATACTCTTTAAGAATCGGTAAAAGATAGGCTAAAGTCTTACCAGTACCCGTTTGGGCGATTCCCATAATATCGCGACCGGACATTATCGGAGAAAAACTTTTATATTGAATAGGCGTTGGCTCAGAGATGTTAAGTTTCTCCAAAGCTTCATTGAGTGCCTTAGGCAACTCAAATTCTGCAAAACTTGGTTTCATGCTGCGAAGATACGGATTTTGAAAAAACTCAAACTTGCAATTTAAAAATTCGCAAATAATTATTTATTTTTTATGAAATTTAAATTTTAGGAACACATTTTGAATAAGTATGAAAAAAAATACGTTATGATAAACAAAAATACAATTAAGAATTTAGGCTTTTCTGCATTTGCAATAGCAATGTTAAGTCTGTCAGCATGTTCGACAACTCCTAAATCTAGCTTACCAGATGGTCATACAGCAAAAACGTCGCTAGATTATCCTGGCGTATATCTTGGCGTTTTGCCATGTGCGGATTGTAGTGGTATAAAGACAAGAATCTACCTAAACAAAGACAACACCTATATTTTACAACAAGATTATCTTGGTAAAAACGGAACAAACATTCTAGAAAATGGTACATATTCTTTTGACGAATCAGGGAATGTTGTTAATCTAAAACCAAAAACCAAAAATGGTCAAAGTTTAAAATTATTTGTCGGAGAAGATAGTGTAAGTATGCTAAATCAAGACGGAACAAAAATTACCAGTTCTCTAAAAGATCACTATGTTTTAACAAAAGATTACAATCAACTTTTGAATAAAAAATGGTATCTGAAAGAAATGTACGGTAAAGCATTTGATGCACAAAAAACAAGTAAAAAAGAAGGCTATCTTAGTCTTGATGAAAAGACATCTAGATTTAGTAGTAATGCTGGTTGTAACCAAATGAATGGGGCTTATACAATAGAACCAGGCAACAAAATTAACTTCAACCAAGGCATGGCAACAATGATGGCTTGTCAAGATATGGAAGCCGAAACTACTTTTGGAAAAGTTTTGAAAGAAACCAAATATTTTGATGTACAATTGGATAAATTGTTATTATTGAATAGCAAACACGAAACAATTGCTGCTTTTAAAGTGCCAGTGAGCAAATTGTAACCTCATCGCATAAATAATAACAACTCAAATTCCACAAAGCTACGCTTTGTGGAATTTTTATTTATCTTTCGGAAGTCTTAAAGTAATTCTAAAAGTTGTGCCTTTTCCGATTTCGGTTTGACTGACTTTTATTTCGCCGTTATGGTATTCTTTCACC
Source organism: Soonwooa sp. T0.1_25 (assembly GCF_057652215.1). Lineage (NCBI taxonomy): Bacteria > Pseudomonadati > Bacteroidota > Flavobacteriia > Flavobacteriales > Weeksellaceae > Soonwooa > Soonwooa sp. T0.1_25. The sequence goes on along the minus strand of NZ_JBYFBZ010000003.1, from coordinate 341,356 downwards.
ACGCGGTTTGCAAGCGAAAGTCCTAATCCCCAACCACGTTTTTTTGTAGAATATCCCGGTTTGAAAACACTTCGAGCTTGTGCTTTCGTCATTCCCGAGCCATTATCTTTAACATCGATATAGATGGTACGATTTTTTTTATACAGTAAAAGTTCGAGTTTGCCCTCACCTTTCATCGCGTCCACTGCATTTTTCACCAAATTTTCGATAACCCAACTCATCAAAATTCGACTATGTGGTATCATTATTTCCTCGTAAGTTTTTTGCAAACTAAACTCAACGCGCGTCGAAATTCGCTTCTTTAAATAATCAAAATTCTGTTGAACCGTTTCCGTCAAATCCAAATCATTTAGATCTGGTATCGAACCAATTTTTGAAAACCTTTCCGAAATCGTTTTCAGTCGGTTAACGTCCTGTTCCAGCTCTTTAACGCCCATTCCGTTTTCATCTTCCATTTTCATAATTTCGACCCAACCAATCATCGATGACAGCGGCGTACCAATTTGGTGTGCTGTTTCTTTCGCCAAGCCAGCCCATAAAAAACCTTCATCAGTTTTCTTCAAAGTTTTCAAAAACCAAAACGAAAACGCAATATAGCCACCAATAAATAATGCCAACACATATGGATAAAACCTCAGATTATTCAACAATTGTGAGTTGTCATAATAGATAAATTGATTGTTAAATTCGGGTAACTGAATCTCAAACGGCGGATAACGACTTTCCATCTGGTGCATCACAGCCTTCAATCGACTGGGATCATTTCTGACCTCTTCAGGAATATTTCGGCTTTCGATCAGATTACCTTTCTTATCGGTCAAGATAAATGGGATATCTTCATTTTCGTTAATTACATTCAGCGACAACTCGTTCAGACGATAGTCAAAATTAACATCTTGCATGTACTTCATCGCCGTCGCAATCGACTTTATCCGTCCCGTTTCTTTTTCTCGCAGATAATTAATCATTACCGAAGATGACAAAATGATTCCGATCACAACTGCCGTCAAAATGGTATAAATAATCCATTTATTAATCTTCGAAAAAAAATAAAGCCTTTTCATAAAACGTTGTCTAATTTAGAAAAAATTCGGGAGCTATCAACAACACTGCGTTTTATTAAACGTGATTGATCCGTTTTTAATTATTTTTAGGAGCTTTATCCCGCTATCCGCTGTATCTTTTGTAGATGCCACCACCCCAACGCAAAACGGCATCCACAAAAAGATGCCGCTTCTATCGGGGCTATTTTACAAGCTCTGTTACAAAGTTTCTTTCAACCAATCGAAGAATTCGCGTTGCCATACCAATCCATTTTGCGGATGAAGCACCCAGTGATTTTCGTTCGGGAAGTATAAAAATTTAGTTTTCAAACCTTTTAATTTTGCCGCTTGGAAGGCTTCTTGTCCTTGCTCATAAGGCACTCGGAAGTCAATTCCTCCTTGGATAATCATAATTGGTTTGTTCCAATTAGCGACTTTTTTAATAGGGTTAAAATCTGTGTAAGCCTTTGGTGTTGGATTTTTCCAATAAGGTCCACCCAAATCCCAATTTGCAAACCATAATTCTTCCGTCGTTCCGTACCAAGAGGTCATATCGAACAATCCGTCATGCGCAATAAAAGTTTTAAATCTATTCTCATGAACACCCGCCAACATAAACACCGAATATCCGCCGTAACTAGCGCCAACAGCTGCAACACGATCTTTATCTACATACGGAAGTGTTTTAGCAAAATCCGTTGCTGCAAGATAATCGCGAATAGGTTGTCCTCCCCAATCGCCAGAGATATCTTCGTTCCATTTAGTTCCCCAACCTGGCATACCACGACGGTTAGGCGCTACAACGATATAATCGTTAGCTGCCATCAAAGCAAAATTCCATCTTACAGAATTGTATTGCGTTAACGCTGATTGTGGACCACCTTGACAATATAGAAGTGTTGGATATTTTTTATTTGGATCAAAATTCGGTGGATAATGGAACCAAACGCCCATCTCTTTACCATCCGAAGTTTTAACCATTTTAAGTTCAGACTTTCCGAAAGTTAATTTTGCGTAATTATCTTTGTTAACATCGGTGATCTGTGACAATTGTCCTTTTTTTAATTCAACATTAAAAAGATCCGCATTGTGATTGATATCCACTTTTGAAACGACCAAACCTTTTTTAGTCTGAGCAACAACATCGTTAACATCAAATTGTCCGTTCGTAACTTGATTTACTTTTCCACCTTTCGCATCAACAACAAAGAGTTGTTTTGTACCACGATAAGCCGCTGTAAAGTAGATATTTTTGGAATCTGCACTCCAAAATGTTGAACCTGAAACGGTTTCGTCCCAAGCTTCAGTTAGATTTTTTTTGGTTTTAGACTTCCAATCCATAACGATAATGTCATTTTTGTCAGCTTCGTAACCATCGCGTTTCATACTTAACCAAAGTAAATTTTTACCATCGGTACTAAAACTGGGGGCAACATCGTAACCCATCATTCCTTCCGTTAAATTGGTTGTTTGACCAGTTGCTAAGTTGTAGGCGAAAATATCTGTATTGGTACTTTGCGCGTAGTCTGCACCACTTTTAGCTTTGGTTACATACAGCAATTCTGTAGAATCTGGACTCCAAACGAAATCCTCGCTTCCACCAAAAGGTTTCTGCGGCGAATCAAACTTTTTACCTTCTAATAAATCTTTTGCTTTATCTGACGAATTGGATGTGTTAACTACAAAAACGTGATTGTATTTTCCGTCATTCCAAGCGTCCCAATGTCTGTGGTTAAGATCTGTGTAGATTTGTCCTGTAGATTTTGGTGTATCAACATATTTGTCTTTAGCCATTAAATTCTCTACTAAAACAGCTTTGCTAAACGCCACCTTTTTTCCGTCTGGAGAAATTACAATATTCTCTGCATCAGTACCAATTGTATAGAATTCTGTCCAAGTTTTGCCCGCATCTTTTGACAACACAATTTTATTACCTTCTTGCGCGTACAAGCCATTTTTATCCCATTGGATAACCGCACGTTTTCCAAAATCAACTTTCTCTGCCGATTGATTGAGCAAATTCATAAAATAAGTAGAAGAATTTGATTTTTCTGTTTTCAAATCCGTTTTACTGACTTTGTAGATTAGCGAAGATTGATCTGGAGAAACTGCCTGAACGCCTAATTTATTAAGTGTCCATAAGATTTCGGGCGTTAATTTTTGCTGTGCATTCATCATAAAGGGCGCAACAAGCGCAACGATAGTATGTTTTAACTTCATGAAACTATTTTTTCTTTGTAAGCACGAATTTATTAATTATAAATTTAAATAATAGTAAATAAGCATAGTAAGTCAGATTTTAATACCAAAAATTGAAAATATTAAATTTTGATTTCAATAAATAAATATTTATCATTATATTTGCCACTCAAAATTTAAAATTACATGGGCACTATATTTACGCTATTTATGGTATTGATTATGATTGCATGCGTGCTGTTAATCATTATTATTATGGCTCAAAACCCAAAAGGTGGCGGTCTTTCAGGAACATTTGGTGGTACTTCTTCAGCAACTTTTGGAGTACAAAGAACCAATGACTTTATGGAAAAAGCAACTTGGACATTAGGAATTTTCATCGCTGTGATGATTATTTTAAGCATTGTTGTTACTGGTAAACCAACAACTACTTTCCAAGCGCCAAAAATGCCAACTAAGAAAGAAGTACCTGCACAAGGTCAAGCACCAGCTAATCAAACAGCTCCTGCAACACAGGCACCTGTTCAAAAATAAACTAACTACATAGTATATATAAAGCGATTGATTTTTTCCAGTCGCTTTTTTGTTTTTAAAATAGTTGATGGCATTATTTTAGCACCAAAGAAAAGTTGTTTTAATTATAAATATGGAAGCAAAAGCTCTTCGAGTTTCGTTGATAGTAGGTGCCACTTTTTTAATGGAAAATCTAGATTCCACAGTAATTACGACTGCGCTTCCACAAATGGCAAAATCTTTTGGCGCCGATCCGCTTCACATGAGTATTGGGGTTTCTGTCTATATTATAATGTTAGCCGTTTTTATCCCAATTAGTGGCTGGATCTCTGAAAAATTTGGTGTTAAAAAAGTTTTTGGAACTGCAATTCTTGGCTTTTTGGTTGCTTCTGCGCTTTGTGGGATAAGTCAAAATTTGACAGAATTCACTCTATCTAGAGCTTTACAAGGCTTCTTTGGAGCGATGATGGTTCCTGTAGGACGACTTTCGGTTCTTAAAAACACGGAGAAAAATGATCTAGTCAGCGCCATCGCATTTATTACTTGGCCTGGACTTATTGGTCCCATTCTCGGACCTTTTGTAGGAGGATATATTACGACCTATTTCAGTTGGCACTGGATCTTTTTCATTAATATTCCGTTGGGACTTTTGGCTTTCTTTTTAACCATGAAATACATTCCCGATACGAACGAAAAAACGGACAGAAAACTTGATGTTAAAGGATTTGCATTAAGTACGATTGGGATGATTGGATTTATGATGGGTTTAGAAAGTTTTACGAATGATATGCTGCCAGTTTATTATTCGGTACCATTGATGATATTTAGTATTTTGGTGTTTTATATTTTTTATTTACATACCAAAAAAGTTGATAATCCACTACTCGATTTTTCCGAATTAAAAAGCAAAACTTACGCAATTACGATTTACTCTGGTTCGATAACAAGAATGGTTATTGGGATGGCGCCTTTTTTAATGCCATTAATGTTTCAAGTTGGATTTGGGTTGACAGCCTTCGAGTCTGGAAGTTTGCTAATGGCAAGTATGATTGGGAGTTTAGTAATGAAACCCGCAACAGTTTGGATCACTCGGAAATTTTCGTTCAGAAGAGTTCTAGTAGCCAATACTATTTTACTTAGTTTAACATCTTTTGCAATGCTGCTCCTCTTCTCAGATACGCCGCATTGGATGACCATAACAGTATTGTTTATTTCAGGATGCGTTCGGTCGATGCAATTTAGTAGTCTTAATACTTTAGCCTACGCTGACATCCCGAAAGAGCGCATGAACAACGCAAATACATTATATAGCACAGCTCAGCAAATGACTTTAGGAATGGGAATTACGCTTGGTGCATTCTCGTTAAAAACTGCAAGTCTTTTTCATGGTACTGAAGGTCATTATAGTGTTAAAGATTTTCATTTAGCTTTCGCGATTATTGGCGTTCTTGGCTTGGTAACACTTTACGAATATCTAAAATTATCAGATCGCGATGGCATCAATGTCAGAAATATGAAAAGCCGAAAACGTGCGAAAAACGATTTACACAAAACGCATTAACCAATTTAAGTTGCATTAAAAAACAAAAAAAGAGAAAGCTAACTTCCTCTTTTATTATATTATTGATTAGAAATAAACTTCATTAGATCTCGTCTTCCTATCTCAAAATCAAATGCATCACCGACAACGAAATATTGATTTTTATCAACGCAATTTTCGTATAATATTTTTGCTACATCCAGTCGATTACTGTCAAACGAAAACGGTTTTAGTAACATTGCAATTTGATTTGATGTAAAATTCGAAGCTCGGAGTTGTTGAAGAATGAACTCCTTTTTATCTTTATCAAAAGCCGCATTTTTCAGCATTGTATTATAAAATTGTTGAAACAATTGATTGTTCATAACGCCACTGTTGTTGAAATTTGGAGAAGTAGGTTGATTCCATCCAGAATTATATGGATTATTCCAAACATCATCCCACTCGTTAAAGCCATACATTTGTCCTTGTACAGGATACGAATCCAGCAAAAACAAACCTTTATTGGTGAAGAAATCCAAAACCATTCTGCTGTTATTCGCAACTTTCAATTGAGTTCTATAAATTAAATAACCATTCGTATAAATTGATACGGGAGTCTTACCAGAACTTAAATCAAAGAAACGGTATTTTCCTGAAGCATTACTTACCACTTGATTACCAACTTCTACTGTGAAATAGCCATGTTCAGGGATTCTTAAAAATACTTCAGAGTAGCCATAGTTTTGGTTCCAACGATAATTATTTGTCGACCTTGTTCCTGACGATCCATTGCTTCGACCATAATCATTACTCTTATTGCTGGAGTTTCGTTGTCCGTTATTTTTTGAAGAACCTCTCTCGCCACTTATCTCGCCAATATTATTTCGTTGTTGCATTTCGGAAGTACTCGCTTCATTTTTCAGCAATTCTCCAGATCGTCCAGCTTCTTGGGCAAAAGTTTGTAAGCTGACAGCTAAAATTAAAAATGTAAATATCTTTTTCATGACTTTTAAAATTTAGGTTTACAATTTTCTATATTCTACAAATGTGCCAAAAACCAAGTATTTTAGGACCTTTAAATGAATAATTTAATATTTTTAGTAAATCATTTTTTTTAACAAAATTCAATTTAACTCTCAATAAAAATTATCATCAAAGCAAATTTCAAAACAAAAAAAGAGAAGTCAAAACTGACTTCCCTTTATAAATATTTTGATTTTAAAAAATCTTACATATGGATTGCTCTTTTTCCTGTAGCGTCCAGAGCAGCTTCTTTTACAGCTTCTGCGTAAGTTGGGTGTGCGTGAGACATTCTTGTTAAATCTTCTGCACTTGCACGGAATTCCATTGCGGTAACACCTTCAGCAACCAAATCGGCAGCTCTTGCACCAATCATGTGGAAACCAAGGATTTCATCTGTTTTTGCATCAACAATAATTTTCACGAAACCATCAGTATCACCCGAAGCACGGCTTCTTCCTAAAGCTCTCATTGGGAAATTACCCACTTTATACTCAACACCAGCTTCTTTCAATTGCTCTTCAGTTTGTCCAACTCCAGCAACTTCTGGCCAAGTGTAAACAACGCCTGGGATTAAATTATAATTGATGTGTGGTTTTTGACCAGCCAAAGTTTCGGCAACGAAAACACCTTCTTCTTCAGCTTTGTGAGCCAACATTGCACCTTTAATAACGTCACCAATTGCATAGATATTTGCAACGTTTGTTTGAAGATGATCGTTTACTTTTACTCTTCCTCTTTCGTCCAACTCAACACCAGCATTTTCTAATCCAAGTCCGTCTGTGTAAGGTTTTCTACCCACAGAAACTAAACAATAATCTCCTTCGAAAGCAACTTCTTCACCTTTTTTGTTTTTAGCAGTAACTTTTACGCTATCACCATTTCTTTCAACACCAGAAACTGCTGTAGAAAGTTCAAACTTCATTCCTTGTTTTTTCAAGACTTTTTGAAGTTCTTTAGACAAAGATCCATCCATTCCTGGAATAATTTTGTCCATATATTCAACCACAGTTACTTGAGAACCTAATCTTAAGTAAACAGAACCTAACTCAAGACCGATAACACCACCACCGATTACGATTAAGTGTTTCGGAATTTCTTTTAAGTTTAAAGCTTCAGTAGAAGTGATTACTCTTTCTTTATCTAATGTGATAAATGGCAACGAAGATGGCTTAGAACCTGTTGCAATAATCGTATATTTTGACTCGATAGATTCCGCAGAACCATCGTTTTTAGTCACTTTAATTTTTGTAGCCGATTCAAAACTTCCTACACCTTCAAAAACGGTGATTTTGTTTTTGTCCATCAAGAAGCTGATTCCTTTCGTCGTCATATCAACCACTTCGTTTTTACGAGCGATCATTCTTGCTAAATCTGCTTTTGGCTCGTTGATGATAATACCGAAATCTGCAAAATCGTGTTTTGCTTTTTCGAAATGCTCAGAGCTATCCAAAAGTGCTTTCGAAGGAATACATCCTACGTTAAGACACGTTCCACCCATAGTTGGGTATTTTTCGATAATTGCTGTTTTGAAACCCAATTGCGCCGCACGAATTGCAGCAACGTATCCACCAGGACCAGAACCGATTACGGTAACATCAAATTGTGACATTATATATTTTTTATGTTAATACTTTTTAAGCGTTACAAATTTAAAGATAATATACAGCATCGCCAACTGAGATTGCGCAAAATTTTGTTAAACCTTCGATAGATATTATAAATTCCCTAAAACTTGCTCGTATTTTTTCATGATGATGTCTTTCGAAAATCTTGAAAGTATCGAATTTCGAATTGAATTTGCATCATGTTCTTGTTTTAAAACCTTTAAAATATCTTGTGCAAAATCCTCGTGATTTTCAATATTTGAAACTTCGCCGTTGATTCCACTATGAACAATTTCGTTAATTCCTCCCGGACAATTATTGGCTAAAGAAAAAGTTCCGCAAGCGCCAGCTTCCAACAAAACATTCGGGAAACCTTCATAGCGAGAGGATAAAATAAATAAATCTGCAAACTTTAAAAACTGATACGGATTTTCTTGTCTTCCGTGAAAAGTTACATTTTTAAGTCCAAGCAGTTCTTTCATCTCATGGAGCATTTCTTTATCGCATCCATCGCCCAAAATATGAAGCAAAATATTTTCATTTTTCAATCTTGAAAATACTTTTAATAAATTATCAAAACCCTTTCTCGAAGAAAGATTTCCAATGGCTACTACGTTTTTAAAATTGGTTTTAAAACTTTCTGGACGTTGAGACGATTTTAATTTTTCACCAATAAAATCAAAATCCACAGGATTATTTATTTTGACAATTTTATTGGATTTAATATCAAAATTTTTGAGTAAATCCTGCACCATATCATCACTTTGACAAATGATGCTTTTGTAACTGTTATAAAATTTATAAAAAAATCGAATTTCCTTTCTGGTAACGTGTTCCGAAACTACATTGGTTTCCCTAGCAATGAATTTCGTTTTCGGAAAAAGCTTGATAAACAAGGATAAGTAAGCATTGACTTCACCAAATCCAGAAAAAACAATATCAGGTTTTCTTTTTCGAATTTCCTTTAAAATTGGTCGAATCGAATGTCGAATGCGTTTTGTATTGAGGTCAATAATTTCTACATCACTTTTCACATACCGCAAATAGCCTCCTTCTTTACGCAAAAGCATGATTTTTGGTTCAAACTTTTCGCGTGGAAGATGGTTGGCAAGTGTCATCACAATGCGCTCAGCACCGCCAGTTTCCAAATCGGGAAGAATGAATATTATTGAATTTTTTTTCATCATTTCAAAGATAAAAAAATAAACGCTCTACTCGATTAGTAAAGCGTTTATTTAATATTTTAAAACAAATTAGTTAGCAACATCGCTAATAAATTTAATTCTTAACATTCGGATTTCTTCATCAGAAAGGTCGTCACCAAATTCGGCTGTTAAAACTTTCATCGAGTCACTCTCGGAATCTTTCATAAATTCCATAAATTCTTCAACAATGTCTTCATCAAAATTATCTTCGATGTAGTAATTAACATTCAATTTAGTTCCCTGGTATACAATGGCTTCCATTTCTTTAAGAAGCTCATTCATTGTTAAATTTTTGGCTCTCGCAATATCTTCGAAATCTAATTTTTTATCTGTATTCTGAATGATAAAAACCTTGTGACTCGCCTTGTTGGCCACTTGTTTCAGAACCATATCTTGCATACGCTCGATATTGTTTTCTTCGACATATTTTTTGATGAACTCCGCAAAATCTTTTCCGTACTTTTTGGCTTTACCTTCGCCAACGCCATAGATTTTAGCAATCTCTTCCAAACTCGTTGGATATTGCACCGTCATATCTTCCAAACTCGGATCCATGAAAACCGTGTATGGCGGAATTCCTAGCTTGTGCGCGACTTTTTTACGAAGATCTTTTAGTTGCCCAAACAAAACTAGGTCGAGTCCACCACCAGCTTGCACTTGGACTTGCTCGGATTCGGACTTTTTGGTTTGTGCTAAATCATATTGTCTATCTTCCGCAATGAAGAATTGTTCTTTGCATTTGCCTTCAAGCATATCATTACCTTTTACAGACAACTTCAGAACGCCATAAGTTTCGATGTCTTTTTTAAGATATTCTTGCACCGTTGCTTGGCGAATAATCGATTTCCAATAATTATCGCTTTGCTCCTTCCCGATTCCAAAAGCTTCTGTTTTTTCAAGTTTATAAGACTTTGTAACCGCAGTTTCTTTTCCTGTAATTATTGAAATCAAATCTTTGGTACGGAATTTTTCACCCAAATCTTTTATCAGTTTTAAAACAAAATTTAAATCTTTGGTCGCTTCAATTAAACTTGGCGGATTAACCGAATTGTCGCACATTTTGGCACCATCACCTTTTACAGGATCAAACTTTTCTCCAAAATAATGCAACAAATATTGACGTCGACTCATGGAAGTCTCCACATAACCTACAACCTCATTCAAAAGTTGAAGTCCGATTTCACGTTCAGAAACTGGTTTTTGAGCTAAGAATTTTTCTAGTTTTTCAATATCTTTTGGATCGTAAAATGCCAAACAATAACCTTCGCCACCATCTCTGCCCGCTCTACCCGTCTCTTGATAATAACTTTCCAAAGATTTTGGAATATCATAATGAATAACAAATCGAACATCTGGCTTGTCAATTCCCATTCCGAACGCGATGGTTGCGACAATAACGTCGACTTCTTCCATCAAGAATTTGTCCTGATTGGCAACTCTTGTTTTTTGGTCAAGTCCCGCGTGATACGGCAAAGCATTGATGCCATTAACCTGAAGAAGCTGTGCAAACTCCTCTACTTTTCGGCGGCTAAGACAGTAGACAATTCCAGATTTGCCTTTATGTTGATTGATGAATTTTACAATTTCTTTATCTACATTAACTTTTGGCCGGATTTCATAAAACAAATTGGCTCTGTTAAAACTTTCTTTAAAAACAACAGCATCGTTCATTCCCAAAGTTTTTTGGATATCATCCTGAACTTTTGGTGTTGCAGTTGCTGTTAAAGCCATCACAGGAACGTTCGCAATTTTGTCAATAATACCTTTTAAGTTGCGATATTCTGGACGGAAATCGTGTCCCCACTCCGAAATACAGTGTGCCTCATCAATTGCTACAAATGAAATTTTAACATCACGAAGAAACTCAACATACTCTTCTTTAATCAAAGATTCTGGAGCAACATATAACAGTTTTGTCTTTCCAGATTTAATATCATCAAAAACTTGTTTGGTTTGCGCTTTATTAAGCGATGAGTTAAGAACGTGCGCCACACCACTTTCTTCAGAAAGTCCATTAACAGCGTCAACTTGGTTCTTCATCAAAGCGATAAGTGGCGATACAACGATCGCTGTGCCTTCCGAGATTAATGCGGGTAGTTGATAACAAAGCGATTTTCCACCGCCTGTTGGCATCAATACAAAAACATCTTTCGATGCCAATAATGTACTTACAATCTCTTCTTGCTGACCTTTAAATGTTGAAAAACCAAAGTATTTTTTTAACTCCTTTGATAAGTCGATGTTCTTTATATCCATCCTTTAGTTTTGTTTACTAAATTTGCACAATAAATCAAAAATGACTTCAATTATTAAAGAATAACATTTTTGCTAAACTTTAAAAGCTTAATAGCTGACTTGATGTACTAAAGTTACTAAAGCTAATTGAAAAAACCAAAAATCTATTTTTTTGGGAACGTGAAGATAGCAAAATTTAATGTGATTCTAAAATAAATAATGAAGCTTAATAATTAAGTAACATGAATCTTCTTTCACTAGCAAAAGATGCCCTATCCATCGAAATCGCCGAACTTGAATCACTTAAAAATAGGTTGGATGACAGTTTTGTAAAAGCCGTTGAAAGCATCAATGCAGCCTCCGGAAAACTCATCGTAGTTGGCATCGGTAAATCTGCGCACGTTGGAAACAAAATCGTGGCAACACTTAACTCAACTGGCACGCCAGCGCAATTTCTACACGCTGCAGAAGCCATTCACGGTGATCTTGGTATTATCCAAAAACAAGACGTTGTGCTTTGCATATCGTATTCTGGAAACTCACCAGAAATCGTTAACCTTCTTCCCTTTTTAAAAGATTATTCTTCTTGCTTAATTGGTATGACTGGAAATCCTGACAGTAAATTAGGAAAAGCATCTGCAATTATTTTGAATACACATGTTGACAAAGAAGCCTGTCCAAACAAATTAGCGCCAACAAGTTCTACAACAGTACAAATGGCTTTGGGCGATGCGCTAGCAGTATGTCTTATGGAACTAAAAGATTTTAAAGATATCGATTTTGCAAAATTCCATCCAGGAGGAAGTTTAGGAAAAAATTTAACAGCAAAAGTTGAACAATTTGTTTCGCAAACCAAACCAGAAATTAATCCTGAAGCCACAATTCGAGAAGTTATTATTTCGGTGAGTGCTTCCAAACATGGTATAACCGTCGTAACGGATAACGGAAAAATTCTTGGTGTGATTACCGATGGCGATTTGCGAAGAATGCTATTAAATCAAGATGATGTCTCGAAAGTCATTGCAAAAGACATCATGAGCAAAAACCCGAAAAATATTGATAAATCCGAACTTGCGAAAGAAGCTATGTACATTCTTAAAAACAACAATATCGGACAACTTATCGTAACGGATAAGGGACAATATTACGGTATTATCGACTTGCACAAACTTTTAGATGAAGGGATAATTTAGAATTTCGAAAAAAGTCATATAAAGATTTAACAATAAAATAGTTAATTTCGCAGTCACAAAATTGCATTAACAGGAACAGAAATTAATGAGCCAAGAAAAAGAAATGTCCTTTTTGGGACACATTGGAGAGCTTAGATCACATTTGGTAAGATCGATTTTAGCCATTATTGTTGGTGCTTTAATCGTAGGATTTAATATTAATTGGATTATGGACCACATATTTTTTGGTCCAACAAGTAATGATTTTCCGACCTTCCGATTGATTAATCATTTTTCGAAAATGTTTACTGGTGAAGAAAGCATCCACCTTCCCGACACTTTTAAAATTCAACAAAAGCAATTGTTCCAACAGTTTAATGTGATGATGGCGGTTTCTATTTTTGGCGGAATTGTTATCGCATTTCCGTACATTATTTGGGAAATTTGGAGATTTATAAGTCCAGCTTTACTTCCTAAAGAAAAAAGAAACTCAGTTTTTTATATCAATAGCATTTGGATTTTATTTATTGCTGGTGTTTTAACAGGATATTTTTTAATTTTACCTTTAGCTATTAATTTCGGTTTACTATTCACAGTTTCGGAAAACATTGTTCAACTATTTGATTTAAGCGACTACACAACGCTTTTCTTACAAGTTGTATTAGGAATGGGCTTGGTATTTTTGTTCCCGATTATCGTTTACATATTGACAGCCATCGGGATTTTAACACCGAAATTCTTAAAAACTTATCGTCGCCATGCCATTGTTTTAATTATGGTTGTTGCTGCGATTATTACGCCTGCTGATGTGCTAAGTATGATGGCGGCTGCGTTACCGTTATTATTGTTATATGAGTTTAGTATTTTGATGTCAAAATATGTATACAATAAAATCGAAAAAGAAAACAAGCGAGATTTGATGAAAACCTCAAAATAAAATTAAAAAGCTACAAGATTAATTGTAGCTTTTTTATTGGCATAAGACTTGAAGCCTTGTAATTTTCAAAAAAATAAAAGAATGGACGGATGTTTGTAACAAAGCTTTTCCGAACTTTTATTTATAAATCTGAACGTATCGATGTCGGTAAAAAATTTGCGTTCTCTCAGATTTTAAAATATTTAATCATCCTGATCACAGCGATTTTGTCCTTCAAATCGATTGGTGTTGACGTTTCTACATTTCTATTTGGTGGAGGTGCAATCTTGATTGGGATTGGTCTGGGCTTGCAAAATTTAATTCTTGATTTTATTTCCGGAATCATTATTCTTCTAGATCGATGTAATAAAGTGGATGATGTTGTTGAGATCGAAGGCGTTGTCGGAAAAGTTCAACAAATTAACATCCGTACTTCGACAATGTTAACACGTGATAATAAAACCATGATTATCCCAAATTCCATTTTGACCAAAAATAAATTGGTGAACATGAGTTATGATGATGATAGTTCGGGATTTAGTATTTCAATTGGTGTTGGTTATGATTCGGATGTTAAGCAAGTTATCAACTCGATGGAAGAAGCTGCAAAGTCGCATCCAGAGGTTATGCATGAGAAACCAGTCAATAAGAACTGCCTATACACCGAATATGAAACATTCTCTTGATGAAAGGAAGGCTTAAGTTCTAACAATTTCTTTTCTAATTCTACTGAGCGAAGTGTCGGTAATTCCTAAAAATGAAGCAATAAATTTTAACGGAACCGTTTACAGAATCTTAGGTTTTTCTTTGGATAATTTTAAATATCGACTCGTTGCGCTTATTGTAATCATGTCCAAAGAACGTTGTTTCAAGGTGAACAACTGATAAGTAAACCATAATCTTCCCCATTCAGCAAAACCTGGAATAGAACGAAAAACTTCCTGAAAATCATCGTATTTAATTTCCCAAACTTCGCAATCTGTCACGGTTTGTAAACTTTCTTGAGAAGGAATTTACTGAAACAAAGAACTCGGAATAATCACAATATCGCCATCAATAAAAAATTCGGTGGTGATATCATTGTTATCCATATCATTTACAAATGACCTAACTACGCCTTTTTCCAAAAGACAATACGATTCTAAAACCTTATATTTGGCTAAAATAATTATTATTGGGAGATTTGTCAGACATTTTAAAATACTCTTCTGCCTCTTGCCGATACTTTTCGACATTCACTTTATCACCAACTGTTAGATACAGCGTGTTAACTGTCATATAAAATCGACCTGCATCTTGAAATTTTTGATTTTTTTTTCAAATAATCAGCAGTTTGTAGGGAGTGTGCAATTGCACTATCAATTTCCTCTTAACGATTAAACTGGTTGATCATGTCAACTGTAATATTAACACGAATTTTCTCGTCCTTAGCATCTTTTAGCTTATGACGAAGTTCTTTAATAGAAACCTAATCCTGCGCTTTTAAAACAAAAAAAGAACTTAGTGTTATACATATGAAAATATAGAAGGAAATGGAGATATTTTTCAAATCATGCTTTTTATCGCAAGCAAAAATAAAAATTAATATTAATTTTGAATCATCAAAAACGCTAAAATTTTAAGAATTTATTAAAAAATCAATTAAAACAATGACAATTGTATTCCATTACTTGGTGGTTTAGCGTCGCCCATAACCGTCTTTCCACCAAATCGAAATGAATTTCGGCGTTCATCTTCAACAACAGCATCAAAATCAAAATCGGGAGTAAAGTTTTTTTCGGTTTCAGCAACAATATGATGCAGTTTCTCAATAGACTTTAATTTCTCCGAATTTCCAAGTTTGGATTTTTCAACACCTTTTTGAAGAATCGAAATCGTCTCATCAAACGTATTAATCGGCACAGGAAAAGGATGACCATCTTTCCCGCCATGCGCAAAAGAAAATCTCGCAGGATCTTTGAAACGTGACGGCGCACCATGAATAACCTCACTAACCAAAGCCAAACTTTGCATCGTGCGAGGACCAACACCTTTTAACAATAATAAATCCTCAAAATTTTGAGGTTGTAATTCTCGAGTGACATACAGCAAAGCGCCAAGTCTTTTTAAATCGACATCTTTGGCGGTGACTTCGTGATGTTGTGGCAGAATTAAATTCGCAAAATCCTGCATAATATTCTCGGAATTGGTATGTGAAATGTCTAAAATTCCGTTTCGATTGTCTTTGGCATCACTTGATGTTAGATTGAGAATTTCTCCCCGATTAACACCTTGGATCGCGCTGTGAGGATCATCAACAAAGGATTTCAGATTTTCGGAATGCCAATGATAGCGGCGCGCCGTTCCATCAGCATCATTCAGACCTTGCTGAACAACCGCCCAACTGCCTTCATCACTCAAAATAAAATTATGCAAATACAATTGATAACCATCCTGGATCGCCGTATTATCAACTTTAGCAGTCAATTTGCTTGCTCGGACAAGACTGTCAGCATTTAATCCAGTTTTATCGGCAATTAGGAGAAGTTCGGATGGTGTTTCTTTAGAATATTTGCCTTTTCCACCACAAATATAAATTCCCAAATCTCTAGCGATAGGATTGATACTGCGTTTTAGAGCGCCCATCACGGAAGTGGTAATCCCCGACGAATGCCAATCCATGCCCATAACAGCACCAAAACTCTGAAACCAAAAGGGATCCGACAAACGACGTAGCACTTCGGCCTTTCCATAATCTGCCAAAATAACTTCGACAATGGAAAGTCCCAAAGCAGACATACGCTCGTACAACCATGGCGGAACTTTGCCATAGTGAAGCGGAAGTGTTGTGGTTCCTGATCGTTTCATAGGATTAAAAAACGGTCCACTCGAAGGCAGACCGTCTAGGTTTTTATTTAAATATAAATTTTATTTAACAGCTGCTAAAGCATTTTCGTAGTTTGGTTCTTGACCAATTTCTGGGACTTGCTCTGTGTATATCACTTTTCCGTTTTCATCAACCACCACAACTGCACGACTTAAAAGTCCGTGAAGTGGAGAATCCTCTAAAGTTACACCATAATCTTCACCAAAACTTCCTCTAAAATCAGAAAGTACATCAACATTACTAAGTCCTTCTGCAGCGCAAAAACGACTCAACGCAAAAGGTAAATCGCGAGAAACGTTAACAACAACTGTATTGTCTAAAGAACTTGCATCTTGATTGAAGTGTCTTGCAGAAGCTGCGCAAACGCCAGTATCAATACTTGGAAAAATGTTAAGAACAACTTTCTTTCCTTTATAATCGGATAATTTTTTTTCGGATAAATCGGAAGCTACCAAAGTAAAATCTTTAGCTTGAGTTCCAACTTCTGGAAGATTCCCAACTGTGTGTATTGGATTTCCTTTAAATGTAATATTTGCCATACTTTTTTTATTTGAATCAAATTTAGGTCAAGCTTTTCAGTAATCCTATATCATAGGTTAATATTTAAGAAAATTTAACGCAGAGACACGACAAACCCACTTAAAATCATCTTGCATATTAATAAAAGTTCATTTAATAATGCTTATTTTTGTAGCTAGATCAAAAAAAGATAAAAAGAACAATTATAATGTCACAAGCAAAAATTCATTACACACTTACGGATGAAGCGCCAATGTTGGCAACTCACTCATTTTTACCTATCGTAAAAGGATTTACAAAAACTGCTAACATCGAAATCGAAGTTCCAGATATTTCTCTTGCAGGAAGAATCTTGGCAAACTTCCCAGAATTCTTGAAAGAAGAACAAAGAATTCCTGATGCGCTTGCTGAATTGGGTGCTTTGGCGACAACTCCAGAGGCAAATATCATTAAACTTCCAAATATTTCTGCTTCTGCACCACAGTTGGATGAAGCGATTGCTGAACTTCAAGCGAAAGGATTTGCAGTTCCTAATTACCCTGCAGAACCTAAAAATGATGATGAAAAAGCGATTAAAGCTAAGTATGCTAAAGTTTTAGGAAGTGCTGTAAACCCAGTTTTACGTGAAGGTAACTCCGACAGACGTGCTCCAAAAGCGGTTAAGAATTACGCAAAAGCAAACCCACACAAAATGGGAGCTTGGGCTTCTGACAGCAAAACTGATGTTGCAAAAATGACAGAAGGTGATTTCTACGGAACTGAAACTTCTACAACTGTTGAAAACGCAACAGAATTTAAAATTACTTTTTATGGAAACGATGGTTCTTCTAAAGAAGTAAAAGGACTTTCTGCACTAAAAGCTGGAGAGGTTATCGATTCTTCTGTAATGAATCTTAATGCACTGAGAGCTTTTGTACAAAATGCAATTCAAGAGGCAAAAGATAAAAACGTATTGCTTTCTGCACACCTTAAAGCAACGATGATGAAGGTTTCTGACCCAATTATATTCGGGGCGATTGTGGAAACTTTTTTCAAAGATGTTTTTGCTAAATATGGTGAATTATTCAAGTCTTTAGATATCAATGCTAATAATGGTTTAGCAGATTTATATGAAAAAATTAAAGGTCAACCTCAAGAAGCAGAAATTAAAGCTGCAATTGACGCTGACTTGGCAAACGGACCACGCGTTGCGATGGTAAATTCTGACAAAGGAATTACCAATTTCCACGTTCCTTCAGATATTATCGTTGACGCTTCAATGGCTGCTTTGGTAAGAAACGGCGGTAAAATGTGGAACAAAGATGGTGCTGAAGAAGATACTATTGCGATTATTCCAGACCGTTCTTATGCAGGTTTCTACCAAGCTGTTGTTGATGATATGAAAGAAAACGGAGCGCTTGACCCAACAACAATGGGTTCTGTTCCTAACGTTGGTTTGATGGCTCAAAAAGCTGAAGAGTACGGTTCTCACGATAAAACGTTCCAAGCACCAGCAGACGGAACGATTAAAGTTGAAGACGCTAACGGAAATCTTCTTTTAGAGCAAAAAGTTCAAAAAGATGATATCTTTAGAATGTGTCAAACTAAAGATGCTCCAATCCAAGACTGGGTTAAATTAGCGGTAAACAGAGCAAGATTGTCTGATACGCCTGCAATTTTCTGGTTGGATAAAGGAAGAGCTCACGACAGAGAAATCATCAAAAAAGTAGAAAAATATCTAAAAGATTTCGATACAACAGGTCTTGACATCAGAATTATGGATGTAAAAGACGCAATGAGAGAAACTTTGAAAAGAGCAAGAGAAGGAAAAGACACGATTTCTGTTTCTGGAAACGTATTGAGAGATTATTTAACAGATCTTTTCCCTATTTTGGAATTAGGAACTTCTGCAAAAATGCTTTCTATCGTTCCTTTGATGAACGGTGGTGGATTATTCGAAACGGGTGCTGGAGGTTCTGCTCCAAAACATGTTGAACAATTCTTAGAAGAAGGTTATTTAAGATGGGATTCTTTAGGTGAATTCTTAGCTTTACAAGCTTCTTTGGAGCATTTAGCACAAACTCAAAATAATACAAAATCTCAAGTTTTAGCAGACGCTTTGGATGAAGCAAACGCTAAATTCTTAGCAACAGATAAATCTCCAGGTAGAAAATTAGGAACTATCGACAACAGAGGTTCTCACTTCTATTTAGCTATGTATTGGGCTGAAGCTTTGGCTGTACAAACGAAAGACGCTGAAATGGCTGCTAAATTTGCTCCTATAGCACAAGCATTGAAAGAAAACGAAGAAGTGATTAATGCAGAATTAATCGGCGCTCAAGGAAAACCTCAAAACATCGATGGTTATTACAAACCTGATACTTATAAAACTTACGCTGCAATGCGTCCTAGTACAGTTTTAAATGAAATTATTGATGGAATTTAATTATAAATTCTTTCTGAAAATAAATTACGGCAGCTTCTTCGAAGCTGCCGTAATTGTCTTATAATATAATACAATTCGATTTTTCAAAAATATTCTAAACTTTGTTTTGCCTTCTCGAATCAAAAAACACATAAACTACGCCTAATACAATACTCACACGATTAATAATTTTTAAAGTAGAACTAAGACTTGCATAGATATATTTTTCTTTTGGTAATATAAAATTTACAATGGAATTAAAAAGCAATACTCCAGCCAAAACAATTTTGACTATTTTTCGCCCAGAAGGTGCTGTTGCCGATCCATTAAAAATTAACATACCTGTAGCGATGGTATGAAAGATAAAAAAAACGATAAAGAAACCAAGTTGCACTTGTAATTTTTAGCACCGCGTCCGAGAAACCATTTACCACCAAAAAACTCAGCATAGCAACAGGTAGTACAAGAATCCATCGAAGAGATGCAGACCATTTTTGCATTAAAACAAAACCTGCATTCTCATCATACATTTCTTTTTTTTGTGTTTTATTATTTCCTATGTTATTTCGTATTTAGTTAAATATAAAAAGAAAAATACTTCTACATGTATTACTTTTTGCTTTTCTGATTTAAAATCAATCAAAAAACTAAATTACCACATTTATAAATTTTCATTAAATTACCTAACACAAAATCTAAATCTATTAGAAACTGAAAAAATCATACTTCTGTTTTTTAATTCCTCTAAATATTACTATTTCTTGTAAAAAATCTAAAAACGTTGAGAAATTAAGGCAACAAGAAGATAGTTTGAAAACAGCTATGTCCACAGGCTTTACATCCCAACAAATCAATGAAAAATGTGAGCAGAGAATCCATACGAAATTACTTCCCGATAGTATTTTAGCTCAAGCTTTTCCTAAAAAGTTACTAGATATGAAGGGCGACACGATTCAACCGTTTTTCGAAAAGGAAAAACAAAATCCTAAAATCCTAATCTCTTTAGTAAACGCGATTTATCGAAATAATGATACGATTATAAACCTCGATATAAGCGACAGCTCAGAAAAATTTGCGAGTTTGACCATGAAAACGGCAATGATTATGGAAACTCAATACGAAAATAAAATTATAGAAAACGGATTCGAAAAATCGCAAGTCTACAAAAATCATATAATCTGGACTAGACAAGTTAAAAAAATGATGAATTACAATCTAATATAAAGCTACAACTTAAAGAACGATACTTCGTGGACATCTATGCAACCAATATTACCGTAAAAAAATTAGTGCCTGTAATTACAGAAATCAAGTATCAATATTTTCCTGATTAATAAAAAATCCTCACAAGCTTTAACTTATTAGGATTGTATTTACATAATTTAAATCTTACTTCAAATCATATCGATCTGCGTTCATCATTTTAACCCAAGCAGCAAAGAAATCCTTTACAAATTTCTCTTTGTTGTCGTTTTGCGCATAAACTTCAGAGTACGATCTCAAAATTGAATTAGATCCGAAAACCAAATCCACACGTGTTGCCATCCATTTTGTAGAACCAGCATTACGATCCACAATATTGTACAAATTATCACCTGTTGAAATCCATTTATTGTTCATGTCGGTTAAGTTCACAAAGAAATCGTTCGTTAAAACACCTTCTCTATCTTTGAAAACGCCATGTTTTGTTCCTGCATAATTAGTTCCTAAAACGCGCATCCCACCGATTAAAGCAACCATTTCTGGAGCAGTTAATCCCCTTAATTGCGCTCTGTCTAACAATAATTCTTCGGCTTTAAAATCGTAATTTTGTTTCAAGAAATTTCGGTAACCGTCGTAAAGTGGCGCCAAATATTCAAAAGATTCGACGTCGGTTTGTTCTTGAGTTGCGTCGCAACGACCTGCTGCAAAAGGAACTGTAATGATCACACCAGCTTCTTGAGCTGCTTTTTCAACCGCTGCAGTTCCACCCAGAACAATTAAATCCGCAATAGAAACTTTCTTCGCCAATCCAGCTTGAATTTCTTCCAATTTTGCTAAAACTTTATTTAATCTTTCAGGTTCGTTGGCAACCCAATTTCTTTGAGGTTCTAGTCTAATTCTCGCTCCATTAGCGCCAACGCGATAATCGAAACCTCTCCAAGTTCTTGCAGAATCCCAAGCAGTGTTGATTAATTCCGTTCTTGAAAGACCAGAACTTAATAAAGTTTGTTTTAAATCAGCAATTTCAGAATCGCTGAATGTATAATCTACTTTCGGAATTGGATCTTGCCAAATCAAATCTTCTGCATGAACATTAGCTCCCAAATAACGATTTTTTGATCCCATATCACGGTGCGTCAACTAGAACCAAGCTCTTGCGAAAACATCCGCTAATTTATCTGGATTATTTAAAAAGTTTAATGAAATTTCTCTGTAAATAGGGTCAAATTTCATCGCCATTTCGGCATCTGTCATCATCGGATTACGCTTCACATTCGGGTTGAATGCATCAACTGGCATAGCTTCTTCCGCGATATTAATGGGTTCGTATTGATTTGCTCCAGCTGGAGATTTTGTTAATTGCCAATCGTATTTGAAAAGCAACGTCAAGAATTCGTTATACCAAAGCGTCGGATTGGTTGTCTAAGCAACTTCAATTCCCGATACCATCGTATTGTCACGATTTCCAGTTCCTACCGAATTATGCCATCTCAAACCTTGTTCGTTAACATCTGCTCCTTCTGGATCTGGACCTAAATTTTCTGCTTTTCCGTTTCCGTGAGATTTTCCAATCCTATGTCCACAAACCGTTAATGCAACAGTTTTTTCATCGTCCATTCCCATTCTTTTAAAGGTTACACGAATGTCTTGCCCTGTTTTAATTGGGTCAGGATTTGCGTCCACACCTTCAGGATTTACATAAATTAATCCCATTTTTACCGCTGCCAAAGGATTTTCTAAGGTGTCGCGGTTTTCATCATCACCGTAACAATGCTTTGTATAGTCTAACCATTTTTTCTCAGAACCCCAATAAAGATCTTTTTCGGGAGCATAAATATCCAAACGCCCCCCGCCATAACCGAAAGTTTTCAAGCCAACCGCTTCGTAAGCAACCGTTCCTGCCAGGATAATTAAATCACCCCAAGAAATTTTATTACCGTACTTGTTTTTAATTGGCCAAAGCAAACGGCAACTTTTATCTGTATTTACGTTATCTGGCCAACAATTTAACGGTGCAAAACGTTCGTTTCCTGTGTTCCCACCACCACAACCGTCCATTGCACGGTAACTTTCCGCCAGGTGCCAAGCCGTACGAACGAATATTCCTGCGTAATTTCCATAATCAGCTAGCCACCAATCTTAATTGTCCGTTAATAAAGTTTATATATCATTTTTAACAGCTTCTAAATCCCGTTTTTTGAATTCTTCGGCATAATTAAAATCTTCACCAAAAGGATTTGTTTTTTGGTCGGGTTGCGCCAAAATATTCAAATTAAGCGCATTTGGCCATGCAACCATCACAGATTCGTAGTTGAAAGTAAGTCCACCATGAATTACCGGGCATTTTCCTGAATTAGAATTTGTTTCTTGAGTTGGTTGTGGTGAAGTTTCACCGTGATTAAAAGGGCATTTGTCTTCTCCGTTTTCTGTGTTTATATAAGTTTATTTTTAATTTCTAAAAGGTTTTAAGAAAACTATTGGTTTAATATTGGGAAAATTAATTTTAGTCATAACTTAAATTTAAACATCTAATAAATAGAACCTATCATATTTTAAATTTTAATTTCATTCATCTATATAAAATTTGATAATACATAAATTTTATCTTTAAATTTAAAAGATATCTCTATGATAAGCGCAATTGTTTATCCATTTTAAAATAAGATTAACATTCGTAAGTTTTATTTAATGCAAAAAACCTATCGAAACAATTGATTAACTTTGTTTTGAAATAAAAATGATGACAGAATTAAAACAACTTCCCGCAAAAAAGACAATTGCTCTGGTAGCACACGATCATAAAAAAGATGAATTACTAGATTGGGTAAAACTTCATAGAGATATCTTGGTACAGCATCATCTGATAGCAACGGGAACAACTGGAAAACTAATTTCGGAGAGCCTGGATGTTGAAGTGGCACGTGTCCTGAGTGGTCCACTAGGTGGAGATCAACAGCTTGGCGCCATGATCGCTGAAGAAAAAATTAATATGGTAATTTTCTTTTGGGATCCGATGGAATCGCAACCTCATGACAGCGATGTTAAGGCTTTTTTGAGACTTTGCGTGGTCTGGAATATCCCAACGGCAAGTAATTCTGCAAGTGCCGATTTCTTAATTACTTCTAAATATATGGACGAAAATCATAGTGTCGCGCTTCCTGATTACAAAACCTATTTGAACCGAAATATCAAGAAAGGTATCTAAAAAAAACTCGGATGTAATTATCCGAGTTTTTTATTTTAATCATCGTCGTGGTCACGGTGATGTTTTTTGCCTTTATTTTTTTTGTGCTTCCTTCCCTGATCATTATCATCGTCATCGTAATAATAGTTTTTGGCTTTTTTACGCTGACCTGGTGCATATTTTTTAGCTGATTTATCACCATATATTTTTTTTGCTTGGCCAGGAGGTAGATTTCTGTAATCGCCAGAATTTCTGTCGTAAACAATAACTCTACCATTTTGATAAACACTACCATTTCTATCTCTGTAGACCTCCCCTTGTCTATACACACCGCCATCTGGCGCACGATAGACTCGATCATTCTTTCCGTATATCGAACCTGTAGAACATGATACTGCTAAAAAACCTCCTGCAATACTAAGTCCTAAGTATTTAATCCATTTCATAACACTTAAATTTTACGTTTGCTGATGTTAATTCAATATGAATGCCAAATTCGAAAGAATAAATTCAAATGCTTATAAAATTTTTAAAAATTTCTTTTTCTGCGTATCCATTTTTTATGTCTTGTATAATGTGTCGATCCATTTTGATCCTGAGACACAACACTTATATTACCATCGACTTCCAAAATAGCTAATTTAACTTTATCTATGCTTTCGATGCCGTGTTCATGTACGGTTTCGAGAAGTTCGTCATTTGAAATTTGTAGTTTTTGACAAGTTTCTTTGAAGATCTGTCCATCTCTAATTAAAATATAGGGCTCGGACTCTAGCATATTTTTGAATTTTGGATTTCTAAACATCATTTTTTTAACAATAAAATTAGCAACAAACAATACCAAAGCCGCTAACAAACCGCCTTGCAATGTTGTATCTGGACCAACCATCGCATTTTGTACGGCATTCGAAATTAACAGCAACAAAACAACATCACCCGCATTAAGCTGTGACAACTGATTTTTACCGAATAACCGCAATGCAACAAGCATAAAAATATATACGGCAAGTGATCTTAGCGAAATATTTAAAAATGGATTCATTTATTTATAAATTTTTACTTTATTAGAAAAGTGGTAGTATTTAATAATTTTCTTGATAATACGCACTTCTGTTTTTGTTGTCATATAGATGAAGTAACTGCCTATATTAAGTGCGAAATGTCCGCAGCGTGTCTTGTTATATTAAACTGAAGCAATGCTTTTCCCGAAATATCAAAAATTTTAACACCAATGATTTCGTCCGAAAAGTTAACAATAACTTTTGTTGGATTCGGAAAATATTTATAGAATTTTGAATAGAATCTTGAACTTCTAGAGCAGCTCCCACACTTTAAAAAGAAACACGCTCTGATTCGACATTAGCTATATAAACCGCTGACATATATTAGTAAAAGGACTTGTGTTAAGAAGACCAAGATATCCACAATCCTCTGTTCCTCCCCAATCAGGATGACAACCCAAGGAAGTTTTGGTCTGGCATCTAACAATATATCCTCTTTATAAATGTTATAACCTATTTAATTAGCAGTTGGTAAGGCGAGTTCTTCCCTAGTAAGACTAAAAATATTTCTCATATTTTCATACCATTGCTCCCTTTTTAAATTCTGTACAGGATATTTTGTCAAAATCCAAAGCTACAAGCCATGAACATCAAGAACATAGATAATTTTGTTTTGATAAGATTAGTTTTTGTTCTACAAAAATTACTAAAAAACTTATAACAAATTAAAAAAACCACACATTATACAATGCATGGCTCTATAAAAAAGTTTAATAAAGAAATTACCTTTGCGAAATCATTACCATAACAGGAAATGTATAATTATCTGCGATCATATTGGTTTTTAGCTTAGAAACGTCAACTTTGTATAACAAATGAGTCAATACATTTTCGATTTCTTTACTTACATTTTTGCAATCTCCTTTTGCATGAACATTAGAAATTTTACCTTCTGGTGTTAAACTAAAACTAACATCAGAATTGATTATTCCTTCTTTAAACGTAGGATTATTAAAATCGAAATTGTCTTTTAATAAATTTCTAAGTTCTCCAAATCCATCTCCAGATTTTACAGTAACTTCTTGTAATTCGCTGTGGTTACTGGTTTGCGCTTTAGTTGTAGAAAAAACTCCTGCAAGTCCAAACATGAATATAGATAGCGATAAGATTTTGATATTTGTTTTCATAATGCGTTGATTTATAGATTAATTATTCAATGACAAAAACAAAGTTACAAATTTTTAATACATAATTAAACTTTAGTTAACATTAAATTCACATTAATATAAAAATTTAACATTGGAGTAAAAAAATACCTCATCAAAAAGACAAGGTATTCTTATATGTATAACTGAAATTTGCTTAAAACTCTTTCTTCAAAAACTTACCCGTTAATGATTTTTTAGATTTGATAATTTCTTCAGGCGTTCCTTGTGCAACGATGGTTCCACCGTGTTTTCCACCTTCTGGACCAACGTCAATAATATGATCCGCCAATTTGATAACATCCATATTATGTTCAATAATAATAAATGAATTCCCCAACTCGACCAACTGATTAATTGCGTCCATCAAAATTTTGACATCTTCAAAATGCAATCCAGTTGTCGGTTCATCCAAAATATACAAAGTGTTACCCGTTTGTCTTTTGGAAAGTTCGGTTGCCAGTTTCACACGTTGCGCTTCTCCCCCACTCAAAGTTGTAGATTGCTGTCCAATAGTGATGTAGCCAAGGCCAACATCTTTCAACGTTTTAACTTTATTGTAAATTTTTGGAATCGGTTGGAAGAAATCCACCGCTTCGTTAATTGTCATTTCTAGAACATCAGAAATCGATTTTCCTTTGTATCGAACTTCCAAAGTTTCTCTGTTAAAACGCTTACCATGGCAAGTTTCACAGTGAACATAAACGTCTGGCAAGAAATTCATTTCGATAACTTTAAGTCCGCCACCTTGGCAAGTTTCGCAACGTCCACCTTTTACATTAAAAGAGAAACGTCCCGCTTTGTAACCACGAATTTTTGACTCAGGAAGCTCTGCAAAAAGATTTCTGATATCTGTAAACATTCCGGTATAAGTTGCTGGATTCGAGCGCGGTGTTCGACCAATTGGACTTTGATCAACATCAACAATTTTATCAATATTATCAATACCATCAATGCTTTTGTAAGGCAAAGGCTCTTGCACACTTCGGTAGAAATGACGGTTAAGAATCGGATACAAAGTTCCGTTAATCAAGGATGATTTTCCACTTCCCGAAATACCAGTCACAACCACCAATTTCCCAAGCGGAATCTCGACATTTACATTTTTAAGATTGTTGCCCGTCGCACCTTTTAGCACAATAGATTTTCCGTTGCCAGCTCTTCTAACTTCTGGAATTTCGATTTTCCGCTTTCCTGTGATGTAATCTGCAGTAATCGTATTGGCTTTTTTAATATCTTTTGGATCACCTTGCCAAAGAATTTCGCCACCGAATTTCCCAGCGCGTGGTCCAATATCCAAAACATGATCTGCTTCCAAAATCATGTCTTTATCATGTTCTACAACCAAAACCGAATTCCCGATATCACGAAGATTTTTCAATGAATTAATCAATCTTTCGTTATCGCGTTGATGCAGTCCGATACTTGGTTCATCCAAAATATATAGTACATTAACCAACTGAGAACCAATCTGCGTTGCCAAACGAATACGTTGTGACTCACCACCAGAAAGGGTTTTAGAGCTTCTACTTAAACTTAAATAATCCAAACCAACATCTAACAAGAATTGAAGTCTGGTTTCTATTTCCTTTAAAATTTCGTGGGCAATAATTTTATTTTTTTCACTGAATTTATCTTTAACCTCAGCTAACCAATCTTTTAGATCAATTAAAGAAAGTCCGTTAATTTCAGCAATATTTTTTCCATCGATTTTAAAACTCAAACTAGAAGCTTGCAGACGTGCACCTTTACAAGTTGGACAAGTTTCTTCGGTTGTAAAGTTTCTTTCCAAAACAACGGCGTCATAATTTTCGCGCTCTTCCACCATTTCTTCCAAAATCGTCACCAAGCCATCGAAATTGATTTTTAGCTTTTTAGAAATGCCAGCATGTTTTAGTTCTTTATTAATCTCTTGATGCGCACCGTAATAGATCATATCTAAAGCTTCCTTCGGAATTTTCTCGAATGGCGTCGACATCGGCAAATCAAACTGTTCTAAGATCGTTTTGATCTGACCAATTATCCATTTATTATTTTTAATTTGTTCCAAAGGCAACAAAGCCCCTTGGTTAATGGATAATTTAGGATTGTCTACAAAATAATCGGTATTGACTTTTTTAACCGTTCCTAAACCTTTACAAGTTGGGCAACTTCCTTTAGGAGAATTAAACGAAAAGGTATTGGGTTCGGGCAATGCCAAAGAATCTCCCGTTGCATCGTCCATTAAGTTTTTACTAAAATATTGGACATCCTCCTCTCCCATTTTTTGGATCGCGATAATGCCATCTCCCATTTCCATGGCGGTTTTAAGAGATTTTGGCATTCGCGTTTCCGAAGCTGATTCGCCAATAATCCAACGGTCGATAACGACTTCGATATCGTGGGTTTTGTAACGGTCAAGTTTGAGATCATACTCGATATCCTGAAGGACGCCATCAATTCGCGCTTGCGAATATCCTTTTTTTGCTAACTGAACAAAAAGCTCGTGATAATGCCCTTTTCTAGAACGTACTACTGGCGAAAGCAACAAAATCTTTTGACCTTTAAAATTTTCTTTAATGGTGTCTAAAATTTGATCTTCCGAATAACTCACCAATTTCTTCCCAGAACTTTGAGAATAAGCATCAGAAACTCTCGCAAATAAAAGACGCAAAAAGTCGTACAACTCTGTAATCGTTCCCACTGTAGACCGTGGATTTTTATTGGTGGTTTTTTGTTCGATTGCAATAACTGGCGAAAGTCCTTCAATTTTGTCAACGTCAGGACGCTCTAATCCTCCCAAAAATTGTCGTGCATACGCCGAAAAAGTTTCGATGTAGCGACGTTGACCTTCCGCAAAGATAGTATCAAACGCTAAAGAGGATTTTCCACTGCCCGAAAGACCAGTGATAACCACCAATTCGTTGCGCGGAATTTTTACATTAATATCTTTAAGATTGTGCTCGCGAGCACCATAAACTTCTATAAAATCTTGATCTGCCATAGATTTTGCAAAGGTACAAATAATCAAATCTTTAGTCATCATAGCAACAAAAAAATCCCAGAATTTTCTGGGATTTTATGATTATTTAATATTCTAATCTTAGTTGATAAAGTTGTTGTAGCTTGAGATTGCAGAATCGTAAGCACTGTCCAACGTACTCATGTTAGACTCAGAAACATTTCCGCTTCCTTTAGAGTCACGCATTACCTTTCGTAACTTATCAAGATAGCTACTAATATCTCTATTAAAACTATCATAATAACCACCTTTCGAACTATAAGAAGCATCTTTAACTTCGAATTTTTTATCTTGATTTGCTTTCAAAGTTTTTTCTAATGCATCATAAGCTTTTTGCACTTCAGCTTCGTTGTATTTCCCTGCAGCAAAAGATTTATCCATCGCATCGTAAGACGCATCAAGACTATTAAGAACAGTTTTAGAACTTATGATGTAATCTTTAAGAGGATGATCTTTAAGCGTAATTTCTTCGGCTTTATCAGCAATCGGTTTTAGCGTTTTTAAAATAGAATCTCCAGCAGCAAAGAAGGTATTAGAAGCTGTTTCTATTTCTTTAGCGATTGCATCAGCTTTTGCACCTTTGTCATCTTTATAGTCTTCCGCAGACATATAAGATTTTAGTTCTTCAAACTTTTTCTCAATGGTAGCAAAAGAAGATTTAAAACTTGCATAAGACTTATCCATTGCCTCTTTATCCTTTCCAAAAGCTTTTGGTACTTCCGAAATATCTTTTTTACTAAAGCCAATCATTGGGATAACAGATGGTATAAAAGGTACATTTTCCCCTTTTGACTTCGCGACAGCTTTGTCCATGTATTGCAAAATGTTGTCAACACGCTTTGACTTTTTTTTGTATTCTTCGATAATGATATTGTTAAAATCGATAATGTCATTAGCGTCGTCAGAACCTTTTACGCTAACTTCGGTTTTAGAAGAGTCTGTTGCACCATCTTTTTTGCAACTTGTTGATATGCTTGCGATTGTTAAAGCACCAACAATTAAAAAAACTTTTTTCATAATTTAATTTTTTTCAGTGTTTCAATGTTTGTGTTTTAAATATAGAATAAATCAACTAAAGCCAATTAAGCATTATGATAATTTAACATATTTTTCTTCTGTATTAAAATTGAGGTTTAATGTTTTTAAAATCAGGCTTAGTATCTTTGCAGTTCTAAAACTTATTTAATAATAATGAAAAAACTTTGGGTAAAGGTTTTGATGCTATTAAGTATCTCAACGTCGATATATTCTTACGCATGGGGATTAACCGGTCACCGTATAATTGCTGAGATCGCAGAAAATCATCTTGATGGTCGTGCGCGTCGCCAGATAAAAAAAATAATGGGACAAGAACGTCTGGCGTATTGGGCAAACTGGCCTGACTTTATCAAGTCTGACAAAACTGGCATGTGGAAAGAAGCATCATCATGGCATTATGTTAATATCGATCCACAAACGGATTTTAAAGCTTTTGAAGAAAATCTAAAAGCGCAAGCTGGACCAAGTCTTTACACACAAATCGGGGTTCTGTCTTCACAAATTAAAAGTGATAAAACTTCTGAAAAAGATAGAAAAATAGCTTTAATATTTTTGATTCATTTGCTTGGTGATTTAGCTCAACCAATGCATACAGGTCGTTCGGAAGATTTGGGCGGGAACAAAATAAATGTAACTTATTTTGGTGAAAAGTCTAACTTACATTCGGTTTGGGATGGTAAGTTGGTGGATTCTCAAAAATACAGTTACACTGAATACGCGAAACTTCTTGATATTAAAACTAAGGATGAAGTAAAAGCTATCCAAGCAGGAACTTTGGAAGATTGGTTATACGATTCTCATAAAATTGCCAACGAAATCTATGCAGCAACGCCTAACGATAGCAAATTGGGTTACGATTATCAATACCAATTTAATGAAGTTATGGAAAGACAATTGCTTTACGGCGGTCTTCGTCTTGCTAAAGTTTTGAATGATGTTTTTGATTAGTGATTCTAGATGCTAGATGCTAGACATTAGAATCTAGACTCTTAATTGAAAAAACCTTGTTGAGTAAAATGCTTGACGAGGTTTTTTGTTTTTTGAAGGCTGGGAATGCGCGCGAGCGAAGCGAGCGCGTAATGTAGTTGGTAGTTTTTGCAAATCTTTTCTAAGGTTTGATTTAAATTTAAAGATTATCATAATGTCACATCTTCGGAAAAGGAAGTATCAATAATAATTCATAATTCATAATTCATAATTCATAATTCATAATTCATAATTCATAATTCATAATTCATAATTCATAATTCATAATTAAAAATAATTGTAAATCAAAATCCGAAATCTAGGTTATTATCCCCCACCCGCGTCCTAGATGGAACGGCATGACGGAGCTTGCGCCTGCGGCGCGAGCAATAGTGTTGGCGAGGTGCAGCGACTAGTGACAGCTGGTTAAGACGCCCTTAGAGTTTGTTTAAAAATTTTACCGAAATCTTTTTTAATAATATTTAAACAGGCTCTTAAAAAATAATAATTAATAGTTAAAGTAAATTGTTTGTAACCTTTTGGCAAACTTCTTCGTATAATATAATAGAACTCTACATTGAGTGATTTTATAATGAGACAGTTAAAAATTACAAAACAGGTTACCAACAGGGAAACCGCTTCGCTAGACAAATATCTACAGGAAATTGGTAAAGTAGAATTGATCACGGCTGACGAAGAAGTAGATTTGGCACAACGTATCCGCGCCGGCGATAGAGCTGCATTGGAAAAACTTATTAAAGCCAACCTTCGTTTCGTAGTATCCGTATCTAAGCAATACCAAAACCAAGGTCTTTCTCTTCCGGATCTTATCAATGAGGGCAACTTGGGCTTAATGAAAGCTGCTAAACGTTATGACGAAACTAGAGGTTTCAAATTTATCTCTTATGCGGTATGGTGGATTAGACAATCTATCTTGCAAGCTTTGGCTGAACAATCGAGAATTGTAAGGCTTCCGTTAAACAAAATCGGTTCTATCAACAAGATTAACAAAGCCTATGCGCACCTAGAGCAAGAGAATGAAAGACCACCTTCTCCTGAAGAATTGGCTGAAGTGCTTGACATGAGCGAGGACGACATTAAAGAGTCTATGAAAAACTCTGGTCGTCACCTATCGATGGATGCGCCTCTTGTTGAGGGTGAAGACTCTAACCTATACGACGTTTTGCGTTCTGGAGAATCTCCTAGTCCTGACAAAGACCTAATGCTTGAGTCTTTGCAGATTGAGATCGAAAGAGCTCTTAATACTTTGACGCCTAGAGAAGCTGATTTGGTGAGATTGTATTTTGGACTGGGTGGTAAACATCCTATGACTTTGGAAGAAATCGGGGAAACATTTGACCTTACAAGAGAGCGTGTTCGTCAGATTAAAGAAAAAGCCATCAAACGTCTGAAACATAATTCGCGAAGCAAAATCCTAAAATCATATTTGGGTAAATAATTTTAACGATTTTAATATCTAAGGATTCGATTTTTCGGATCCTTTTTTTTAAAATAAAAATCAGTTTCATTTTAGAAACTGATTTTTTATTTTTTTACACTTGTGTTAATGTTCTGTATTATCACTAGACTTTTGATTGGTCGTATCACCATAATCTCTTTTCTTAGTAAATTTCTTTCTATAAATAAATATCCCAATAAGAATGATTAAAAAAAGTGGCCAAAACGGTAATAAAAACAAAATGATATCACCCAAAACTTTTCCACCACTTCCGAAAGCATCAACTGCTTTTTGAGAGAAAGTTTGGTTTTCGTTATTTTCTTTTTTGGCTAGATTTTGATTTTCTAACAATGTTAATTCAATATTGCACATTTGATTGTCGGTATAATCTCGTCCTTTAACTTCAATGTTTTTAGACTTTATACTTCCAAGATTGGTGCTCACAGATTCTACAAAATAATCAAATTGCGACAATGGAATTTTCGCAGACAAATACATCGTTTGCAACTCATTGTTACTCACAACATTTTCAGTTTCTATTTTTCCACCGAATCTTGTCAAATCTTGACTTAATTGCTGACGAGCCATCGTCAAATTATCAACGCCAAGTTCAATCTTTGCAGATTTTGTCAAAATATCCAACTTTGGTTGTTGTTGTTGTTGTTGTTGAGGACGATCTTTATAAACAACTTTAACTTGTTCTTTTAATTTTTTAAGATCATCAAGACTTTTAATTTTAGAACTTACAGAATCAATTTTCTTTTGGATTTCCTTAGAATCTACAGTTTTCTTAAAATTATCAATGCTAGAACCGAGAGAGTCTATTGATTTTTTAGAATCATTAAAAACTTTTTCCAGTTTTTCTTTCTCTTTTATGATTTGTGGAACGCTCACAGAATCTAAATCAATAGAAAGTGAGTCAATATTTTTAAGATTGTCATTAACGTTGCTGATAAGACTATCTGCCGATTTTATATGATCTTGTAGTTGTTTTACTTCAGATTTTTGACACATCACTAATGTGTTAAGCAGGATGATGCCAATAATATTTTTTTTCATATTCAAAAAATTTATGAGATAAAACTAAGGTCTTTTAAAAGAAAAAAATTGCAAATCTTCAGCAAAACAATTGTAATGACAACCGACTGATTATCAATTATTAAATCTTAATTTACAAGAATTTTACAAGAAGAAAATAGAGAATTAATGATGGTGATCGTGGGTTAAATGTCCTAACATCGCCAAAGCAATACCTAAAACCACAAAAATAATTTTTGACCAATCCATTTTG
This sequence comes from Soonwooa sp. T0.1_25, assembly GCF_057652215.1. Lineage (NCBI taxonomy): Bacteria > Pseudomonadati > Bacteroidota > Flavobacteriia > Flavobacteriales > Weeksellaceae > Soonwooa > Soonwooa sp. T0.1_25. Next base: position 307,787 of record NZ_JBYFBZ010000003.1, on the reverse strand, counting down.
TGATTTTTGTTGCTTTCAAAAATGATAACAGACGAAATATGTAGGAAGATCCCGGCAACCACCGCTAAGAAATAAATTTTGTGTTCAGGGTTAAAATAATGTCCAATCCACATACCTAGTGGAGAAGCCAAAGCGAATATTAAAACCACCAACCAAAATTTGGGTGAGAAGGTTTTACTTCTTGCCAAGAAACTGCCCAATACAAATGAAATCGGCAGATTGTGAAATAAAATCCCTGTTAAATAAGGTGAAAAAACTTCTTTCTCCTGAGCTAACGGAATCCCTTCTATAAAAGCGTGGACAAATAAACCAATAATTAAAGCAAGTGGTAGAATATGCTCGTCTTCAGCATGATGATGAAAATGTCCGTGTTCAAAACCTTTGGTTAAACTTTCCAAAAGCATTTGTAGCAAAACGCCAGCAATGACAAAAATGCCAACGTTATGCTCACCACTTCCGTAGATTTCGGGAAAAACTTCGTTAATACAGATTGTTATTAAAAATCCAGCGCTCATCACCAAAAGATTCTTTGCGAACTTCTGTTGACCACCGAAATACTTACCTAGAAAAACGCCTAATAAAACGCTTAATATCAGAGCAATAACAATCATTTAGAAATTATTTTTTAATAAATAAATTAATGCAACGTGGTGATGTTTCAGGATCGAAATCACTCAATTCATAATTCCCCCAAACCTTAACACGTTCAAAACCAACTTGTTTTGCATAAGCTTCAATTTGAGCGGGTGTCGACAATTTCACTTTTTCAAAAAAATGAAAATCCGTACCTTCATCATGAAACTGAATATCTTTTACGACATAATTGTTTTCTATTCTTTTAGAAATATTAAACTTAATTCCTTCCTTTTCAACCAAAGCTTCTGGAACCAAAGTATTTCTCACATAAGTTTCATTCAAAAAATCTAAAACGAAATACGCACCAGACTTCATCGAATCGTAAACCGATTGAAAAACTTTAAGATCATCGTCAGCGTTTTCGAAATAACCAAAACTTGTAAAAAGATTAAAAACCGCATCAACAGGTTCTGAAACATGCATTGGATCGCGCATGTCATGAATCGCGAAATGCAAACTTGGATTCTCAAATTGCTTATTATGTTGGATACTTTGCTCCGACAAATCAAGCCCTAAAACATTGTAGCCTAACTGATTAAGAAACAAAGAATGACGCCCTTTGCCACAAGCCAAATCTACGATTCTTGCCTGTGGTGGTAATTCTAAATCTTTAACTAAAAGATTGATAAAATGTTCCGCTTCGTTGTAATCTCTATCCTTGTAGAGAATATGATAATATGGTGTATTAAACCAAGATTCAAACCATTGCATAGGTGCAAAAATACGATATTTTTACGATAGTAAATCTTAATAATTGTTTAAAATTCGATACAAATAATCTATTATTAAAACAGAGATAACTTTGCATTCAATTCCTAAACATAATATGCTTAATTTTGCAACATGAATACAGATAATCTGAAAATACAAATAAAGACTTTTTTTGGACTGGAAGAGATTCTAGCAGAGGAAGTTAAGAAGCTAGGAGGCCGTAAAGTTGAAATAAAAAATAGAGCAGTTAATTGTGAGGGCGACCTTGGTTTTTTATACAAAATCAATTATTCTTGCCGTACTGCGCTTAAAATTTTAGTGCCAATTAAAAGTTTTAAAGCCTTTGATGCCGATCGCTTTTATGACAGATTATTTGATGTTCAATGGGACGAATATATGTCGATTGATCAAAGTTTTGCCATTGATGCCACGATAAATTCTGAACGTTTTAGTCACTCGCAATTCATGACTTTAAAAATGAAAGACGCAATCGTGGATTTCTTTAAAATGAAATACCGAGACAGACCAAATGTTGACAGCAAAAACCCAGATATAAAATTCCATTTACATATTGATAGAGAATTAGTTAGCATAAGTCTTGACAGCTCGGGCGATCCACTTTTCAAAAGAGGTTATCGTCAAATGCAAACTGAAGCGCCGATTAACGAAGTTTTGGCTTCCGGACTTTTGCAAATTGCAGGTTGGGACGGTAAAGGTAATTTCCTGGATCCAATGTGCGGAAGCGGAACTCTACTGGTCGAAGCTGCGATGATTGCAATGGATTTGCCAGCACAAATTTTCAGAAAGAAATTCGCTTTTCAAAACTGGAAAAATTATGATGCAGAATTATTCACAACGATTAAGGAATTCAGAATCAATCGTGTAAAAGAATTTACTGGTAAAATTGTTGGTTATGATATTGATTTAAAAGCACTTAATGTCGCAAGAACCAACATCAAAGCTGCTGAATTAGAAGACGTTATTGAAGTTAGAAAACAAAATTTCTTCGAATCTAAGAAAGAGTTATTCCCACTTTTGGTTGTGTTTAATCCGCCTTACAATGAAAGAATCTCTATTGAAGTTGAAGATTTTTACAAAAAAATTGGTGACACTTTCAAACAAAATTATCCAAATACTTTAGCTTGGTTGATTACATCCGATCTCGAAGCTACCAAAAAAATTGGCTTAAGACCTTCCCTAAGAGTCAAACTTTTTAATGGTAAATTGGAGACACGTTTCCTACAATACGAAATGTATGAAGGCACGAAAAAAACGCATAAAATAGAAGGTTAAATATTAATATGAGTGATAATTATGTACTATTTGCAATTGGTATTTTATTTTTATTTATAGGAATTCGAACATTCAAAGAATATAAAAATTTAAGATACCCAAGTCCATTCAAAGCTAAAATCATTGTTGGTACAATTGGGCTGGGATCAATCTTGACAATTTGGTTTTTTTTGAAAATTATAAAATTTGTTTAATTAACTATGCAATGCATTTCCATCATTATAGCCATATATAATCGCCGAGACGAACTTTTCGAATTACTAAATTCTTTACTCCGTCAAACAGATAAAGATTTTGAAATTATTGTTGTTGACGATGGTTCAAAAATAGATTTAAGTCCAACTATAAAAATTTTTGATAATCAGCTAGATATACACTTTTATCAAAAAACTAATTCAGGTCCAGGGCTCACGAGAAATTATGGTGCAAAACGCGCCAAAAATGATTGGTTGGTCTTTGTTGACTCAGACGTTATTGTTGAAGAAAACTACATCGAAAACATTAAAAAAGACTTAATCGAAATCCCATGTGATGCTTTCGGAGGTGCAGACAAAGCGCACAAAGGTTTTAACATTATGCAGAAAGCAATTTCTTATTCAATGACGTCGGTTTTTACAACTGGTGGCATTAGAGGAAATAAAAAAGCTGTTAGTAAATTCCAACCAAGAAGTTTTAATATGGGTGTCAATAAAGAAGTTTTTTTGAAAGTCGGCGGCTTTTCGGAAATGCGAATTGGGGAAGATCCAGACTTGTCGATGACACTTTGGGAAAATGGTTACACAACTACTTTTTTCGATAACATTGGTGTTTATCACAAACGAAGAACTGACCTTGGTAAGTTTTCGAAACAAGTTTATCAATTTGGTTGTGCGCGCCCAATTCTTAACCGAAGGCATCCAAACTATGTGAAGCCAACATTTTGGTTCCCAAGTTTATTCCTCTTAGGTTATGTTATGGGTGTTTTCCACTACTTTGTTTGGGGTTATGGACATCTTTTAGCTTTATATGGCTTATATACCTTCATTGTCTTTTTTCATGCTTTAATCGTGACTAAAAATGTCAATATTGCGGCGATGGCGATTATTGCAACTTATGTCCAAATGTTCTCTTACGGCTATGGGTTTTTAAAATCTTGGATCAAACTAAATATTCTACGCCAAAGTCCTAAAGAAGCATTTCCTTCCCATTTTCATTAGGAAGGAAATGTATGCAATTATATTTAAGACGAAATTTAATTGATTTTCAGCGCCTTATATTCGCTCGGGTTGCTCAGCTTATCAATCGCTTGGATCGCAACAGTATTAAGAGATTTACCATTATTAGCAGCCTGAATAACCAAAGACGTAATATCTGAAGTTAGGATTTCGGTTTTCCAAGTGTCTCCATATTTTGCGTAAAGAACCCATTGGAAGACATTCATCTTATCTTCAACAGACCAAAAAACAGTTGTATTACCGTTATCTTGTTTGTATCCCAAAGTCGGTTTCGAAATTGGATTAATCTTCAACCAAGGACTTTGCGGAATTAAAGCTTTTTCTTGATAAACTTTAGTTTTTAAAGCGTTTTGCATCGCCCAACTTTTTGTTAAACCAGCAATACTCCAATGGATTTCACCTGGACTATTTTTAAGAATATTGCGACTCATTTCTATTTGGTTAACGATTTCTGTTGGTTTGTCAGACGCTTTTACTTCAACGGTGTTAAGTCCTGGCCAAAGATGTCTTTTCATGGTATTTTCGCTTTCCCACCATTCTAGAAGCTTTGGAAAGCTTTGCCCAGAAGAATTAATCGGCCAATACAATTGTGGAGCAAAATAATCGACCCAACCTTTATTTAACCATAATTTGGCGTCAGCATAAAGCTCATCATATTGCGAAGAACCTTTGATGCCTGCAGGATAACCAGGTTTCCAAATTCCGAATGGACTTATCCCGAATTTAACATAGTTTTTTTCTGCTTTTATTTCTTTGTAAACGCGTTCTACAAACTTGTTCACGTTATTTCTTCTCCAATCTGCTCTTGACAAATTTCCGCCAGAAGCTTGATAAGCATTCCAAGTTTTAGAATCTGGAAAATCTACGCCACCATTGTAAGTTGCATACGGATAGAAATAATCATCAAAGTGAACGCCATCTATTTCGTAACGTTTTACTAAATCTTTCACCACGTTAGAAACATGATCCTGAATATCTTTACTTGCAGGATCAAACCAATACATTCCATTTTTTAAACGATACGTATATTCTGAAAATTTGTTAACGAGAGAACTTCCATTAACTTTTCCACCATTAGAATGATGCGCTCGATAAGGATTTAGCCAAACATGAAGCTCCATACCTCTTTTGTGGGCTTCTTCTACCCACAAAGTTAAAGGATCGTAATATGGATTTGGCTTTTTGCCTGTTTCTCCTGTTAAAAAGTATGACCACGGTTCATGCGGACTTTCGTATAAAGCATCACCAGAAGGTCTAACCTGCAAAATTACCGCATTGAAATTATTGTTTTTCAACATCTCTAATAATTCGATGGCATCAGCTTTTTGTTGATATGTCGATAAATTATTTTTTGAAGGCCAATTAATATTAGCAACCGAAGCAATCCAAGCACCACGGAACTCACGATTTAGCGCTGGAAGATCAACTTTGTAATCCGTACTTTTAACAGGCGTTGTTGGTTTTGGTGTTGTAGGTTTGGTAGGCACTGGTTTTTTGGGAGGTACGGCCTTTTTGGGTTGAGAGCCGCAACTGTACACCAACATTATCGCTAAAATCAATAAAGAACATAGTTTGAATAAGCTAAAATTCCTTTTAAACATATTTAAAAAATTTAATCCTCGAAAATAATAAAAAAAGCCTCGAAAATCGAGGCTTTCATATAATAATTAAGAATAATTATCCTTTTGCGTTACGTTCTATACGTTTTCTTTCTTCTTCAGAAAGGATTTTCTTTCTCATACGGATAAAGTTAGGCGTTACCTCAATCGCTTCATCACCTTGGATATATTCCATACATTCTTCTAGAGAGAATAAGATTTTTGGCGCAACACCTGTATCTTTATCTTTACCAGCAGCACGCATGTTGTTCAATTGTTTTGCTTCAACGATGTTTACCACCAAATCTCCAGGTTTGTTTTGTTCACCTATAATCATCCCAGTGTAGATTTCCTCTCCCGGATCAACGAAGAACTTACCTCGATCTTGAAGTTTATTGATTGAATATTCAGTAGCTGGACCTGTTCCTTTACTTACTAATACACCATTATTTCTTCCTGGAATCACGCCTTTGAAAGGTTTGTATTCTGTGAAACGGTGTGCCATAATTGCTTCACCTGCAGTTGCTGTAAGCATTTGAGAACGTAATCCGATCAAACCTCTTGAAGGAATTTCGAATTCCATATGCTGCATTTCACCTTTTGTTTCCATAATGTGAAGATCTCCTTTTCTTTGTGTTGCCAAATCGATAACACGAGAAGCGAATTCTTCTGGAACGTCTACTACTAAAGACTCATAAGGCTCACATTGCTCACCATCAATTTCTTTAAAGATAACTTGCGGCTGACCAATTGTCATTTCGTAACCTTCTCTTCTCATCGTTTCGATAAGAACAGATAAGTGAAGAATACCACGACCGAAAACTAAGAATGTATTAGCGTCATCAGTCTGTTGAACTCTAAGTGCTAAGTTTTTCTCTAATTCTTTTGTTAAACGTTCTTTAAGGTGGTTAGATGTAACATATTTACCATCTTTTCCGAAGAAAGGCGAGTTATTAATTGAGAACGTCATGTTCAACGTAGGTTCATCAATTGCAATTCTTGGAAGTGGTTCTGGATTATCAACATCAACGAATGTATCTCCAATTTGGAATTTGTCGAAACCAACGATTGCACAAATATCACCAGCGAAAACTTCTTGAACTTTTTTCTTACCTAATCCTTCGAATACGTAAAGTTCTTTAACTTTTCCTTTAACAACTTTGTCTCCTTCTTGAACAAGACCAATCCATTGTCCTTCTTTAACAGAACCTCTTGCAACTTTACCAATCGCAATTCTTCCTAAGAAAGATGAAAAGTCTAGTGATGTAATTTGCATTTGAAGACTTCCTTCTTCTACTTTTGGTTCTGGAACGTATTTAAGAACTCCATCTAAAATTGGTAAAATACTATCCGTAGGCTCCAAAGACGTGTTGAACCATCCTTGTTTTGAAGAACCATAATAGGTTGGGAAATCCAATTGCTCTTCTGTTGCATCTAAAGCAAAGAACAAATCGAAAACTTTGTCATGAACTTCGTCTGGACGGCAGTTTTCTTTGTCTACTTTGTTGATAACTACAATTGGCTTAAGACCCAATTGCAAAGCCTTTTGCAAAACGAAACGAGTTTGTGGCATTGGACCTTCGAAAGCATCAACTAACAAGATAACACCATCAGCCATTTTCAAAACACGCTCTACCTCTCCACCGAAATCGGCGTGACCAGGCGTATCGATAACATTGATTTTGGTGTCTTTGTATGTAACAGAAATGTTTTTAGATAAAATAGTGATACCTCTTTCTCTTTCAAGGTCGTTATTATCCATAATCAATTCTCCAGATTCCTGATTTTCTCTAAAGATATTGGTTGCATGGATGATTTTATCAACCAAAGTAGTCTTACCGTGGTCAACGTGCGCGATAATCGCAATATTTCTAATGTTTTGCATAAAGGATTTTTACGGGTGCAAAATTACGGAATTTTCAGAAAAAAAAATTATAAGTGACGAAAATTTAACAAAAAAACAAAAAGTCCACTCTCACGAATGGACTTTTAAAAATTTATAATTACAAAAATTAATTATTCTACAATTAATTTATCTTTTTGGATAACATTTCCGTTTTCGGAGATATTAACTATATAAACACCTTTTGGCATGTTAGACGTTGATACAGCTTCAACACTATTTTTCTTTCTTTCAAAAGATTTGATTGTTTTTCCAGAAATATCAATTATTTCAACTTTAACAGAACCTTGGTTAAGTGTAGGTTTTCCAGAAATAAAGAATTCTCCTTTAGCAGGATTTGGATATACATTAAATGCTTTTGTTTTATTAGCTTCAGAAGTTGCAAGTTTACATTTTTCTGGAACATTATAGTCTTCAGTCTGATCAGCAACACTATTATTAGAACCAGCATTTGCGTTAAGACCTAAACCTCTTTTAGCAAAAACATTCCAGATTAAACATTCGTCAGCACCACCAGTAGCAAGATCAGCTTGTATGATAGCATTTCTTCCTGATACGAAATCTGGAGAACAAGGTTGTAACTTCAATCCATCTACTACTAATTGTACAACTTTAGCACTACCACTATTAGGATTTGCAACGATATCTGAGGCGTATCCATATTTTTCTGCTAACTTCCAATGCAAATCCCAAAGCATAGTTGCCCATACTTGACCTACATCGTGTGGCGATTGTGCACCAGCGATACTGTTATAAGTCCAGTTGTTAACAGCAAAATCAGGAGAATATTTTTTCCCTCTAATACCTAATCCTGTAGGTTGTTGTCCAGCAGAATAAGTAGCAATACTTCTTGCAGTTGCAGCAGTATATTCTGGTTTGTTAGTCATCATCAAAGCAAAGAAATCTGACCAACCTTCACCCATCTGCTCACTATTGCTAAGACATCCCATACTATTACCTGTAAGACGATTAGAAATACCATGTCCATATTCATGAACAATTACACCATTATCAAAACTAGAGTTTTTATAGCCATTCCCCATGTCCTTCAAGTCAACATTAACTGTTTTACCACTGTTAAGTAAAGAAATAATATAATCACCCTCATCTTTACCAATCATTATTGATGGAATAACAACCGTTTGATCAGTACCATTCATATCAATTGCTGTATTTGAATTTGCACGATGAATAATTGCTCCTTTAGCACCAGCAGCTTGCGCATTTTTCACTTTTACAATATTCGAACATTCTCCTGCACTTCCAGGAGAATAATTTAATAATGCAATTTTACCAGTCAATGAGCCAGCTGTAATAGTACTACAGCCATTGGCTACATTAGGAATAGCTACATCTCCAGTTGTCGGAATTGAAAATAAAACTTTTCCAAAATTACCTGCACCTGCCGCTACACCTGGTCTAGTTACAGCTTCCTCTGGAGAATTGTAGAACAGTTTTTGTTTTAAACCTAATGTTCCTGATTTCCAAAGATACATTTGCATTCTTGGTGCCGCAACTGTTGATTCGGTTTCATAACCTGCATTAAAGTTTGCGTTGTTATAACCACTGCCATCATAACCTTCTGCTCTTACAGCATCATTACCTCTACCTCCTTTATCGAAATTATTTGTTTGGAAGTTTTTTGATGATTCTGTAAATCCAAATCGATAAAAAACATCATGCACCATATTATTAGAGTAGAATAAATTGGTAATAGCAGCGTGCTTGTTATCATATGCTGAAATATCTTGACCTTCCGCATAAGGAAAATTAAAGTTCATTGCTGATCCACCGTCAGTTATATCTGTGTTAGGTGGTGTATTTGTACCCGCATTATCAAAATATGCCCATACGTTATTTCCCCTCGTATAAGTATAGTTTGCAGAGCCTGTATCGTGCCATCCTAACGGTGATGCGCCAAGATCCCATGGATCTGTTAGAACTGATCTGGAGCCAAATGTTGGAGCCTCTATCGGAAAAGGAAAAACGTTATACGAAGCACTTGCGACAGCTGTTGCAGCTTTATGTGCAGTATTTATGTGATTTTCAACAAAAGCTGGCAAAAAATGATTGTGTACATGCCCTCCATCTTCTGAAGCTGCGTAGGCATCATCATGGAAATTACATGAAATAACCATATTATGTTTTTCCAAAACCTCGTTATTCTCAAGATTAACCATTACTTGCCAAAACGCATTGTTTTTAGAATCATCTATAAAGAATAAACGTGCAGGCACTAACTTACCATCTTTTTGATAATAGTAAGCAAAATTGGCAACTTGATCAGCGGTTGGATTGTCTACAGCAACACCATCAGCAATCAATTTGTAATTAACTTCAGTAAGGCCTAGATTAGTAATTACAGAAGAAAATGCCGAAGTTACAGAATTAGGTTTCGAATATTTTGAAACATTCTGAACAGTATCAAAATTATTATTAAATGACCACATTTTACCATCTTTGATAATAGCTTTTGCTAATGAATGATAAATAGGGACACCATTTACAGTTTGTTGCACATCCACAACATTTGCTTTCAAGCTAGCAGAATTATCCTCATTAAGGATTTTAAACTCTACCGTTTTTGACACTCCTTTAAAACTTGCGTCATTTGAGATATGATCTCTAATAATCGTCTCCGTACTTTGTCCGTTCATCACAGTTAAGAAGAACAATGCTCCTACTCCGATAGAACGCTTTAATAAAGAATTTTTCATATTAAAACTACAATTGTATATTTTGATTTTTTGAATGTCCTAATGTACAGTTTTTTTTATTGAATTTAATATTCAATTGTTAAATAAATAAGTTTTAATTAAAATTTAAGTCCCACATCATTGTTATTTTAATAAAAATAATTGATTATAATCAATTATCAACAATCATAACTAAAAGATGTATAAACTTGTTTTTGCAGATATTTTCAATGGCATCTTGAAGAAAATACCTAAAAATCATCTTTAAACACAATTCAAACAATTTTTATCAATATTTTTAAGAACGTTATATATCTATCAAAAAAAATGTATTTTTGTAAAAATTCAAAAAAAGTAAAATGGCTGAATATAAGTTAATACTACCCTCAATGGGAGAAGGTGTGATGGAAGCGACAATCATCAGTTGGTTATACAATGAAGGTGATATGGTTAAAGAAGACGATTCTGTTGTAGAAATTGCAACAGATAAAGTTGACTCAGACGTTCCAACGCCAGTTTCTGGTAAAATTGTAAAAATCCTAAAACAAAAGGATGAAGTTGCTAAAATCGGCGAAGCCATTGCCATTTTAGAAATTGAAGGAGAAGGATCAGCTTCTACCGAAGCTGCCCCTATTGCAGATTCAAAGCCAGATGCTGAAACTTTAAAAACGATAGAAGAACCATTACAAGTTGCAGCTGCAGTAGCACTTTCGGGAGATCTTAATCTTTCACCGCTTGTAAAATCTATCGTACAACAAGAAAACATTTCTGAAACTGAACTCAAAACCATTAAAGGAAGCGGTTTAGAAAACAGAATTACAAAAGAAGATATTTTAGCTTATGTAGCTAATCGTGGTAATCACGCTGCACCAGCACAGGAAGCTCCAAAAGCTGCTGCACCAACTGCTCCGGTTACGCCAATCGCTGTTGCAGCGGGTGACGAAATCATCCCAATGGACAGAATGCGTAAGATTATCGCAGAAAATATGGTTAAAGCGAAACAAATTGCACCACACGTAACATCTTTCATCGAAACAGATGTTACTAATGTTGTAAAATGGAGAGCTAAAAATAAGGCAGCATTCGAAAAGAGAGAAGGTGAAAAACTGACTTTCATGCCAATTTTTGTAAAAGCGATTGTAAAAGCGATTCAGGATTTCCCAATGATCAATGTTTCTATTAGTGGTGAAAATATCATCAAAAAGAAAAACATCAACATCGGTATGGCAACGGCATTACCAGACGGTAACCTAATTGTTCCAGTTATCAAAAACGCTGATCAATTATCACTTTCTGGACTTGCAAAAGCCATCAACGATTTGGCTTACAGAGCGAGAAACAAAAAATTAAGACCAGAAGACACGCAAGGTGCAACTTATACTATTTCTAACGTTGGTAGCTTTGGCAACCTTATGGGGACGCCAATTATCCCTCAACCGCAAGTTGCAATTTTAGCAATTGGTGCGATTGTTAAAAAACCAGCAGTTTTGGAAACGGCAGATGGAGATGTTATTGCAATCAGAAACTTGATGTTCATGTCACATTCTTACGATCACAGAGTTGTTGACGGATCTTTGGGCGGGATGATGCTAAAACACGTTCACGATTACCTAGAAAACTGGGATCTAAATACAGAAATCTAACATTAAATTTTTCCAAATACAAAAGCCTTCAAAAATTTGAAGGCTTTTTTTATTTGGGCGTCTTAACCAGCTGTCACTAGTCGCTTCGCTGCGCCAAAGTTAATGCCCGAGCCTGTGGTGCGAGCTCCAATATGCCGTTCCATTTGGGACGCGGACTACGGATAATTTTTAAAATTTTAGTAATTGAATTATGAATTTATAATTCATAAAATATTTAGACAAGAAAATCTTTCAGGGTTTCAACCCCTTAAAGGCTTATTGTAAGTCGTATTATGGATTTTGGCTAAGTTTTTCTTTCAATTATTTTGTAAACTAATCTTCTAAAAAATTTTTCGTTTTGTTAAGAATGGATAATAAGAATGTTTTAATAAGAAAGTCGTAGTTTATTTGAGTTAGGATATTTGATAAATAAGAACAATCGTAAATCAAAAAAAACCGCAAATCCATTAGCCCTGATTGAGCGGCATGTGTGAGCTCGTTACAAAAAAAATGGCCAGAAACTTGGCTTTGTAACAGCGAGTAGCGAAAGCAGGTTCTCGGCTCCTAAAATTTTATATCTGAATATCAACGAGTTAAATACGATACTAAAAATATTTTACTACTTTGTATTGCATAATACCAAACTTAATACATATCTTTGCTATGTAATATTACTTAAACTGCGTAGAAAAGCTAAGTCGCTTTTCGAGAATAACGATCATTAATAATCATAAAACACTATGAATACAGAAAATACAAAAGCGCAAATGCGTAAAGGCATTCTGGAGTTCTGTATTTTGAGCCTTATTCAGAGTCGAGAAATGTATGTCTCGGATCTGATTGACGAACTCAAAAAAGGGAAACTGGATGTGGTAGAAGGCACGCTCTACCCGTTATTAACCCGATTGAAAAATGGAGAATTTCTTAACTATCGTTGGGAAGAATCTACAAGCGGACCACCAAGAAAGTATTATCAAATTACCGAAAAAGGTAGTCTTTTCTTGAAAGAATTACAAAATACTTGGAACGAGCTGACAGAGTCGGTTAACCAAATTACAAAACCACAATAACATTAAAACTATGAACAAGACATTATCAATAGCACTCGCAGGATTTTCCTTCATCATTGATGAGCATGCTTATATAAAACTTAGCGACTATCTTAATGCGTTGCGTAGTTCTCTAGATGCAACCGAAGCGGACGAAGTGATGCACGATATCGAGATTCGTATGGTTGAAATCTTCAAAGAAAGCCTTGGCAAAAGAGAAGTTATTAACGATATCGATGTTGAAAAAGTGATTGCCCAAATCGGCACACCAGAACAAATCGACGAACAAGAAGAAGCTTACTTTTCTGAAAGTAAACAAAATAATCAAAAAACTAGATCTAACTTTAGCAGAAATGTTAATGGACAAAGACAGCTTTTCCGTGATCCAGGTCAACAAAAAATAGCTGGTGTATGTGCGGGTCTAGCACAATATTTTGGACTAGATGTTACGTGGATGCGTCTAATCTGGGTTGGTACTTTTATGCTACTTTGGATAGCGCCAGGATCTTCTCTATTGGTTGTATTACTATACGGAATCCTGTGGATGGTTCTTCCAAAAGCAGAATCGGCTTCAGATTATCTAAAGCTAAAAGGGAAACCTCTTAATTTTGATAACCTAAAAGAAGAGTCTGGTAAGATTGTACAGTTTGCGAACGAGTCAACACAACGCGTTGGCGAAATCTACGACAACAACAAACAAAGCATCAACAATGCTGGAAGCAGCATCTGGAATGTTCTTAAATATATTGTAGGTATTTTCGCAATACTTTGTACAGCTGGATCTTTTATTGGATTGTTTGCGATCTTCGCAGCTTTTAATACAGGAAGCTTTAACGTTGGTGATAATTTGTCATTCTATCTACAAGAAAACAATATGTCTTACCTCATGTTGGCTCTGGCAGGAATCCCAGTTTTAATGTGTGGCATTTGCTTTTTGTTATTGGCGATTAAGATTTTCTCTCCAAAATCAAAATTCAATTATGTAGGGACTTTCATGGCGATTTTAGGACTTATTTGGTTAGGTGTACTTGGGGTTTTTGCATACAGTGCAATTTCTGTAGAGAATCAATTTGAAGGTCACAACGAAGAGACTGAGAAGGTAGCAATCAATTCAAAATCTGACAGTCTGTTTGTTGGAAGTAAGACTGTGACAATTCCGCAACAATTCAAAGGTTATTGGGGAAGAATCTACTCTGACAAAAAAGTAATCTACAAGCAAGATTATCCAAGTATAGAAGTTATTAGAAAAGACAACGTTACAACACCCTATCTTGTCATTAAAAAAGATGGTGAAGGTTATAACACGCCACTTAGGATGTCAGTTCCTGTAGAAGTTGTTGGCAATAGAGTTTTGTTACCTAACTATTTCTCTTATCCTTATGATTACAGATTTAGAAGTTATAGAGTGGATTACGAATTGGTTGTTCCTAAGAGCATGAAAATCATCAAAGAGCATGGTAACGGTGTTAGTTTCCGCGGCGATATTGATGATGACGACAACCCAGACAGCAGCGACAGTCAAGATTTTGATTACGATAACTACTCAAACGGGAATAGTAACGATACAGGAATTAGTATTGAAAAGAATAGAATCAAAATTAATGGTAACACAATTGAGTATCGATCTAATGATGACGACCATGTAAGAATCAACGGAAAAAGATACCATGTTGACAGCGCTGACGCAGTTTTCGATAAACTTAATATTGATAAAACAGATCTTACCGATCTTGACATTAATATTAAAGATGGCAAAAAAGAAATGATGATAAAAGCGTCTAAATAATATGCAAACACCAAATCGCATAATGTTTTGAAATATGATTCGAATTATAAAAAATATTAAAGAAAGATACAGTTCTAGGACAAGTACCAAAACAGATTAAGTTATTAAAAATAGATTCGTCTAAAGAGAGCGTGATAAAGCTCCGAAATTTAGCTAAATAATGAAATTCACATATTTTATGAAAATATTAATAATCTAAAAAGCTTTATCTTAAAAATAAACATTAATTTTGTTAACTATAAAAACCAAATCTCATGATCCAGATCGTCATAGAATTCGCTATCAAAGTTGTAGATTTCGTATCTAACTTATTCTAAAATTTTTAGAAACAGAAGGTTATTCCGTAAGTATTATTAGCAAAAATATACGGAAATAAAATAAATATTTTATCAAAATATAACGCTAATTTTTATGTAGCTTTGTAAAGTATGGCCATATTGGTTATACTTTTTTTGTCACATATATAAAGTTATGAAAAAACTGATAGGAAGCTTGATGCTAAAACTAATGGGCTGGAAGATTGTGTTAGACGGCGACGTTGACAATCTTGACCGTTGCGTTTTGGTTGTGGCGCCTCACACCCATAACATCGAGTTTATCTTGGGTAACTTCGCATATTGGAAATTACAAAAACCTCTAAAAATCATCATCAAAGATGCACATACCAAAGCTTGGTATGGTTTCGTTGTAAAGTGGCTTGGCGGTATTGGTATTGATAGATCACAAAAAAATAACTTAGTACAATTTGTTGCTGATCAATTCAAAAAAGAGAGCTTCAGCTTGGTGATAACGCCAGAAGGCACACGATCTCGTGTCGAAAAGTGGCGCAAAGGTTTTTATCACATGGCATTAGAAGCTAAAGTGCCTTTGGTAATTGCAACAGGAGATTTTACTACCAAAACGCTGTATTTAGGGTACAAAATTAGCTACGAAGATTTGGTGTCACGTTCGTATGAAGACGTTATGGAAGAAATCCAAAACTATCTAAAAAAAATTACACCTCGAGTTCCTGAAAATTGGAATCCTAAAATCTATTAATTTAAGTTTTTATTAAAATGGATCAAGCGACGAAAGAAGCAAAACTGAAGCACCTTAACGAATGGTGCAAACATACAATATTAGAAGTTCTAGACATTACTTTTACAGACATTACCGAAGATAGCTTAACAGCAACAATGCCCGTAACTTGGAAAGTACACCAACCAATGGGACTTATGCACGGCGGCGCAAGTTGCGTGTTGGCAGAAAGTCTTGGCTCAACACTTTCTGTATCGGCTTTGGATTTGGACAAATACTATGCTGTTGGGACTAACATCAACTCTAACCACCTAAAAAGTGCTACAAAAGGCATCGTAACGGGTACTGCAAGATTCATCAGAAAAGGTGCAACTTTGCATTATTCTGAAATCGAAATCCGTAACGAAAAAGGTGAACTTCTTAACCATACCACGATGACTAACATCGTAATCCGCAAATAATTATGTTGTACTTTCGATTTCCTGAGGGAGAAAAGTTTTACACAACCGATGATGATGCATCGGAAGTCAATGTCAATTTTGTAAGTTTTGACCGAAAAAAAGAAATTGATTTTAAAGGAAATCTTATCGAAATTTCTGCAGAAGAAATAGCCGAAGAAGATTATGTCCCGAAGTCAAAAAAAGAGCGTATCGAACTTTATAAAGACACCGAAGACACCTACTCTCGCAAAGTTCTACAAGCGATTGACTACATCAAAGCCAATCAACTAAAAAAGTTGGTGATCTCTCGTGGAAAAATCTTGATGTATACGGATATTTCACACGACAAAAAACTGGCTTTAGGAAAGAGTTTTCTGCAGTTTTGCGATAATTATCCAACGGCTTTTTGTTACCTTTTTGAGAAAGATGGACAATGTTGGATGGGCGGTTTTTCGGAGGTTTTGGGCAAATATAACAAGAAGACCAACGCATTCGAAACCATGAGTCTTGCGGCGACGCTTCCTCTCGACGAAGCTTGGACAGACAAAGAAATTGAAGAACAAAAACCTGTTACAGACTATGTTCATTCGGTGTTAAAACGTTTTGCAGTCGATATCAGCGTTTCCAAAGTTCAGGATCATATTTCTGGGAATATCAAACATTTGAGAACGGATTTTAAGGCGACAGTTTATCCTCAAGATTTAGAAAATTTAATAAAAGAATTACATCCAACGCCTGCCGTTTGTGGCTTCCCGAAAGATGTTTGCATGCAAGGCATCAAAATTATTGAGTTTAACAGTCGCGAGTTTTATTCTGGTTTTATTAAAGTTGAAACCGAGGAAGAAATCTATTATTTCGTGAATTTGAGATGCGCAGAATTTTTTAAAAGTTATGCTATTTTGTACGTTGGCGGCGGAATTACAGAGAAAAGCGATCCTAAAAAAGAATGGACAGAAACGGAATTAAAATCTTTAGCCATCCAAAATAATTTGGTGTTTGATTAAATTTTATTTTTTTGACTTAAAATCTTGCTAAATCTTGACCTAATGAAGGAAAATTTAAAAAAGTATAGCATTCAATTTATTAAAGAAATTATTCCTGTTGTCGCAGGTATTTTAATTGCGCTTTTTATTGAAAATTGGAATTCTGAGCGTAAAGACAAAGCCTATATTGACCAAGTTTTTGTGACGGTTAATAAAGAACTTAAAGATTCTAAAGACAATATTATAACAACCATTCCTAGGCAACAGAAATTAATGGATACTTTACAATATTACGCCGATCGTAAAGATGTCAACATCCTTAATATCGTGATTAAGGCAGGCGGTTTTTATTCACCGCAACTTAAAACCAATGCTTGGAAAACAGCATCAACCACCAAAATTGATTTGGTGGACTACAAGAAGATTAATTCGCTTTCGAAAATTGAAGAAATCAAGGACATTCTAAAAGAAAAAAATGATTTTCTCATGAGTTATGCTTACAATAATATTAATTCGACAGAGAAGAATACAAAAATCACTTTTAAAATGATACTTAACGATATTATCCAGAACGAAAATACTGCGTTAAAAGTTATTGAAGATTACGAGAAACACTAATTTTTAAAAACTAAATTTCTTCTTTTTTTCGTTTTTAAACTAAATTCTAAAACATGTTGTCATTATTCCCTGACGAATTTGATTCTAGCAAAAATCTTCTGCCTTTTGACGGAACGGTTCTTTATTTTGGAAAAGTGTTTAGCAACGAAGAAACTGAATTTTATTATTCAAATTTATTTAATAACATCGACTGGCAAAATGATGAGGCTTTAATCTACGGAAAACTCATCACCACCAAACGGAAAGTAGCTTGGTACGGCGATGACGACTACGCTTACACTTATTCTAAAAGGACGAAAATTGCAAAATCTTGGACGCCAGAACTTTTAGATATCAAAAAGAAAATTGAAAATTTAACATCCGAAAATTTTAATTCTTGCCTTCTCAATCTTTATCATGATGGCAACGAAGGCATGGCTTGGCACAGCGATTCTGAAAAAGCTTTGAAAAAAAATGGCGCCATTGCATCGATAAGTTTTGGAGCAGAACGCAAATTTTCTTTTAAACATAAGGCTTCTGGCGAGGTTGTTTCTTTAACTTTAGAATCTGGAAGTCTTCTCATTATGAAAGATGAAACCCAACAACATTGGCTACATCGTCTTCCTCCGACCAAAAAAATATTTGCGCCACGAGTTAACTTAACTTTTAGAAGTTATGTTAGCTAATCTTTAACAGCAAAAAATCTATTTTAAAATAAAAATCCTTTATTTTTGTAGCTTTAACAAAAGGATGTTTAACAAGATTATTACTTTTCCGTTGGTAGCGTTGATCAAGTTTTATCAACTTGCAATATCGCCTTGGTTGGGTAAAAATTGTCGTTACGAGCCAACTTGTTCGCACTATACTGTCGAAGCTTTGCAAGTCCACGGGATCTTCAAAGGTAGTTGGTTATCGATAAAGCGAATCTTGTCTTGCCATCCTTGGGGCGGCGAAGGATATGATCCTGTACCGCCAAAACATGAACATTAAAATATACTAAATGCAACAAAAATTATTTAGCTTGTACTTCACTTTAGTAGTTGGTTTTTTCCAATTATTAATGGCTCAAACTTCTGACATCAAAACCACGTCTGCACAACTTGACATCCAAGGGAAAAATGTTCCGGTTGAGATTTTTGCAACCGTCAATGGAAATACTTTCAGTGCCTACTCGAACGAAACACGAGCAAAAAATTCTTTAATTATTGTTAATAAAGATAATAAAGAGCCGATAAATGCTGATTACGAAGCATTTATACTTTCGACATTTGCTAATTATAAAAATCACAATTATCAATTTTTAACTAATGATTTCAAATTAATAGATAACGCGGTTAATATTAATGACATCCAAAATGTAAAATACATGTATCACGCAGTTAATCAAAGTGATATGATTAAATATAATGATGCAGTATCCTTAAAAACAGATTTCAAAATTTGGGATCCAGCTACTGGCATCAACTTAGGTTTTGGTACGCTACATTTTTATAGTTTAATGTTCGTTTTTGCTTTTGGATTCGGTTATATTTTAATGAAAAAAATCTTCAAAATCGATAATGTTGACGAGAAGTTTTTGGATCCATTATTCACTTGGACTTTGGTTGGAACCATTCTGGGTGCGCGTTTGGGGCACGTTATTTTTTATCAACCCGAACTTTTCAAAGAAGATTTCTTAAGTGTTTTCTTACCGATTTCGACAAAAGGAGGATTACATTTCACGGGGTTTTCGGGGCTTGCAAGTCACGGCGCAACCATCGCTTTAATCTTTACAACACTTTATTATAGCTTTAAAGTAATCAAGAAAAATCCGTTTTGGGTATACGATAGACTAGGAATTGTAGTTGCTCTTGGTGGCGCTTTTGTTAGAATGGGTAACTTTTTTAATTCTGAAATTATCGGAAAACCTGTTGATCCAAAATCACCTTATGCTTTGTTATTTCCGCAACAAAGCTCAGAATATGGTGTGACAATTCCTCGTTATCCGACACAACTTTTTGAAGCTGTTGGTTATGTATTGTTATTTGTTCTGCTTTGGTTTTTATACAGAAAAACAGATAAAAAATATCAACAAGGTTGGCTTTTCGGATTGTTCTTCATCATCCTTTGGGCAATAAGATTCCTTGTAGAATTCCTGAAAGAACCACAAGGCGACGAGTTTATCCAATTCGCTGGTTTGAATACGGGACAAGTTTTAAGTATTCCTTTTATGATTGCCGGTTTGGTAATTATGCTTTACTCAAAAAATTGGAAATTAGAGAAATAAAAATTAAAGAGGTTCGTTTTATATGAGCTTCTTTTTTGTTTGAAGAAAAAAGTAAACATTTTTCTATTATGCTGAAAACAAAAAGATTTATAACGTTAAAATTTGATAAACCCGAAGTCGAATTTTTATTTTTGCTGAAAATATTTTCTTTAATTATTTTTGGTGCAGCTATTATCTCTTTTAGCACATATTATGGCAGACTCATTTTGCCATTTATAACACTTGGTATAATCTATTTACTGTTTATCATAATAATAATTCCCATTTACATAGTAGTTAAAATCTACATTTTCACTACTGATCAAATGAAAATTTATGACGCTACTATTTGGGGCAAAAAGAATGAAAAATTTATTGACTACATGAGCATAACTTCTTTTTGAAAATCTTACAATATCTATCGATTAATTTTAAAGATTCTCAGAATATAGCTGTAAGCTTGGTTAGAGGCAAGTTAGATTCTTTTGATTTCGTTGTCAAAACATTGTAAAATGTCAGTTTAAAAATTACAATCAGAAAATTCGAAATAACGAAACTGTTGTGTTTAATTTTCATGTCTTTGATAACTATAAAGTATTAGTACAAACTCCAAATGTGGAGTTGTATTTTCAAAATACAAAAAGAATTGAATTAAATAAGATTTTTATAAAAATTAACTCTAAATCTTTTTCATAGAGCAATATTTGGAACTCGAGAGTAAAATACCGAAATACTATCGAAATGTTGTCACAACTCGATAATGAAATTCGCTATAAAATTCAAATCGAAAATTATGAAATTCTGAATAATTTGATATATAATTATTGGTAAAATTTCTCTAAACTAAATTAATAAAGGCTGTTACGAAAACAGCCTTTTGTTAACCCTAAAAAAACTATGGTAGCCTTACACAAAGTACCATTCTTCATTTGATGAGTAAGATAATAACCACTCTTGTTGCTCTGGAAAAATTAAAACATCACCGTCAATAACATTAAAAACTTCTTCAGAATCTAACTTTAAAATATCAAATAAATTTGCCTCAAGCAAAATTGAATATTTGATAAAATAGAGAAAAATTTTCTGATTTTCAAGTTCTTTTTGACTAATCAATCGTTCCAAAATTGTACGATTGCATCGTTTTTCTTTGGGAATGTAATCATGAAAATCTGGAATATACTTAATAGGATTAAGTGAAGGATACTTACTAAAACAAATATCCATAAGCCGATTATTATCCATCAAAATGGCATAATAAAATTGATAATCCTTAAGTCTAGATGACATAAAAAATTCTCTAAGAGGCCAGCGCCACTGACTTGGTATCTTATCTATAGACATTACCCGATATGGCAATTGGCGCTCTTTAAAACAATCCAAAACATGGATAAACTCCATAATATAGTCATCGATAAAATTTTGGATTTTTAGCTGAAGCTGAAGCTGCAATTTTGACTCTTGCAACTCCAAATGTTGTACGGAATTCATGGTAAGTGTTTTTGGTTAAAAAAAATAAATAAAATTATATCAATTAGCTCTAATCTAATGTTTATATTGTAAAAATAATAGTAACTAAAACTAAAAACAATACCTACTTTTCGGTATATTTTAAATATTATTTATTTTGAAATATTTTCTTCCACTTTGCAATCGAATTTCGTCTTATCTTGAAATATTTAGCGATTTCGGAGTTATTAAGCCCCCTAGAAATCTGAAAGTTAAGAATTTTTTAAATATCTTTTTTTGAATAAGGCCGTAATTTCTGGTTTGATATATCTAGATTATTACCAAACAACTTCTTATTGATAGCAATAACATCATATAAGATATTTTCTTTTTCGAAAATAATATTGTTGTAAATTCCTCTACTTTATCAGGATATTTCATCGCAATCATATCACTATAAATACGATGATAATTAGGCAGTTGACTTACTTTTGATGTTTACTGATCCATTTGTACAAGGTTGTTTTAGGTATATTATATTCTGTAATTATTTGTTGTTTAGTTTTCTTACCTATTTTTACTAACTCGCAAATGAAATCAATAACTTCTTGTGTATGTAAGCTCCCCCGAAAACAGTACGGTTTAAAAGTATAAAATAATTAACTTTAAATCGTAATTAAGACAATGAAAAAGAGCACATTCAGTCCTGCAAAGATTGCAGGTGTTTTTAAAGGAGTTTGCCGGCGGCCGCAGTGCCGAGGAATTGGCAAGGGAAAATGGCATCAGCACAGCAACTTTATATAAGTGGCGCCAGAAGTACAATGGCATGGAAGCCAGTGAACTCAAACGGGTGAAAGAGCTGGAAGAAGAAAATGCCCGACTCAAGCGGATGTACGCAAACCTCGCGATGGAACTTGACGTTGCAAAATACATTATCGAACTTAGCGAAGCTAAATCATGAAGTCATTTAGAAAGCATTAATTATTTCTGAATAAAAAAAGCTCTAAAGCCTTGTCGGAAACGGGAGATTGTCATGGAGATCCATGAGCTCCGTCCTAAGGATTCCGGCAAGGCTTTACGTGTACTTAAATTAAGCAGAAGCAGTTTTCATTACCGCTCACTGAGAGATGATTCTACGGTGATGATGGAGCTTGAACAGCTTACCCAGAGCCATCCTCGGGAAGGATTCTGGAAATACTATTACCGCCTGCGCAACCGTGGCAAAAAAATCAATCATAAGCGGCTGCACAGAATTTATAAGGAAATGAAACTTCCTTTGCGACGCAAGGTTAAGAAACGTTTACCTGCCAGAGTAAAAGCGCCATTGGAAGTACCGGCATCCTTTACTCACACGTGGAGTAAAAATTTTATGAGCGATGTACTTGCCAGTGGCAGAAAGTTTCGCAGTTTTAATGGGATTGATAATTACAACAGGGAAATCCTTCACATTGAGGCAGATTACAGTTTGAAAAGTTCGCGGGTAATCTGGATACTGAACCATCTGGTGAACCGCTACGGCAAGCCCGAGAAAATACGCATGGATAATGGACCGGAGTTTATAGTAAATACTGCGGAAGTCTGGAGCAGGGTAAATGAGATCAACTTTGCATATATCCAACCGGGGAAACCTACACAGAATGCCTACATTGAACGCTTGAACAAAACCTACAGGAATCAGATCCTGGATGCATATATTTTTGAAAGTTTGGATGAAGTAAGAAGTGTTACTCAGGAATGGGTAAGAGATTACAATTACGACCGCCCCCATGACTCATTGGCTGGTTTATCGCCGGTGATGTTGAAAAATGGACAGCAAGCCCAGGCTAAGGCCAGCACTTTTCCTGCCCACTTTTTTACATCCGACAACAACAGCAGTAAAAAATCAAGAAAAAATTCTACTTTTAAAGTGTACTGAAAATGGGGAGTTTACAGATCTAGCTAGTATAATTGCGATAGAAGTGCTTGGCGCTCACTTCAACTTTTTAGGAGGAAGTTCCGATTCATATCTTATTATTTTGGTACATTACTAAATAAACTTATACCTCTATCCTTTTCTTGAACTTCTTGAAAATATCAATGATATATTGCCAATAATATTCTTTTTTTTTGCGCATTCCTATTTCCGTTGTTTGGTTTTTGGATTGGAAAATATTTACATTCGAGTAAAAAAGAATAGAAAAAAATCTTGCATTGCTTAAAATTATTAAAATATCATTTTCTGTTTCATTTAATAGTTTCACTAATGTTAAACTTCAAATACCGACGAAAACGCTTTCACAATAATATTATTTTTTTTTATGAATTCATATAAAATCCTTTGATTAAATAAGAACTTTACATCAGTTCAGCTTTCGGATGCATAATAGAAATAACAAAAAATAATGTTATTTTTTAATAAATAATTTTACGCAAACACAATGAAAAATCATTTTCTTATAGTTTTAACATTTATCTCAAGTTTCAGTTTTGGACAAGACAAAATCCAAAGAATTTTACCCAGGCAACCCATTTATATCAATCTTTTGGATGATTTAGGAAATCCATGGAAGGGCGATCCAGTCTTAGTTCTCAATTATTTTGCGGAAAAAGAAGGAAGCTACTTATTTTATTTTAATGAAGCTAAATCTAAAAGTGAATCTTATTTAACAGAAAATCCAAAAGATCCTTACGCCGGACTCTACATTTAAGATCACGGTGGAATTTCGGAGCTTATCATTTTTAAAGATTTTGCTGGACCACTTTCAGAACCTTCTTATTTATTGGATTATTGCGTTGTTGAAGATGTAGACAAAAATAAAAGTCCTGAGTTTTATTTAACCTATTACGAAGCTTCGGATGAATTGGACGCCAAACCTTTAAAATTATCGTTTATTCAAAAAAATGAGAAAAATTTTGTAAAATCAAAAATAACAGCTTGGATTCCATATCAACTAGAACACAAATATAAAGTTGAGCAAAACTTAATGATTACGAAGTTTCAGAAATTAAAAAATCGCTTAAACACTGGCAACAAAAAGTTTAGAATAAAATAATTAGTGTGAAAAAAGTGTGAAAAATTATATCTTTTTATAGTCCTTTTATGGTTATTTTTCAAAGATAGAAAATAAAATCAGAAAGAGTATAAAAACAAGAAAAACCGCTATTGTAGCGGTTTTATAAGCAGAGAGGAAGGGATTCGAACCCTCGATACAGTTACCCGCATACTAACTTTCCAGGCTAGCTCCTTCAACCACTCGGACACCTCTCTTTTTTAAGTCTGCAAATATAGTTAAATATTTGATTTCACCTAATATTAGTGAAAATCTTTCGTGACTTCGCCACAAATATCTTCATCGAACAATTCTGCAAAATTAGCTTTGTATCTAGGATTATTTAGCAAGTGCATAGACTTTGTAATCGCAGCTTCAGCGGTCATATCTTTTCCATTAATAGCGCCAACTTGTCTAAAAATATTACTATTGCTGTACTTCCCAAAACTAATACCGCCTGACACGCATTGACTGATAACAATAATCTCAACTTTACGGTGACGAAGCTCTCTTAAGACACGTTCTGTTTTTTCGTTGTTAAAAATGGTTCCTGATCCAAATACTTGAAGAATAATAACCTTAACAGAAGTTACTTCTAACAAAAAATCGAAGTTCATTCCTGGGAAAATTCTCCAAAATAAAACATTTTCGTCAAGATGTAAATCGATTTCAAAATTGGTAGATTTTGGTTTTAGAAGACTGTCCTTATCAATATTTAAATGAACGCCAGATTGCCCAAGAATAGAATAATTTGGACTTTGGTAAGCGTCAAAATACTCTGCCGAGAATTTTAAACTTCTGTTGCCACGCAACAATTTGTATTCAAAATACAAAGTCACTTCTTGTATAACCGCTTCCTCATTTTCGTAAAGACTCGCGTAGTAAAGACTTGTCAAAAGGTTTTCTTTAGCATCTGTCCTCAAATCACCAATTGGTAATTGAGAACCCGTTAGCACAACAGGCTTTCCAAGATTTTTAAGCATAAAACTCAAAGCAGAAGCCGTATACGACATCGTATCTGTCCCGTGAAGAATCACAAAACCATCAAAAGCTTCATAATTATCTTGAACAATTTTTGCAATGCCTTGCCATTGTTTTGGTCCCATATCCGAAGAATCTACGGGGGAGTCAAAAGACTTTACCGAAACCTCACATTCCATAAGGTTCATTTCGGGCATACGTTTAAAAATATTTGAAAAATCAAAAGGAACAAGACTTCCCGTCGCATAATCTTTCTCCATCCCAATCGTTCCACCTGTGTAGATGATTAAAACCTTTCTTTTCATGCCTCAAAAATAAGCAATTATCCCATTCTGAAAAAAAAAACTCAGCCGAAATGGCTGAGTTTTCATAATATTATTTAGCATGAAAAATACTATATATTTGTTCAGCGAGACTTGTCCCTATCCTATCCTGCGCTTCTTCTGTTGAGGCGCCGGTATGTGGCGTTAATGAGATTTTTGGATGTTGCAAAACTTTTTCTGACGGCGTTGGTTCGTTTTCAAAAACGTCAAGTCCAGCAAAAGATAACTTCCCTGAGTCCAATGCTTCCAACAAAGCAACCTCATCAACAACGCCACCACGAGCACAATTAACAATTGCAGCACCATTTTTCATCATGTCGATTTCACGTTTTCCTATAATCGCGCCATCTTGCGCTGGGACGTGCAGTGTGATAAAATCGGCGTGTGAAATTAATTGGTCCAATGGTTCGGTTTCGATCTCGACATTTATAAATTGTTTATTATAAAAATCAACACGAACGCTCGCTTTTCCGATTCTAGTATCCGATGCAATAACCTTCATACCAAGACCTAGCGCAATCCTCGCTACCTCTTGTCCAATACGTCCAATCCCGACAATGCCAATGGTTTTACCACGAAGTTCAACACCTTTTTCGTAGGCTTTTTTCAGCGCATTAAAATTGGTTTGACCTTCCGTTGGCATTGCACGATTCGAAACTTGTAAAAATCGACATCCCGCAAAAAGATGTGCAAACACCAATTCGGCAACAGACTCAGACGAAGCCGCATGCGTATTAATCACATGTACACCTTTCTCGCGTGCATATTCGACATCGATATTATCCATACCAACGCCACCGCGACCTATAATTTCCAAATTGGGACAAGCGTCAATCAAATCTTTTCGAACCTTTGTTGCGCTACGTACCAAAAGCACTTTCACGTTTTCGCGGTTGATAAAATCCGCCAAATCTTCTTGTCTAACTTTTGTTGTAATCACTTCGTAAGACTTCGCTATCAGTGCATTAATCCCGCTTTGCGTCAAACCATCGTTTGCTAATACTTTCATTGATTTTTATTGCTTTTTTTTGTCAAATTGATAAATATTTTTAGGAGCTAATCCCGCTCTCAGCTCTATCTTTGGTGCGAGTCTCGGACGGCTGCGCTACGCTCCGCCGCCTCACCTCGCCCCAAAGGATGCCGCTTCCATCGGGGCTAGAGATACTACGCCGTTGATTATTTAAGTTTAATCTTTAAAAACCTGAATGCTCACATTTTTCTCTACAAGATCTGTAAATTTTCCTTTGTAGCGCGTTGCTTTCACAAGATGATTATCGATCCAATGATAGTTGCCACCACGCGGTTTCCCACAAAGAATACTGTGATATTTAAAACCATGACGATTGAGCCATTCTTCAGTTATCGCTTTCAGATCCTCGGTCCTAGATGTGAAAAAGCAAATTTGATGACCTTCGTCGTACCATTTATTAATTGTTTCTAAAGCGTCAAGAAAAGGTAAACAAGTTGACATTCTTTCAGGTTCCTCATTTGGGATATCATCTGTTATCGTTCCGTCGATATCGATTAAATAATTTTTAATACCATCTTTCAGCATGGGGCTTTCGTGGTTTTTGTATTCTAACTCCATGATTATTGTCTTATCTATCCCAAATTTAGGATATATCCTTCAGTAGAACATTACGAAATCTTTAAAATTTCGAAGACTACAACAAAATTCATTATTAACAACATAAGACATTGAAGATTATAAAAAAGATAAACTTTCTAACAAATAATTAATGTTTATGTAGACTTTTATATATTTGACTCAAATAAAACTATGGAAAAGAAACTAAAACTCTGGGATGCCACAATGATTGTCATGGGATCAATGATCGGGAGTGGCATCTTCATTGTAAGCTCCGACATTATGCGTAATCTCGGCTCTGGATATTGGTTAATTGTCGTTTGGTTGTTGACCGCCCTTATGACAATTGCCGCTGCAATCAGCTACGGCGAGTTGTCTGCTATGTTTCCGAAAGCTGGTGGACAATACACCTACATCACAGAGATTTTCGGAAAAATGATGGGCTTTCTTTATGGTTGGGGACTTTTTACCGTCATCCAAACCGGAACCATAGCAGCAGTTGCGGTTGCTTTTGGAAAGTTTACAGCTTATCTCATCCCAAGTCTTAACGATGCCGCCCCACTTTTCCAAAGCGGAAGTTTTAAAATAACTTGGATACAGATTCTTGCAATCGCTATTATACTTTTGCTAAGTTTCATCAATACGAGAGGCGTCCAAAGCGGAAAAATGCTACAAAATATTTTCACGTCTTCCAAAATTATTGCGCTTTTAGGATTGATTGCTTTAGGATTTATTTTGGTTGAACATTCTCAATTGATGAGTAACTTTAAATTTGGGTGGGAAGCTTTCCAAAATTTCGGAACCGAAATTGATGGTCACAAAGAGTCCGCAAGTTGGCTTTCAATATCGGGTACAACAGTTCTTGGCGGTATTGCGGCAGCAATGGTAGGTTCCGTGTTTAGTTCTGTCGCTTGGGAAAACGTAACTTTTGTCTCTGGCGAAATCGAAAATCCCCGCAAAAATGTTGTTCGCGCGATGATTATTGGGACAACATCTGTTATGATTTTGTATCTCTTGGTTAATCTCGTTTATCTTAATACATTAACGCGCGACGACATCGCTTTTGCAGCTAATGATCGTGTTGCTGTCGCCTCTGCTGAAAAAATCTTCGGAACTGCAGGGACAATTATTATGGCAATTTTGGTTATGATTTCGACGTTTGGATGTGTTAACGGAATTATTCTCGCTGGTGCACGGGTTTTCCAGACGATGGCAAAAGATGGTTTATTTTTAAAAGCAGCTATCAAAAATAATCGTTTTAATGTTCCTGCCAACTCACTGTGGATGCAAGGGATTTGGGCAAGTTTGCTTTGTCTTAGCGGTCAGTACGGCGATTTGTTAGATATGATATCATTTGTAATTGTTTTATTTTACATGTTAACCGTTTTTGGTGTTATCTATCTCAGAATTAAAAAACCCAATCTAGAACGTGGTTACAAAACTTGGCTCTACCCTATTACACCAGCCGTTTATTTAATAATAGGTATTTCTTTTTGTGTACTTTTATTTGTTTACAAACCGCAATATACTTGGCCAGGATTAGCTTTGATCTTGATAGGATTACCCGTATATTTACTCATCAATAAAAAGTCTTCTTAAAAATCTGATCGATTGAGTAACATAACATCCTTACTATCAAACATTCAACATCGTCCATACCCTTTACCAGAAGGACAATTTCAGTATTATCAAGAGTGGAATCGCGCCATTTTTCTGCATTGGAAAGTCGATTATGAAAGCTTGCGAAAGTTAGTACCAGAGGCTTTTAATTTAGACCAAATTGATGGCGATTATTATATTTCTATTGTTGCTTTCAGCATGGAAAAAATCCGTCCAAGATTGTTACCATCGCTTTCTTTTTTATCAAATTTTGATGAAGTTAATACCAGAACTTATATCGATAACGATGGTAAAAAGGGCGTTTTTTTCATTAATATCGAAGGGCAAAAACTATTATCTTGTTTGGTTGCAAAAGAACTGTCGGGACTTCCTTATCAAAAAGCAAATATGAAAAGAAGTCCAGGACAATATGACTCTCAACTCGATTCAAAAGACCTAAAACTCCACATCGCCTACGAAATAGGAAATCCTCTAAAACAAAAAAAGAATCTCGATCTTTGGTTAACAGAGCGATATTGCCTGTATCTACGACATAACGGACAAAATATCCGTTACGATATTCATCATAAAGAATGGGAAATTAATGATGTTAAAATTAAAAATTTAGAAACAAAATATAAATTCGGAAACATTGACTTTACCAACCGAAAACCAGATTTGACACACTACTCAAAAGGTGTAGACGTCATTTCGTGGAAGAAAGTCATTTTATAAACAAAAAAAATCCGTAGCAAAAAACCACGGATTTCATTATTTCATTGTTTTAAAACTTAATCTTTGGAGAATAAAGCTCCGAAAACAGCCGTCACAATCGACAATAGAATACTGAATAAGAACGCCCATCCAAAGCCATCAACCGTCATACTATCCATAAAATGATCGCAAAGCAAAATGATAACAGCATTGATAACCAACGAGAAAAGTCCTAAAGTTAAGATCGTAATTGGTAACGACAAAATCGCTAAAACTGGACGAACCAACATATTAAGAATCCCTAAAACGATAGCAAAAATAATCGTTGATGTGAAATCTTGAAAATGTACGCCTGACAAAATTTTGCTTAACAAAAACGCTGATACAGCGGTAATAAGTAAATTGATAATTAATCGCATAGTTTATAATATTTTAAGTTAAAAATTATTTTTTAAGACGTTGCAAATTTCGTGCACTTTCTATTACAATGGCAATCTCTTGAAGGCATCTACTCTAATAATATTAGAATCTGTCTCATTTTTGCTCTTGTCCTGAATTAAAATTCCTGATAAATGATCGATCTCGTGTTGGAAAATAACTGCCGTAAAGCCTTCTACAATCTCAGTGATTTTCTTACCCGACAAATCCCAATATTCTAACTGAATAACTTGACTTCTATAATACATATCTCTAAAATCCGGAATCGACAAATCGCCTTCTGGACCGAGGTTAAGAATAGCAGACCTCCAAAGAATCTTAGGATTTAGAAAATACTCTAGTGGATTACCTGCCTTGTCAAAACGTTGAACCCAAATCACATTTCGGTTAACACCTACTTGCGGCGCAGCAATCCCAACACCGCCATCTGTCGCCAATAACGCCAACTTCATACGATTAACCAAAGTCGTCGTATGCGGATCTTTTGGATTAACATATTTTGACATCGACAATAAAACCGAATGTTGATGCTCGTCGGTTGTCTGATAAATTGGAAGCGCCGAGTTTTTATCATTCGAATTGATTAATTTGATTTCGGACGCTGTATATTTTTGTCCAAAACCCAAACAATTAAGAAAAATCGTGACAAGCAGTAAAAATGTTTTCATAGTTTTTTGAAGATAAATTTAATAAGTTTTTGTCATATCAGATGGCAATATCAAATTAAATTCTGTTGGGACAAAATCTTTTTTGGGAAAACTCAAGTCTTTTGATTCGCTTTCGACAAGGCTTATCACCGCTACTTTTAGACTCGGATTTGCGTTCTTCAAATACCAAAAGATTCCGCCATATTCGTTACTGTGATAATTCCCGTTGTAATGCACAAAAAGTTTTCCAGCGGTCCAAGATGTAAGGATAGATTCTGCCATTGTTGCATCTTTCACCGCTTGTGCAGCTATAAAATTCATGACTTTCATTTCATCAGCGTGATCACCCATCATGGCTTTCATTTCGCGATATCCTGGCGTTTCTAAAGTCACATCAATAGGAAGTTTAGCCATGTTAATTTTGTCAGAATCTGGAAGTTGATTTAGCGATTCCAAACCTTGTTTTGCAACTTGAGAAGCAAATTTTCGAGGAATATTTGTAGCGATAAATTCTAGTTTTTTTGATTTAGCAAAATCTAATAGCGGTTGATAATCTGTCGCAAAATTATTCCAAAGTCGAACAGAATCTTTCAACTTTTTAACATCTAATTTTCCAGATAAATATTGATTTAGTCCTGATTGATTATCACGCTCGAACATCTCTGCACCGAGAACTAAATTTTTATTTTTCTCAAACAAAGCTTCTGTTAATCGCAATTGCAACCAATGATTAATAGAATTATTATGAAACTCTCCAAACAAAATGACATCGTAATTCAAAAGTGATTTTATCATTTTTTCGGTGTTAATTTCCTTTCCAGATTTGTTATAAAACTGAAAAGCTTTAAAGTCCTGCGCTTTAAAACCAATCGCCAAAAACGTTATTAAAACTAAAACTATTTTTCTCATGTTATAAAAATACAAATTAAAAGACCGCTCTGAAATTAAAAAAAACAAAACGGTCTAGCGTCAATAAAAGTAAAATTTAGCAAAAACCTAACTTAAAACATTCGATAAATTTCGCCATTCTTCCAACTCTGGCATCCCTGGTTTTCTTTTTCCAAAAAACTGAACAATAAAATCACCCTCTTCGTTAAAGACTTCAATCGCATGTACCAATCCGTCTTCTGTCGGCTTTTTAACCAACCAAACCTCAGCAATTTTTGAAGTATCAAGATGTAAGTTAAAATCTGGATCCATCACATTAATCCAGCTTCCTTGCCAAAAAATCTTATTAACTTCTCCTGTATGGATTTGGATAATTCCGCGATTTCCCACGAAAACCATAATTGGTAATTTTTCTTCTGACGCTTTATTTAACACTATTTCGACAGCCGAAGCTTTTAATTTTGTCACAAATTCTGGTGAAGCCAAACGCAAAGCTTGTGTTCTCGAAACGCCAAATTTTCTCGTCATTGAAAAGAAATCATGCGTATCTTTCAACTCGGACCAAGCTTTTTGGAAAGCTTCAACATCAATTTCTGAATCTGGCTTTTCATCTGCTTTTGCAGGCACCGTCTCGAAAAGAATATTCGGATCTTGATCTTCTGCTTTGTATTTCTCCACCAAAGCGTCAAAAGCTGCATGGTTACTATCTTTTGTTAAATAAACCTTGTGAAGCGCCAAACCATCTTTCCCAAAAAATTGCAAGCTTTTTTTGTCGCCATCAACCACTGCAAAAGCATACTTCCAAGAGTTAAGAAAAATCCTTAAATCGATGTCTTCGCCAACAAACAATTGTGCATGGGGACTAGAAAAATCTCCATTTTTGTAAATTCCTTTTCTTTCGTGGACGCATTCTTCATTTCGTGTCAACGCCATCACTTTTCCCAAAACCTCTAGATCAGTTAAAATCCCAGAAAAATCTGGTGTCAAAAAAGTGACTGTTTCGCCCAAATCTGTCATCAACAATTCGGCTTCGCTAACGCCCAGTTCTTGGGCAGCATTTCTTATTCTAAGTCTTGGATTTTCAGTTTTTAACTGATTCCATTTTTCTTTTAAAGTTTGATTAATTGTACTCATTTTTAAAAAGTATTTAATGTTATAAAAAACTATGTTCCGAAAATGATCATCGGATTTTTATTAATCGGATTTTCGCAAATCTTACAAGGAAAACTATAAGTTTCAGAAATTTTTTCGGGGGTAAAAACTTCATTCGGTTTTCCAGAAGCCACAACTTTTCCTGCTTTCATCAATAAAATCTTATCTGCAAATTGCGCAGCCAAATTAAGATCGTGCAAAACGACAATTGCAGAATTAGCCTTTGCTGTGAATTTTTTAATTGATTGTAATGTTTTGTATTGATGTTTAATATCCAGATTATTAAGCGGTTCATCCAAAAATATTAATTTGTGAGCCACCTCATTGTGAAGTTGTGCTAAGACTCTTGATAGGTGGACGCGTTGTTTTTCGCCACCAGAAAGCGAATTATAATCTCGATTTTGAAGATGCAAAATATCTGTTTCAATCATCACAAAATTAACCGCTTCGTAATCTTCATTTTTAGCTTCATTATCAAAATATGGATAACGTCCCATCATGACAACATCCTTTACCAGCAACGGAATATCGTTACTATGATGTTGCGAAAACTTTGCTTTATGATGTGACAGATCAATAATCTTCCAATCTTTTATTTTTTTGTTTTTAAATAAAATTTGTTGGTCGGCATGTTCTTTAATTTCATTGGCTAAGATGCTCAGCAAACTTGATTTGCCAGCGCCATTCGGACCAACAATGGCGAGAAATTCTCCATATTCTAAGGACACATCAACCGCCTTGAGAATATGGAAATCTTTATGTTTATAATTGATTTGATGCGCCTCTATCATCGGATTGATTTTTTCTGTTTTAACAAAATAATAATGAAAATTGGTCCACCTAATAAGGCTGTCAAAATCCCAATTGGTAACTCGGTTGGTGCGACAATACTGCGACTAATGGTGTCCGCAATTAGTAATAAAACGGCACCAAAAATAGCTGACAATGGTAGAATCATGACATAATTTGATTTAAAAATTAGTCTTAAAATGTAAGGAACGATAAGTCCTACAAAACCAATTGTTCCTGAAAATGCCACGCAAGTCCCAACCATTAAAGCCGTGATAACAACGATTTGTTTTTTGAGGCTTTCAACATTAATTCCTAAATGTTCTGCATCTTTCTCTCCCAACATCATCGCATTAAGTGCTTTTCCCTTTGGTAACAAGAAACTGTAACTAATGATTAATACTACAAAAAGCACCAAATTTTTAGTCCAAGTTGCAGCTGCTAAACTTCCCATATTCCAAAATGTTAAATCGCGAAGTTGGTCATCTTTAGCTAAATAAATTAAAAATCCTGTTATCGAAAAACCGATTGCTGTAATCGCAACGCCTGTCAACAACATGATGACAACATTGGTTTTGCCTTGACTTGTTGAGATTTTGTAAACTAAAATCATCGCCAACAAGGCACCAACAAATGCGGAAAGTCCCACCAAAGGAAGCTGCAAAAAGTCGGGCAAATATTCTCTAAAATGTCCGCCCAACACAATGCTAATTGCTGCTAATAAAGTTGCACCAGCTGTTAAACCAATTAAATCGCTGGTTGCTAAAGGATTTTTGAAAAGACCTTGCAACGCCGTCCCAGAAACCGCCAACATACTTCCGATAAGAATCGCCATAACAATTCGTGTTAACCTGACGTCCCAAATCACATATTTGTCGCTCAGTAACAAAGCTGAATCTCCTGTAATAACCTGCCACAAAACAAAGAATGGCGATTTTCCATTAAAGTCGAAAACTCCAATATTAAGGGAAGTTGCTGCCAACAGAACCAGCAACAAACCTCCCACTAACATGAATAGAAAAAGTTTATTTTGTGTTTTCAATTAGAAGTTTGTTAAGATCCAAAGCCGCTTCACCAAGTCGAGGTCCAAAGCTCGACACCAATCCACCATCCATTGCTATCACTTTTTTATTCTTCCCAGCATTGGTTTGTCCAACACCAGCCATTTTAAGAACAGCGTCGGTACCGCCAGCACCTTGTAATCCGCTATTGAACAAGAAAAGAACATCAGGATTAGCTTTAATCACCGCTTCTGGCGTTAATGGTTTGAAATCTTCGAAATCGTTAAAAGCATTTTCTCCACCAGCCAATTCGATAAGATTAGACATTGCCGTATTTTTTCCTGAAACCATCAAATTATTACCACGCGCATAGATGAAAAGTACTTTTGGCTTTTTCGCAAGTGGCTGAATTTGCTTAATATCAGCATCAATTTTGTTATTTAACTTTTGATAATCTGTATTACCAATAGCTTTAGCAACTTCTTCAATCAACTTTTTAGTTCCGTCAACAGAAAATTCTTGTTTGAACAATTCTGTTTTGATGCCCGATGATTTCATTTTTGCTAAAAGATCAGGATTAATGTCTTTCTCCGACGCCATAATCAAAGTTGGGTTAATTGCCATAATTGGTTCGATGGTCATACTTCTGACGTGTCCCAAATCTTTGGCTGTAGCTTTCAGACTTTCAGGAAAAGTACTGGTCACGTCTGTCCCAACAATCTCAGACTCGTGTCCAAGTGCGCTTAGGATTTCTGTAATTCCGCCTGATAAACTAACAATTTTGTTCGCAGATTTTGGTGTTTCTACCGTTAGTTGCGATTCTGTTGTGTTTTTAGAAACGTTTTCTTTGCAAGAGTAAAGCGCGAGTGCAAATGTCGCTGCTAATAATACTTTCTTCATAGATATTGTTATTTAGAATTTTGATTAAATTTTATAATGGTTCGTACTCAAAAGTTGTATGTCCACGTTCTCCTTTGTCATTGGTCATCCTGTTAAATCTTAATTTAAAAAAGAAACCATCGGCACTTTTAATAATAAAAAAGCGGTTAGAATAGACCTGTGCACCATTGCTTCCAGTTGTACTTCGCCACTTGTCACCAATGGCTCGTTGATCGTTAAAAATAAATTTGGAAGCGTCGATATCTTTCAGTTTGAAAGCATTGTAGGCAGCGTCCAAAGTCTGTCCAGTTGCAACATTAACCTGATATGCGCCAACACCATCAACAAGGTTTGATACTACAAAATCTGCAAATACGTAACTTCCAGCCGCTTGACCTTCGGCGGTGTAGACTTCATTGGTGAAAATGGTGAAGCCTAAATCCCACATTTTTTTCTTAGGATGAATGACAACTTCACGCTTTTGATTTAGGTTTAAAAATTTAAAATTATAGTCAGACTCTTTGCTCACGGTATATTCTTGATGCGAGTTCTCTTCCAACTTTGCATATTTTATTTTGTAAGCAGTAGCAGTTTTTAAAATTTGAATCTTCATCCAACCGCGATGTTCTCCGCCTGTAATCACAGAGCCAGTTGTAATTGTACCATCATAAATGTTACGTCCCATGTTAAGGAGATAAATTGAGTTGTCGGAGTCTATATCTTTAATTTCTCCAATTCCGCTGGTCTGATGTAGGAAATCACCATTTGGGTTGTCAACATATTGAAGATTCGACGGATCAAAAGTTCCGATTTGGATTTGATTTTGAAGAGCTTCCACATCTTTTGTAGTGATTTTATCGATATCTGTCGCATTGGGAATTTTACCAACCGCCGATATAATTGAAGAATTAATCAACACCCGAAATTGTGCTCCCGTATAAAAAGCCAAATCCCAATCCGTCCTTTTATTAGTCGTCATTTCACCACTAGAAAGATGCACCCAAACTTGGTTAGGTTGTGCGGCTCCACCAATATTTGGACTAAGATTTTTTCCAGAAATTGGCGTTAACTTCACGGGATCTTCATCCGCAGACAAACAAGATTGCGCAAGTATTGACAACACAGAAAAGCCTAATATTTTTAATAATTTCATGTTTTAAAAGAGTTTAAAATTGATAAGATAATCTTGCGAAATAACTTCTTCCGTAGAACAAATTGAGACTCCCAGAAGATTCGTTATGACCACTAGAAGCAGTCGTTGTATTTTTAATACTTGTGACATCAAAAAGATTTTTAACACCTGCCGAAATTTCCAATCTATTCTTCCAAAAAGTTTGATTCACCATAAAATCTAACATCGAAAACGCGCCAATCTCGCCCAATTCGTATTGAGAATTTCGGTATACATAACGCTGTTCTTTACCATTGTATTTATAGAAAGCAGAAATGGAAGTTCCTAATTTTTCGAATTTATAAGTAGCCGAAGCGCCCAACTGTAATTGATAATTGTAGTCATCCGGCGCTGTAAGATTCGCTTCTTCTAAACCACGTTTAATGGCATTAACAGAAGCTTTGAAGCCAAATAAAAATTGATTTTTTTTGACATCGAAATTTCCTGAATACAGAATCGAACGAAACTTATTAATGTTTAAAAATTTGTAAGTTGACGGCTCTTTAACCATCACCAGTTCTATTTTATCATTTAAATCAAGGTATAAAAAGTTGACGCCGTAATTGATTCGCCAATCATTTTGAGTTTTAAAACTTTGATCCCAAAACGTACCAATCGAGTATCCAACTTCAGGATCTAAATCTGGATTACCTTGCAAATCATGATTGGTGTTAACAAAATAAGTGAACAACTCATCATAAGTTGGCAACTTGTTCGCACTACCAAAAACAGCTCGCAAATAGGAGTTTTCGGAAGTTTTCAGTTTTGCAGATAATGAATAATTAAATTGATTTTTAAACTGATTGCTAACGGTCAACCTTACGCCAGGACGGATCGAAAATCGGTCGCTAACATTACATTCGGCGGATAAAAAATTGGCGTAAGTAAAGATTTTTCTTGAAACATTGTCGCCAAAAAAGTCACCAGCAATTAATGCTGCGTAACCAGCTGTATGATCCAACTCGTAACCTAATTGAAAATCAATTGTTTTGTTATTTAAAAAGTTACTCAAAATAGCTCTCGAATAAAAAACATCTGTTTTGAAGTAGGATTTACTAGCTTCAGTTGATTTGACTTTTCTATTTGGGATGTCATAAAGCTTATCCTGATATTCTCGATTTTGCGATTGATAAGAAACATCTGCATCAAATTTGACATGACCAAATTGGCTTTGTACATTGAGTTGATGAATCCATCGTTTTGTATTGTAATCGCGATCTATCGCTGTGTAAGTAATGCCACCAAGCCCATCGTTAAGAGATTCTCTAGACACCAATGGATTATAATAATTGAATTTTTCTCGCAGAAAAGACGCTTTATAAAAAATGCTTGTGTTTTTGTTCTGATATTTCAAAACAGCATTGGCATCGTATTGATCTTTTGGATTCCAGTCGTAGCCTCGTAGATTATCTTGTTCAAAATACTTGTAACCCTGCAAATTCCCTTTGAAACCCATAAACTGATTATGATTAACCGAAACACTTGCAAACCAATTCTTGTCAATATTATAATTTAGGTTTACATTTTGAATGTGTCTTCCGTGACCTTTTTTGCGAATATCATAATTATCGCGTACAGTTTCTTCTTGTAGAGTCAAACGTCCAGAGAGTGTTTTACTACTCGATTTTTTAGTAATAATATTGATAACGCCAGACATTGCACCATTACCGTACTCCACACCCATGCTACCTTTTACAACCTCGAGTCGCTCAATATTGTTAACACTCAACTTTGTCAAATCGATATTGCTACCAAGTCCAGTGTCGCCCACAACAGGAATATTATCAATTAAAATTTTAACATAATCGCCACCTAATCCTAAAATATTCGCAGTAGAATTTCCAGATTTAGAATCTGACAATACTAACATATTAAGGCTCTGGTTAAGGACTTCCGACACATTGTTAGCTGCCATCTCTCGAATTTGAGTTTCGTTAATAACCTCAACTTTGTAGATTGATTTGTCGATACTTTGAGCTTTGTATTGTCCAGTCATCACAACAACTTCATCAATCTTTTTGGTTTGGATTGAATCTGATTTTTGTGCTTTAACTGATATTGAAAGTCCTAGAACTACGATTGGCATCAGCATCCTTTTCATGAACTAAAAAATTTTTGACAAATATATAATTTTATTTAGAACAATTAAAAATAATTATATAGTTTTGTAGAATAATTCTAAATAACAATTTTAAACTTTACATTATTCTTTATGAAAACAAAATTATTTTTAGCGTCAATGTTAGCCTTAACGGTTCAGACTCAAGTTGCTGCACAAACTGATGAATTGGGATACAAAACGGTAAATCTTACTATGGGACCATCTTATCAAAATCAAGTATTCTTCAACTTGGCTAACGAAAACACAAAATCTCAATTGGCAAATCAATGGGATATTGCGTTTTATCGAAACTCTAACATGGATATGGGGATTAAGGTTAACGATGCCAAAGACATAAAAGTTTATCAAGTCTCAGCGACGCCATCTGCTTATGACGCTGTGGATTTATCGCAAAAATCAACTTGGGGCGAATCTCTTTATAACCCAGATTTAACAAATAGAATTCAGGAAGGCGCCTTTGACAAAGCGACTTTATTACCACAAGGACAGTTCAATTTTGGTTGGGGTTCATACGACATGGTAACTCATAAGATTACAGGAAAAGTCACTTTTGTGTTGGAATATGGCGACGGATCTTACTACAAATTCTTCATTAACGAATTCTATGGTGGTTATACTTTCAAATATGCAAAATGGAACGGATCGTCTTGGGAAGCTACACAAACTAAAACTGTTGCAAATGGTTCTGATGATGCATTTTTTAACTATTTTTCATTTGATAGTGGCGAAAAAGTTAACAATATCGAACCAGCAAAAAATGATTGGAATTTTATGCTAACAAGATATTATACATTTTATAATAATATCATGATGTATCGTATGGCAGGAATTGTCCAAAATCCAAACATCAAAGTAGCGAAAAAACAGCCCGAAACACAAGCCAGTTCAACCTATTCAACACCAGCGCAAACAGATTATTCGGACATTATTACAAGTATCGGTCATAGTTGGAAGCCGACAAGTGGTGTAGATCCAGATGTTGTATTTTACGTAAAAGACCCTAGCAATTATTACAGATTATATTTTACAGAAAACGGCGGTGCAACGACAGGGAATGTAAGTTTTAAATACAAAAACATCACCTCAGAACTTGGCGTTACTGACCTTG
Organism: Soonwooa sp. T0.1_25; assembly: GCF_057652215.1. Lineage (NCBI taxonomy): Bacteria > Pseudomonadati > Bacteroidota > Flavobacteriia > Flavobacteriales > Weeksellaceae > Soonwooa > Soonwooa sp. T0.1_25. The sequence continues at coordinate 268,122 of NZ_JBYFBZ010000003.1, read as the reverse complement.
GTAAAAAAGCAAGTTTCGGTGTTTATCCTAACCCTATTTCGAACAAAAGAGCAACGATTCTTTTCGATGTTAAAGAAAATTCTAACAACAACGGAACTGCAGAAATCTTCGATCTTTCTGGTAAAAAAGTTTTTGAAACTAAGCTTAGTAAGCAAAACGGTCTGCAACAACAAGACGTAAATCTTTCTAGTTTGAATACAGGAACTTATCTTTTAAAAATCACTTACGCTGGTATTTCTGAAACTAAAAAAATTATTATTAAATAAGAAATCCATATCAATTTCAGATCATCTTTTATTAGATGGAAAGCTCATCAAATTTGATGGGCTTTTTAATTTTAATATCGACAAAAATAAATGTAAATTTGTGTGAATAATTTTTCTACGATTATGAATCATAAACTAAATAAAATAGTAAAATTTGAAGATCTTGGGACTCGCGATTATATGCCGACTTGGGATTATCAAGAAGCTTTGATGAAGGAAAACCTAGACATCAAAGTAAAAAATCGCGATACTGAGCCAGAAGAACAAGAAATAACGAATAATCATTTGTTGTTTGTGGAGCATCCACATGTTTACACTTTAGGGAAAAGCGGGCACGAAGAAAATATGCTCGCCAATGCTGATAAATTAAAGGAAATTGAAGCAACTTATGTTAAAGTTAATCGTGGTGGCGACATTACTTATCACGGATTTGGGCAGATTGTTGGCTATCCTATTTTGGATTTAGAAAATTTCTACACCGATATTCACCGTTATATGCGAGACTTGGAGGAAGTTATCATCCGTACCATCGCAGAATATGGTCTAAAAGGTGAGCGTTCTCCAGGCGAAACTGGAGTTTGGTTAGACGTAGGAAAACCTTATGCTAGAAAAATTTGTGCAATGGGCGTTAAAGCTTCTCGTTGGGTAACCATCCACGGTTTTGCATTAAACGTGAACACTAATATGAAGTATTTTGATTACATCGTACCTTGCGGAATTACCGATAAACAGGTCGCTTCTCTTAAAAACGAACTAGAACACGAAGTTGATATTGAAGAAGTAAAACAAAAAATAAAGAAACATTTCGTGGACGTTTTTGAATGCGAATTGGTTTAAAACAAAAAAGCGATTTCAATAATTGAAGTCGCTTCTTTTATGTTTTTAAACCGTCATTCCGATTTCGATACCTTTTATTTTTCTATAAAGATCGGTCGCATAATTGTCGGTCATACCTGAAACGAAATCCAAAACGCCCAAAACTTTGTCATAGACACTTCCCTCTTCATAGACAAACTGTTTTGGGATAAGTTTTAAAGCCATTTTATCATAATTTTTTCGCTCCGATTTTTTTAAAATAATAGATGGAATGAAATGATCTAACAACTCATACATAACGTTGTAACCAGCATTTTCGATTTCAATAACCGCTTTATGATTGTAGATTTTTTCAATAGAAAAACGTTCGATTTCTGTTAATGACGAGCTTTCTTGTTTAAAAATATCCAACAAAGCTTTATCCATTGTACCATCAATAATTTTATCAAAATTAGCTTGGTAAGTCGAAATTGATTTATTAATCAACGAGTTAATAACTTTCGCTCGCAAATAAGAAATTCGCTCGTTCGGATTTTTAATAATATCGAGTTTATCATTAACACGTTTGATGTCATCAGGATTCACAGATTTAACCAAATCTATAAATAAATCTTCACAATCTCGAGAATTAACGATGCCCAAACGATGCGCATCTTCCATATCGATAATGCTGTAACAGATATCGTCCGCAGCCTCTACTAACCAAACAAAAGGATGTCTTTTATGGATAATTGGTTCGTCGCTTTCGCATTGCATGCCTGTGGCATTAGCAATTTCTAAAAATGTCGATTTAGAATTCTGAAAAAAACCAAACTTCTTGCGATGGATAATTCCTTTTTGTTTTGCAATTGCTTCACAAGGATATTTCGCAATACTCGCCAAAGTCGAAAACGTTAATTGTGTTCCTCCTTCGTCTTTACCTTGTTGCTGATGCGTCAACACTCGGATTGCATTAGCATTTCCTTCAAAATTAACAAGATCCGCCCATTCTTTCTCTTTGAAGAGTGGTTTAAGATCTTTTTCATTTTGTTCAAAGTAACTGGCAATCGCGTCTTCGCCAGAATGTCCAAAAGCCGGATTTCCGATATCATGACAAAGACAAGCCGCTGCAATTACGTCATTTAACTGATATTGGTAAAAATTATGCGAGGTTTCGTTAAGATCGTTTTTATAATGTTTTGAAACAAAATCTCCAATTAAACTTCCCAAACTACGCCCAACAGAGGCAACTTCTAGAGAATGTGTCAATCGATTGTGTACAAAAACACTTCCTGGCAAAGGAAAAACTTGTGTTTTATTTTGCAATCTTCGAAAAGCCGACGAAAAAATAATGCGGTCAAAATCTCTCTGAAAATCTGTTCTGGACACAAAAGTTGGTTGATGATTTCCGGTGCGCTGGTTGGTAAATAATTGGTTAAGATCCATAACACAAAAATACAGAATCCGATTTCAAAAGCCTAACAAAGACGTAGATTTTCAACTATTAAAAAATAATTTAGTATTATTGTAGCCCTAAAAATAATTTATGAAGAAGTTTTATGTATTAGCAGCACTTTCGGTTGCTGGTTTAGCATTTTCGCAAAATGCAATTTCATTCGAAGCCTCAGAAGGTTTTACACTTGGTGACATCAATGGACAAAATGGTTGGGAAGTAACTGAAAGTAGCGACGGACCTTTAACTAACCAGATTATTACAAACGAAAAAGCAAGCAATGGAAATTTTTCTTTTAAAAATGCACACGTTGATGAGTACCAAGAACAATGGTTCCCGATAATGGGTGTAGAAAAAACTTTTGCAACGCCTTTAGATTTTAATGACACAACTATTTCTTACGATTTTAATGGTTCTACGAAAGGAGGTTCAGATTTTGAATTTGCAGTCTATGCAATAAATGAAGCAACTGAAGAATTTGATACCTTATTGGCAACAGGTTTTGAAAATCGTGGTATGATATACATTTGGAACGAAAATTTTTCAGAAATTGGATACGCAAATAAAACGTGGGAACCCAATAAGTGGTACAATATGAAAATCCACATTACAGCTGATAAAATCACTTACTACCTAGATAATGTTCAAATTTTTGAAAATCCTAATAATTCAAAAGTAAATATATTAGGAATGAATTTTTTACATAATAACTATGGTGGTAATGCATATTATGATAATATCAAAATAAATAATGTTGACCTTGCAACTTACGAAGCGCAACATTCCACAGGCTTAAAAATCTATCCAAATCCAGCAAAAGATATCGTAAAAATCGATAGCAAAGATGCGATCGAAACCTACAACATCTTTAGTATGGCTGGACAAAAAGTACTTTCTGGAAGCAATGCAAAAGAAATTAACATTCAATCTTTAGCAAAAGGAAATTATATCCTTCAAGTTAAAACTAAAGACAACAAAACGCAGTCAACTAAGTTGGTTAAGAACTAAAATAAAAGCCTGTTTCTAACGAGACAGGCTTTTTATTTTATTAAATATCGTATTGATTCGGATGTTTAGCTTTAATATCGCTGACCGTTCCCAAAACTTTTTCCTTTAAAGAATCTTGATATTGTTGCATTTTGTTCGAAACATTTTCATCAGAGGTTCCAATGATTTTAGCAGCTAAAATCCCTGCATTTAGCGCTCCATTAAGAGCAACTGTTGCCACAGGAATTCCGCCTGGCATTTGCAAAATCGACAAAACCGAATCCCAACCATCAATAGAATTACTCGACAAAATCGGAACACCAATCACAGGAATCGTCGTGCAACTCGCCACCATACCAGGAAGATGCGCCGCCCCGCCAGCTCCAGCTATAATTACTTTCAGTCCTCGTTCTTTTGCTTTTTGTGCATAATCCAGCATACGTTCTGGCGTTCTGTGCGCCGAAACCACTGTCAATTCATAAGGAATTCCTAGGTTTTTTAGAAAATCTGCTGCTTGTTCCATAATTGGAAGATCGCTTTGACTTCCCATAATTATTCCTACCATTTCATTTTTTATTAGATTTTCAAAGATAAAAATTAATAAAAGACGAAACCAATTTGAATAAAAATTGATCTTCAAAAAGTATCTATAAAGCCTATTTTGCCTTGGAAAAGTCTATCTTTGCAACTTCTTATTTCACTAACACTTGAGAAACTACAAATTACTTTTCGCCATTTTTACCGTCGCACTCGTCTGGGGAACCACCTTCATGGGAATTCGCGTTGCCGTAGAAACAATTCCTGGCTGGTTTGTAGCGGGAATTCGTCAATTTTTGGCAGGATTAATTATGTTGACCATTCTATTATTTCGTAAAGAATTAAAATGGATAGGTTGGAGAAATTTTGGATACCAAATTGTTTTTTCGGTTTTAATGTTAGTCATGGCAAATGGTCTAACCACCGTTGCTGAAGAAGAATTAAGCAGTAGTTTGGCGGCGTTAATTAGCGCTTGCTCACCTATTTTGGTTTTTATCGGAAGTCTATTTTTAGGTTTACAAAAATTTAGTTTTAAATCATTATTAGGCGTTATCATTTGTTTCAGCGGGATTCTAATGATTTTTTGGGATGGTTTACAAGACCTTGCTATTCCTGAATATCGAAACGGCATTATCATGATGTTTTTCGCAATTTTAGGTTGGGCAGGCGGCACTATTTTCACAAAAAAAATGGACATCAAATCCGAGAATATTTCACTTAATTTGGTCTATCAATTTTTTTTCGCAGGCGTTTTCCAAATTTTGTTAGCATTTTTGGTAACTGAGAATTACAATTTTGGAAATTGGACTTCAAAAAGTATTGCTGCAATGCTCTATTTGGCAGTTTTCGGTTCTGTCATTACCTTCTTTGCATTTCACTACGCATTGACAAAAATTAGCCCAATTCAGGTTTCGATTTTATCTTATATCAACACAATTATCGCTATATATTTGGGTTGGCTGTTGCTAGATGAAAAAATAACAATTCAATTTATTTTGGCTTCAATATTGATTATTTCTGGTGTTTTCATTATCAATTATAAGCCCGAAATGTTTAGAAGAAAAGTTTTAAAATAGTTACAAAAAAATTTCTTTTCCCACATTCAAATCCTTCAAAAATTCTTGGTCGTGAGAAATAACGAGCAAACTTCCTTTGTAATCTTGCAAAGCAGAAGTTAGGATTTCAACATTTTCCAAGTCGAGGTTATTGGTTGGCTCATCCAAAACGATTAAATCAGGTGCTTTTCCCATTATTGAAAGACAAGCAAGCAACAATCGCATTCTCTCGCCACCGCTTAAACTCGATACTTTTTTGTCCCAAACTTCTTTTCGAAATAAAAATCGAGTTAATATTGTTTTCAACTCATAATCCGGAATGGGAGTTTGATTAAAATATTCGGCTTGTTCTAAAACATTGAAATTTTCATTTAAAACCGAATAATTTTGATCTAGATAAATGGATTTAAAATCTGCTTTTTCAATATTTCCTTTTGATGGTTTTAAAATTCCGACAAGAAGTTTTACCAAAGTCGATTTTCCAGAAGCATTATTTCCTTTAATCGCCCAACGTTCGCCACTTAAGATTTGGAAATTCAAATTTTCGTTCCACAAAAATTCTTGATTGTATTTAAAATTTAGTTCCTTCAGATCTAATAAAATTTTTCCTTGATGCAATGCCGAATCGTCAAAATTAAATTTCATCTGTTGCAGTTGTGAAAATTCTCGTCTAAGTTTCGACAAATCCTCAGAAATTCCATCGATTTTTTCTGCATGAACGTCTTTCATTTATGAACTTGAATTTTCTGCTTTGTTTCGAAGCGTATTCATCATAATTCTTGCAACGCCAGTTTTTTCTTGCTTCTTTTTTCCTCGTGAATCCAGTTTTTGTTGACGTTCCAAAGTTTCGCGCTCAACATTTTTGGCTTTTTTCAAATATTTTTCTTTGCTTTTAATTTCGTTTTCCAAAGCCAAATCCGAGGCTTCTTTTTGCGCTTTATAAAACTTAAAATTCCCACCAAAAACTTGAATTCCTTTAGGAGAAAGCTCAGCAACTTTACCCAATAAATTGAGTAAAGTTCTGTCGTGACTAACCACCAAGAAGGTTTTTGAAGTTTCAGAAACGAAATTGTACAATAATTGTCGCACTTCAAAATCCAAATGATTGCTCGGCTCGTCCAAAATCACAAAATCGGCTTCGTCAATATCGATTCCAGCCAAAAGAACTTTTGTTTTTTGTCCACCACTCAAGGTTTTCATCGAATCTGAAAGCGAAATATTTTCAATTTTCCATTTGGAAAAAGCTTCTACTACTCGATTTTCTAAATCCCAATCGTCATTTAGGATTTCAAAATTTTCTTCGGAAACATCGCCTTCCAAAATTTTATGCAAAGCTTTTAATTTAGAATCAATTTTTAAAGCTTCAGCTACTGAAGCTTCGTCCAACTGACCGTATATTTGTGGAACAAAATAGATTTTTTCATCGGAACTAATTTCACCTTCAGAAGGTGAAATTTCGCCCGAAATAAGTTTTAATAAACTAGATTTCCCAACACCATTTTGACCAATTAGAGCGACTTTTTCGCCTTTGTTTAACGTAAAATTGAGGGAATGAAACAGCATCTCTTTATCTGGATGCAGATAGGTAATATTGTGTAAAGTAAACATGTTTTTTCTTTAAAATGAAACTTGAAGCCCTGAATTAGGCTTTGAAAAGTCGTTAAAAGAAAAAGAATTCTACATATTTACGCGGTGATTTTGATTTGCAAAGATAGGAATATTATTTTTTGACAATTAATCCTTCTGATAAAGTGCTTGAGCATCAACATACAAAGTAGCTTCCGACGGTTTGTAAACGTATTTTTTAGAAACAAAATTACCCTCCGAATTCTTTTCCAAAATAATATTCGCTTCGTTTCCTATGAAAAGTTCGGCTTTGGATTGATCATCATTCAACAAAATAAATGCGCTAATAATGGCTTCACCTTCTTTGGTTTCAATAGGATTCAAGCGAGTTCCTTCACTAAAAACCTGAATACAATTGTTCTTCAGAACGCTCCATGTTTGTCCTGCAGAACCTTTACATCCGTGTTTATCTTGATCATTTCCCACCATTTTTTGAGGTGCGTTGCAAGCCATTAAACTTCCAATTGCTAGTAATAAGATTGTATTTTTCATATTTTAAATTTTCCAAGAACTAACAAAACTGGTGCTATTAAAGGCTGTTAAAAGAAATTTAGTATAAAAAAAATTACTTCCAAAACTCATCGTTAAAATTATCTTTTTCATCGGAATGAATTTCTGCAAGCGCTTTTCCGATTTCTAAAAGCTGATTTTTATTTAGATTTTGCTCTAAATGTGGTAACCATTGTCGTTCTTCATACCGAATATGATCATCCAATAAATTCGCAAAAGCTTCAAAATTTTGAATACTAAGATTTTTAGAAATTTCATTGAATAAAACTTCCAAGTCTTGATGCTCTTTCGCTACTCGATTTGAAAATTCATCTTTCAAATAAGGAAATAAAATCTCTTCTTCTTCTTTGAAATGTTCCTTCAAATGCTGATTCCAGAAATAATCAACATATTTTTGAATTCGAGAAAGTTCAACTTCTTTCTTTAAACCTTGACGGATTTTCCAGCAACACAGCAAACCAAAATGATGGTCATGTGAAAGTGGAATGATGTTTTCGTTACGTTTCATATTTTTTATTTTTTTAAATTACTGTTACTTATTCTTTTTTCTTGATAAAAAAGAATCAAAAAATCAAGACTTGAAAACTCAGCTAAAAATTCAAATGAAATCCTAAAATTTCTAAAACTCGCTCCAATACAATCCCAACCTTGCTCAAACACTCGAAATTTTTCACAGATTTAATTCAAATTTTCTTAACGCTTCCGTTTTCTAGGTCATTAATTTAACAATAAAAATTTTAAATAGGAAAAACTAAAAGCCTCACCAATTTCCAAAAAAACTGATGAGGCAACACTATTAAATTTAGTTTATCTCTTCTCTTTTAAAGACCATCCGAATTTTAATCCGATGATGAAAATCACCAATAATAATTCACCCAAAGCCAATAAAATATCTCCAGGAACACGCATCCATCTTAGGAAATGCATGATTTCGGTTTGCATAAATTCTGCAGATCTTGCGTACCAATAACCTTCTTGGATAGACGCTACAGCTTGCATAATTCCGATTGGGAGAATACTAATAGTCGTCATCACAAATAATCCGATATTCGTTAACCAAAATGCCCAACCAATCAATTTGTCATTCCAATGTCGATCTGGATACAAACCTCTCAAAATAAAGAGCATTAAACCGATTCCGAGGATTCCGTACACTCCAAATAATGCGGCGTGACCATGAACTGCTGTTGTATTTAAACCTTGAATATAATACAACGCAATTGGTGGATTGATCGCAAATCCGAAGATTCCTGCGCCTAAAAAGTTCCAAAAACACATCGCAATAAAGCAGTAGATTGGCCATTTGTAGGCTTTGATCCATTTGGTGGATTTACTGATTTGATAGTTATGATAGGCTTCATAACCAATTAAAACCAACGGAACAATTTCTAATGCACTAAACGTCGCTCCCAAAGCTAAAACAGCGGTTGGTGTTGCCGAGAAATACAAGTGATGGAATGTTCCTAAAATTCCTCCTGCAAGGAAAATTATCGTTGAAAATAACACCGAAATTGTCGCTGATTTTAATCTTAACAAACCTAATCTTGTGAACAAGAATGCGGCAACAACGGTCGCAAAAACTTCGAAGAAACCTTCTACCCAAAGGTGAACCACCCACCATCTCCAATATTCGGCGATTGCCATGTGCGTTTGTCTTCCGTACATTAATCCAGCACCGTAGAACATGGCTATAGCAACAGATGCAATTACGAAAAGCGTTAACATGTGGCGGTTTTCGTCCTTCTTTTTTAAAGCTGGAAGCAAAGCACGAATCATTAAAATCAACCAAAGAATTAAGCCTACCAATAATAATATTTGCCATACTCTTCCCAATTCAACGTATTCGTAACCAGAATGTCCCCAAAGGAAATTGTCAACATAACCCAACTTTTGCATTACTCCTAACCATTGTCCAGCTAAAGAACCGAAAACAACTATTAACAAAGCTCCGAAGAGAATATTGACACCTAATTTTTGATATTTTGGTTCGTAGCCCGAAACCGCTGGCGCAATGTACAATCCTGTTGCCAACCAAGATGTTGCAATCCAGAAAATAGCTAACTGCACGTGCCAACTTCGAGATACCGATTGTGGTAAAATTTCATCCAACGGAATTCCGTAAAATGCACTTCCTTCCACGCCGTAATGCGCTGTGATAACGCCCGCTAACATTTGAACCAAAATCAAAAGTGCGACCACCCAAATGTATTTTAAGGTTGCTCGCATAGAAGCTGTTGGTTTCATATTTCGTAATGGATCGTCCAAAGGCAAGGCTTCTACGATTTCTTCTTCTTTGTTTTTAGCATGATAGAAAACCAATGCGCCAACCCCAACTAAAAGCATCAAAATACTGAACCCAGACCATAAATGCAACGAACTTGACGGAACATTCCCAACCGTTGGGTCGTGCGGCCAGTTGTTGGTATACGAAACCGTATCATTAGTTCGATTCGTGATACAAACCCAAGTTGTCCAAGAGAAAAAAGCGTTCATTTTATCCATTCTCGCTTGATCTTTGACGGTAAACTTCTGGATAGCATACGAATCTCGAAGTTTTGTCATCGACGGGTCTCCCATGAATAATTTGGAATAATAATCTGCCAATTCCGCCTGTACTTTCGCACGTTCTGGTGAAATGGTAATCGTTTGCGTTGCTTCATCCAACGTATTGGTGCGGAGTTCTTTCTTTAATAAAGATTGATATTTCGCTTGTTCTTCGTCTGGAAGGTCTTTGTAAATTTTTCCATCTTTTTTTGCCAATTCATCCAATAAAAGTGTGGATTCACGATGCAGATAATCAGCTGTCCAATCGGGAGCGATGTAGGCGCCATGTCCCCAAATACTCCCAACCGTTTGTCCACCAATTGATTGCCATACATTTTGTCCATCCTTAACATCTTGACCTGTATAAAGCACTTTTCCATCAGTTGTAACCACTTTTTCTGGAATTGGTGGGACTTTACGATAGATATCTACGCCGTAAAAAATGAGAACCGCAAAGGAGGCAATGATGACAAAAGCGAGCCAACCCCATAATTTTTTAGGTGTCATAGTTTTGTTTTTTAGTTGTTAACCACAGAGAATTCCTTCTCTAATTCGATCGATTTTGGGAACAAAATGTTGTTTTCCAAATGAATGTGCGTGTGCAAATCGTTTTCGAAATCTTGAAGCATTGCAAACGTCACTCGATACGTGTTGCAAGCGTCTGCTGGTGGATTGTAGTTATTTGTTAACTGTGCAATTTTTTCTAATCTTTCGCCTTCAACGGTGTGTTCATGTTTCATCATTTCAACGGGATTTTCTACCGTTCCGAAATGAGGTTGCTCAATCGGTTGACCCGAAATTTTAGAGTTCATCATTTTTCGAACAAATGGGAATAAAACCAATTCTTCTTTTTTAAGATGCGCCGCTAAATCCTGTGCAGAAGCATTAAACAAATCTCGAATTTCAAAAAGTTCGGGATGTCTATCGCCGTGTACTTTGCAAAGTTTATCCAAAAACTGCTGAATAGTCGGCGTTTTCTCTTCAACATAACGGTGATGCGTTTTCTCCACATAATCTGCCAATAAATCTAGCGGCCAAGATTTAAAATCAATTCCACTTGCTCCTGAAGTTGGAAGATTTTCCAATTCAGAATAAATTTTATTCGGGTCCAAATCCTTTTTATCACAAGCTTGTTCGATTGTACGCCCACCTTTGCAACAAAAATCAATTCCATATTTTTTAAAAATAGCTGCCGTTCTGAAATCTTCCGCAACCATATCTCCTATTAAATCTGTTCTCGTGTTCATAATAAAATACTTTTTTATCCTTTATTGTTGTAAAATTTTTTGAATAAACCTCATTGGAAATTCTACCAATGAGGTATTAGGTTTTATTTTTTCTGTGCTAAAATATATTTCACCATCAGTTTTGCATTGTCTTGACTCAATCCAGCATGCGGCGTCATCGGAATATCGCCCCAAACACCTTTTCCACCTTCAATAATTTTCGTTGCTAGATGATCGATGTCGGCTTCAGTGTATTTTGCTGCCACTTCTTGATACGAAGGTCCAACTAATTTCGCATCCACCTTATGACAAGAAAGACAATCGGTTCCTTCTACTAAACTTTTCCCTTCCTCTTCAGGAGTCAAAGCTACTGCTGGTGCACTTTCTGCTGCTTTTTCACTTGGTTCTGGTAACATGACGTTAGATTCTGGTTCTACAACAGGCTCTGTTTTTTTAGAACAAGAAACGATGGCTAATGATGCTACTAATGCGGTTAATACTAATTTTTTCATAGCTGATTTATTTGTTTATTTTTAATTTATTTAAGTTCACTTTTCACGGCTGAGACCGTTTTATCAATATCGATGTTGATGCCTTCTTTTTGATGAACCAACAAACCTTCCTTCGAAAACACACTAATTATATTGGAATGCGAAAAATCCATCGGGGAAATTTGTTTGTATTTCATCGCTAAAACATTGGCTAATTCTCGGGTATTGGCTTCGCTGCTTCTAATAAACAACCATTGTTTACCATCAAGACGATAGGTTTTTAAAAACTCCTGCATCTTTTCTGGCGTATCGTGTTCGGGATCTATAGAAATCAAAACATAGCGCAAATCTTCCGGATTTTTATGTCCAACTTTTGCTTCAATCGCCTTCATATCTAGAGTTAGCCTTGGACAAGCCGTTTTACAAGAAGTGTAAACCATCACCATCGTTAAGACCTTCCCTTTTAAATCTTCCAATTTTATTTTGGTTCCGTCCGCTTGTTCCCATTTTGATGATAAATTAAATATGGAATTCGGATCCAGATTCTCGCTTGATTTTTCTTGACAGCTATTCAGAATAATCAAACTTAAACAAGCGGTTACTATAATTTTTAGTAGATTTTTCATTTTATAAATTTTAATTTAAATCCTTTGCACAACGGAATCCGAGATTGTTAACGGTATAATCGGCGTTCATACTTCCTCGCATCGCAAAGCGAATAAAGGCGGCATAATTTCTCAAATCAGAAGACGTTACAGAAGCGCCTGCACAAAACAAGGTTTCGTTTGCCGCATTGTCTTTTCGAGATTCTCCCGTAATCATCACCGAATTAAAATCTTCCGTCCATTCCCAAATCGTTCCGTACATATCGTAAATTCCCCAAGCATTCGGTTGATGCTGCTTTACAGCTTGTTTATACTTCCCTTTTTCTTGATACAAATTCAAAATATGTCTTGTGAATTCGGGATCTTCGGTAGCATCTTTTAGATTCTCGTTGGCACGAGCGGCATATTCCCATTCATCAACCGTTGGCAAACGCTTTCCGACGCTTTCGGCATAGGCTTTCGCTGCAAACCAAGAAACATTGGTTACTGGCGCATCTGGACTTACATCGGCTGGAATTTCAAAATCACTTTTCCAATGTTTTAAATAAGTGCTATCTGCGTAGAGTTTCAGAACTTTACTTTTGGTCCATTGAGGATTCTTTTTCAAAAATTCGAGGTATTCAAAGTTAGTAACAGCAGTCTCGTCTAGCATAAAAGATGGCACAGTCGTCAAGCTATCACTTTCTTTTCCTACAAAAGCTCTGTACTGTCCGCCATCCACTTTCATCATTTTTTTATGGCTTGTAATACGAATGATGGATGGTTTTTCGCTTTCAATTTTTGTTATAGATTGTTTTTTACTACAACTAAAAACTAAAATCAAACTTAATATGTAAACGAGTTTTTTCATTTTTAAATTTAATCCTCAATGATGAACCAAAAGTTCAAAAAACTACTACTATGGATTATTTTTTAATTGATTTAAAAACTTTAGGATTTTCTTCACCCGTAATTTTAATTTTCCCCAAAGCACCTTTATTAAAGGCTCTAAAGATGGCATGATCAACAATTACGTATTCGCCCGGAACTTTAGAAGTAAATTCTACAATAGCTGCTCCACCTGGCGGAATTACCGTTGTTTGCACATTTTCATTGGTTTTTGAACCACCTTCGATATAAACTTTGTCGAAAATTTGACCAATAACATGGAAAGACGATGTTAAGTTTGGACCTCCATTTCCGACGAAGAATCTAACGCTTTCACCCACTTTTGCTTGAAGTTCGCCTTCGCCTAGTAAAGCACCAGTTTTCCCGTTAAACACAACATATTCTGGATGTTCTGCAATGGCTTTATCCATGTCAAATTCTTGCAATCCTTTGTCGCCAAATTTTCCTTTAGTATAGAAATCACCTTGCATAATGTAGAATTCTTTGTCCACTTTTGGAAGTCCACCTTCTGGTTCAATTAAAATCAAACCGTACATTCCGTTCGCAATGTGCATTCCCACAGGCGCCGTCGCACAGTGATAGACATACAAGCCAGGATTTAAAGCTTTAAAATTAAATACCGCTTCTTTTCCAGGAGCTACGAAAGTTGCTTCTGCTCCACCACCGGGACCATTTACTGCATGAAGATCAATATTGTGCGGAAAAGCTGAGTTTTCATTATTTTTTAAATGAAATTCAATTTCGTCGCCAACTCTTGCTCTGATAAAATTTCCCGGAACGGTTCCACCGAACGTCCAGAAATTATATTGAGTGCCATCAGCTAATTCGCCAACTTTTTCGATGGTTTCCATACGAACGATTAATTTTTTCGCAGCACGATCTCCGATTGGTGCAGGAACATTGGGTGCAGAAGTTAATTTTGCTTCTTCGGCAGCACCAGAAACGGCAATATTTTCGGTACTTCCTGATTTAGAAGTAGAACTAGAATCTGAAGCGTTCTGTTTACAAGCATTTAATGAGAGGCCAGCCAGAACAATTGCTAATGGAATAATGTATTTTTTCATGTTAGTGAGAGGTTTTTAATGATTCTAAAAAAAGTTTTGATTGTATATTTTTTCTTTCTAAAACTAATATTGGTAATACAATTAGTAAAATAACTTTTGCAACTTCGGCATAGATAAAATAGTCGTGAAGCGCCGTTGGCGGAAGTCCTTTTCCTGAAGCTAAAACATCTGCTCGAGCATCTAAAATTGGGAGCATCCAAAATTTTTCTAAACCTAATATCAGTGCTAAAAGAAAGAAGTTGATTAATAATTTGATGTTTAATTTTTCTTTATTAAATAGGAAACTTAAACCCATAAATACGATGAGCACCATTTGAATATTGGTCGAAATCCCAAACATGATTTTCCCTAATTCTAGCGCGATTGGAAGCGTCATTCCTGGAACTTGAAATTTAAAAGGCGTTTCTAAAAAGCTTACCGCTAAAACCAAACCCAGCCAAAAGCAAGAAATCGCAAAAACGAGAGGATATTTAACTTGAGTTTTCATATTTAATATTTTAATACCTTTTTATCTTTTATTTAATTAAAGAAATAGATTTTAGAGTTCTATCTTTTCAAAAATGCTTCCTGAGCATCCAATTGATCAACAAAATCTCCAATTTTCATATCGTTAAGCATCTTTTGAAGATTATTTCTAATATGTTTGAATTCGTTATGAACGGGGCAAGGATGCGTTTCCGAACATTCTTTAAGTCCTAAGGCGCAACCCGAAAAAATCTTGTCGCCGTCCATTTCTTTAACAATTTCCGTTAAAGAACGATTAAGACTAATATTGTCTAAATAAAAACCTCCTGTTGGACCTTTCGCAGATTGTACAAAACCTTTTCTACTGAGATCTTGCAGAATTTTTGCTATAAAATATTCGGGAGAATCTATGCCTGCAGCAATATCTTTAATACCGATTCTCCCCCCATCTTTCGTCTGTTGGGTGATGTAGATTAAGGCTCTTAAAGCGTATTCGCAAGTTTTGGAAAACATTTCTTCTATTTTTCTATTACAAATGTAAAACTATTTTTCAAATAAAAGATAAAAAACTCTTCTATTTGATTATGACAATTCTCAGTTTATTTTTTTGCAGGAATAATATATTTAGCCGCAAATTGAATTGTAGAAAAATTAGCTTCAAAATTAAATTTACTTTTATTAAAATTCGTTTTTTTATAATGTACATTGCTATAACCGATTTCTCCAATACTAGCCGCAATTTTCCAACGTCGGTTCACAAAATAATCAATTCCGGGTTTTAAATTAATTCCATAACTCGTAAAAGAATTTTTAGTATGATTGAGCTCTACTCCATTACTTTCCAAAGTCAGAAATTGCTTTGTGGAACCAAACTCTAAAGGAAAATCCAATTGACAAAACAAACCAAATCGTTCGTCCAAAACCCAAAACTTTCTAAGCGATGGCGTCAAAACAAATGCAGAACTCTCTGCTTCTAAATTGAGATTTTCAAAATTTGCATTTCTTGTCGTAGAATGATCGGTGGTTTGTCTGTAACCTGCACTTACAGCAACTGCCCAATTGGGCGCAAAAAAATAGCCATAAGTCGGCAAAAAACGATACGAATCTGAACTCGAATTATTAGACTCATCTTTGGTCGTCGAAAATCCGAATTGTCCAGAAACAAACTGCGTTTCCTTCGGAACTTGTGCATTGGCGAGGCTCAAAAAGAAGAGCGCGGATAACATTGTAATTTTTTTCATGATAAATTATTTTTTAATGAAAATAAATTTGAAAGTTGTAAATGTAAATAATAAAACACTAAAAAGTCTTTTATTTTAAAATGATTAATTTCATGTGTTATTTCACAAAAATTGATGATACATTTGTCTTATGAAAATTTGGTTTTCAATAGTGTTCTCTAGCCTTTTATTGCTTTGTAGCAGTCAATCTACATTGCTTTGGGTGGATTATTCTATAAACCAAGATTTCTACGAATTGCATTGTGAAAACAAAACCAAGCCTCAATTGGAATGTCACGGAAAATGTCAAATGTCAAAAAATGAACAAACCAGCCAGAATGTTCAACTTCTGAAAATTTGCACAGAATTTATGTTTTTAAATCCTGCATCAGATACATTTTTTGAAATCGATTCAAAGTCTTATTTTGAATCTGAAAAGATAAATTTTATCACAAGTTTCTACCAATCTCCAACGGCAAAATTGTTGGACGAGCCTCCTATTGTTGGATAATTTTTAAAAATTATTTTTTCGAAGTTGGATTTATATAGAATTCAGCAAAGTAGTCATTCAACAATACAAAAAATCATGTTAGCAAAACATCAAAAAGCTATTTGCAAAATAGGTTTCGGCTTATTCTGCTCGGTGGCGAGCTTTAATTTTGCGCAAGCTCAAGACCAAGACAGCATAAAAATTCAGAATATCGAAGTCGTGAAAATCACGAAATTAAATATTCAAAATCATCAAAATTCAAAACAAATAAAAGTAAGCTCAACGCAGCTTCTCGATCACGACGCAGGACATTTTCTGAAAACTTTACCCGAAATTTCTGGCATCAAAAAAGCTGGAAACTTCGGTACAGATCCCGTTCTCAGAGGTTTTAAATATGAACAACTCAACATCGTTACCGACGGTGCTGTTTATGCCATTAATGCTTGTCCAAGTCGCATGGATCCTTCGATTTCGCAAATTAATATGAACAGCGTTGCCGAAGCTCAAATCTATAAAGGACCGTATCAATTTCGCTTTGGATCGACTTTGGGCGGAACGATTAATTTCGTTTCAGAAAAACCAATTTTTACCGATAAAACCAAGCTAAAAAACAGATTTTCTAGCAGTTATGATAGCAATGGTTCTATTTTCAGAAACGAATTAATGTCGCAATTAACTTCCAAAAAATTTAATGTTGATTTGTTCGGAAGTTACAACGATGGCGACCGATACAAAGATGGGAATGGAGACGAAGTTCGTTCCGCATTTAAGCGTTATTCAATAGGTTCAAAAATTCAATACAAATGGTCAGATGACGAAATTACAAGTTTGCAAGTGAACACAAATCAAGGTCGAAATGTAGAATTTGCTGCTCTAAAAATGGATTTAATTTACGATAAAACGTGGATGACTCAATTGAATCATCAAAGCATTTACAAAAATTCGCTTTTAAAGGAAATGGCTTACAATGCTTATTTCACGCAGGTCCACCACTCGATGGGCGATCCCAAAAGAATGATGGTAAGCAATGTTGCTTCTAAAACCTACGGCGGAAGAATTGAAAGCAAATGGGGGAAAAATTCGTGGAATCTTTATTCTGGTTTCGATTACAAGAATGAGCAAGCTGAAAACGAAAGCATGACGATGAATTCACCCATGATGATGCCTAAAGACGGGAGTTCGTGGCAAGATTCTCATATCGATCTGGTTGGTTGGTTTAATGAATTTTCAAAGAATTTTGCCACTTCAAAACTTACGGCTTCTTATCGGATGGATTACAACACGGCAAACGCTGGCGAAATGTCCAAGTTATTTGAACAATTGTATGGTGGAATGAAGAGCGAGCAATTAAATCACAGTTTTAGTTTGGGTTATCAACAAAAATTTGGAAAACATTCTGATTTGGCGATTTGGTTGGGACGCGCGCAACGAAGCGGAAGTTTGACGGAGCGATTTATCAACCGTTTCCCAGTTGGAAATGACAACTATGATGTTGTCGGAAATCCTTTAGTAAAGCCTGAAACCAACAATCAAGCGGATTTAATTTACACCTTTCATACCTCGAATTTCCATTTTCAAACGGATTTCTTTTATGCTTTTATGCAAAATTATATTGGCGCTGTGGTTAATCCTGATATTAAATCGAATTCCATGCAAAGTCCTGGCGTAAGACAAATTCAGAATATTGAAAAAGCGATGAAAGCTGGTGTTGAAGCTCGTTTGCAATGGCAATTTTTGCCCAATTACAAAACCGATGTTGCCGTTGCATACACTTATGCCGAAGATTTGAACAAAAAAATGCCTTTGGCAGAAATCGCACCACTCAACCTAAAATGGAATCTTGAAGGACAATATCAGCAATTTTCATACGGAATAAATTACCGTTTTTCGGGCGCTCAAAACCGTGTGAACACCGATTTTAAAGAATTGAAAACACAAGACTTTTCAGTAGTTGATGTGTACACAAATTTTAGCATTCAGAAAAACATAAAATTTCAAGTTGAAGTCAGCAATTTGTTTAACAGAGCCTACGCAGAACATTTGAGTAGAACTTTGAGCAGCAACAATCAACAAAGAATTTTGGAGCGCGGACGTAGTTTTAATGTTGGCGTTTTTGTGAATTTTTAAAAGAAAAAAGGACTGAATTATTTCTTAATTTTCCCCTCATCCGTTATCAACAAATAGCGATACTCAGGGAATTTTGGGACTAATTTCAGTCCTTCTTTTTCGCCTAAAACCATGATGGAAGTGCTTAAGGCGTTGCAAAATTCAGATGAAGGACCATAAATTGTGACGCTCGTAAGTCCAATTGCAGGAAATCCCGTTTTTGGATTGATGATATGAGAATAACGCACACCTTCGATTTCGGCGAACTTTTCATAGCTTCCAGAAGTGGCAACGGCGGAATTTTTAAGTTTTAAAATTTTAGCAATCTTTTGACGCTTAAAAGGATTTCGGATACCGATTGCCCATGGTTTTCCGTTAGATTGCGTTCCCCAAGCCGCAATATCGCCAGAAGCGTTGACAATTCCCGCAATTATACCTTTCTTTTGCATTAATTCTCGACCTTTATCCGCAGTATAACCCTTTCCTATCGAGCCAAAACCGATTTTCATGCCTTTATTTTTCAAGAAAATGGTTGAGTTTATGGAATCCAAAATAATATTGCGATAATCAACATTTGAAATCGATTTTTTGATAGATTCTTGTGACGGTATTTCGGTCATCGAGCCATCAAAACGCCAAATTTTATCCATAGAAACCGTTGAAATATCGAACGCTCCGTTTGACATTTTAGAATAATCAATAGCACGTTTTGTAAGATCAAAAACTTCCTTATCGACTTTCACAGGATGGATTCCTGCATTTTGATTGACTTGTGAAATCTGCGTATGCGGTTGCCATTCGGATATTAAATTTTCAATTCGACAAATTTCTTCAATGGTTAAATCAATATTTTTATTTGCACTCGCCGAATCTTTATCCACCAAAGTAATGTTAAAAATCGAACCCATCAAAGTGACTTGACGCTCGACTACAACAGGTTTTTGAGCGAAAACAAAGCTGCTTGGAAAAACCAAAAACAGAAGCGTAAAAACGATTCTGTTTTGGTACATTTTATATTTTTGATTTAATAACAATCCGTTAGAATTTGGTTTTCATACGAGCTTAGCGGCTGTTGATGATATTTTAAAGTGATTTCTTCTAAAACTTTTTCAACATCCCGTTGCATTTTTAACGCACCACAAATCATAATAATTCCGCCTTCTTTCAATAAATCAGCAAAATAGGTTTCATTATTTTTGATTAAATTCATCACATATTGCTTATTTCCTTCACGAGAAAAAGCCAAGTGTAAACTTTCTAAATGACCTTTCGATTGCTGTTCTTGTGCGAATTTTTGATATTCTTTGGCTTGCGAATTATCAAATCTAAAACCAGAATACAATCGAATATTTTTCTTACTGAAATTTTCATCAATCATTCCTAAAAACGGCGCGATTCCTGTTCCGTTTGCAATCATCGCAATTTTCTGAGCATCTTTCGGCAAATGGAATTTTGCATTTTCCATGATTCGTCCATTAATTTTGGAACCGATTTTTAATTGATGCAAATATTCAGAACCTAAACCACCAGGGAATAATTTAACCAACAATTGAATGTTTTGCCCGACTTTTCCAACCGAATAAAAACGCTCTTTATTATTGTTTTCAGGATAAATCGCAAGTAAATCTCCCGATTCAAAATTTTGTTTTTTTGTTGGTTTTAAAACAACTTTAAAAGTCGTATTCTCTTCTGTTGGAATCGATTTTTCAACCACTTCAAATTCTTTAAGATTTGGAATTTTAGCTTCGTAAACTGTTGGTGCCGTTGCCAAAGCCAATAAACTTTTCTCGCTCCAAAGTTTCGCCCAATGCACAAACTCTTGCGTCGATCTATCATTTACAGTACAGAAATTCACCAATTCGTTTGCCCAAGATTGTTCATTTAGAAGTTGATTAACCGAAACGGCAAACTCGCAATAATCAGCATAAGATTTAGATCCAAAACCCACCACCGAAAAAGAAATCAGATGATCTTGAGGTGTTTTTTTAACCAAATTATCAAAACGATTAGCATTGGTTGGCGCTTCTCCAAGTCCATAGGTTGACGTAAAAATCACCAAATGTTGCGCTTTTGGATAGGCCTCGTATTGATTCATTTGAGACAAAAAGGATTTCTTCCCTTGCCCTAACAATTGTTTGTGAATATTATCAGCAAAAGTTAGCGTTGTACCATTCTCAGAGCCGACCAATAAGATGATTTCGGCATCTTTGCTTTTGTATTGATTTTTAATTTTAGTTCGTGTTCTGCGGAACATAATCACGAAACCGGTGTAAATAAAAAACACAATATTCAACGAAGCTAAACCTAAGATAAATGCCCAAATACGGCTCGTTTTTCCTGTATGAAGATCGAGATTTATCTTTTCTAAAACTGCGGAATACGGATATTTGGTTTCAGAAATAATTTCTCCTGTGACTTGATTAACCGACACCGAACGATCTTTTAAATGAACAATAAAAGGTTCGGCTTCGTCATCAGGAACAAAAGGAAATTCTATGCGCTCGACATCGTCTAAAGCGGTGTTTTTAAAGAAAGGAATATCTTTTAAATCCTTGGCTTCACCAGCTTTTGCAGTATGTTTTATTTCTTGATTTTCATCTTTAAAAAAGTCCAACCGAAGCATAAAAATAAAGCTTCCTGTTAAAGCAACAATCAAAATCGGAATCAACAACAATCGTCCCGAAACAACATGGAAATATTGCGAGAAGAAATCTTTGCGAATTCGTGTAAAGAAATGTTTTATCCCTTGTTGACGCTTTAAAATAAGGACAAAACCACTAATCGAAATCAAAAATAAAATGAAGGACACCACGCCAACAATCGCTCTTCCAGTTTCTTTTAAAAACAGAGAACGGTGCAAAGCAGTTGTCCAATTGATGAAGTCACCTTTAGGTTTTATGTTCCCAATTTTCTTTCCAGAATTAGGATCAATATAGGATTTTACGGGATTACCGTTTTCGTCTAGAGCATCAATAGTCACAAAATCGTTGTGATCCACCTTCACTTCTAACACTTCAAAATACGAGTCTCGAAGTGTGGGTAAAACATGTCCCAGATTGAGTTCTTGAAAATTTTCTACACGGTAAGCCGGTGCTTTTTCATCTATCGCATCGTAGGCTAAAATAACGCCCGTAACCGACAAAATTAAAAGGAAAGCGGACGAAATAATCGCCAACGCCAAATGAGCATACCTCCAAATAGATAAGGTCATTTTTTACTGAACTTTTAAAAATCGAATCGCCTTGATGTAACCGTCACCCTTCACGCCCGCTTTATTGTCTAACACCGCCGATGACAATGCAACTTCAGCATCTTTTGCATAGTATTTTTGAGTTTCAACGGCAGATTCAAAACGCAGCTTGTAAGCTTTATCGAGTTTTGCAGTGTCAAATTCAATTAGACGTGTTGCTCTCGCTCCACCAGCAATCGAAGCACCTGTAATTCCGTTTAATTTTTGTTTTTTAACTTTCTGAAATTTGTGCCATTCTTTCAGCGTGTTGTACCACTCATTATCGGTTCCTAAAACACCCAAAGTCTGCTCATACTGCCCTTTTGGATTGATAAGCGAAATTACCACATAGGCTTCTTTCCCCGAGTAAGCATTCATCTGAATCATTGTTTTATACTTCGTTGTTTGAGCGAAAACTGAATTGGACAAAACCAATGCAAACATGCTCAAAACCATAACTTTCCAGTTTTTTTTCATAATCTTTTATTTCAAAAAGTCAATTGACACTTTATTTTTTATTAAGAATTCGTTTTGCTTAGCCAAATCGTATGCCGTTTCTTCGAATTCTGTTTTTAAATCTTTCTTAACGCCTAAATCCACCAAGGTTTTTAACATTTTATCATCTTTAGACACCAATGCTGCTTTGTGTAAAGCTGAGTTTCCATCGGCATCTTGAGCATTAACATCAACGCCTAACTCCGCTGCTTTTTTCACCAAAGCGAGTTCACCTTTATCCACCGCCAACAACAATAATGAATTTCCGTTTTTGGGAGTCGATTTAAAATCAACGCCTGCCGTTTGCAATAGATCTTGTTTAGCATTGAAATCCGCAATTGTTTCTGGATTTGATTTATAGGAATTAAACCAATAATACGCTAAAGAATGTCCAGCTTTATCCACTGCTTTAGCATCGGCTCCGTTTTTAATTAATACAGTTGCAACCTCAGCAGAAGCGTTTTCGATAGCTTTCATTAAAGCGGTTTCACCTTTTGCATTGGCGGCGTTTACATTTTTAGATTTTGCTAAAAGTGTTTCAATAACTTTCGCATCTTTTCCTTGCGAAGCCATTATTAATGCCGTGTTGCCTTCTTTATCTGCAAGTCCTGCATCAACTCCTTTGTTCAAAAAATATTGAATAATCTCAATATTTGGTCTTCTCATAAGAGAATTTAAAATCGTTGCACCGTTGGAATTTAGTGCTTTGGGATTCAACTTATATTTTTCCACTAAAGTTTGAAAAACCTCTAGCCCATTTACTTTTGTACGCGAACCTTGAGTTGCAAAAAATAAGGCTTGGTCGGTTGGTTTTACACCTTTTGCGATTAACTGATCGAGGATTTGGAAATTACCTAATTTCATCGCGTAATCAGCAACAGTTCTGTCTGCGTTGTCTTTATCTTGAAGTGACAAACCTTTAGTGATGAAATAATTAGCCAACTTCAAATCTTCATCATTCGCAATGCTCATCATGATTAAAGTTGAACCGTCTTCATGCTTTAATTTTGGATTAGCTCCAGCTTTAATTAACGCATCAAAAACTGCGGTATTTTGGTTTCCAGCTTCGGCTGCATACTCGATAACCGACGAACCGTGACTGTCTTTATAATGAACATCCGAACCTTTCGCCAAAAGATAATTCACCAATTCTAAATTTCCAGAAGCCGCTGCCCACTGCAAATACGTTCTAGAATGGTGTGTTTTTTTATCAATCGAATTTCCTGCTTGCTCCACCATAAATTGAACAACAGGCGTTGAAACCTTATTATTAATCGCCATTACAACGGGATCAAAGAATCCTCCGTTTTGTTGTGACGGACTATTTCCTTTTACGATTTCTGCTTTTACAGTTTCTAAAGTTGGGTTATTCTTCCAAAAAGCACCATCTAATAAAGTGTTTTTTTGAGCTTTCCCGAAAGCAAAAGCTACTAAAAAAACAGCAGCAAAAAAGATCTTTTTCATAAGGTATATGGTATGATTAATTCGTTAATTTTATTTATAATAATTATAAATAACAAAATTAAGAATAAAAATAACACCTCCAAAATAAATATTAAAAAAGTGATAAAATGCAGGAAATAAAAAACCGAACAAAAGAATTTGCTCGGGATTTATTTTATTCTTGTGAAACTTCGATTCGATAAATTTTTGCATCGGTTATCGGATCTTGAGTATCTATTAATTTTAAAATCTGATTTGCTTTTTTATAATGTTTAACCATTCCGTCAGCGGTTTGTTCTTGAAGAACTGGTTGGAATTTTAGTTCAGAAATTAATTTAAAATAATTGTCAAAAAAAACTTTACTTTCAAAACTATAAGTGATTTTGGAAGTAGCATAATTGTTTTTTGCAATTTCCTTCGCAAGCGAAGCGTTTTCGCCACTATAATTGACGACTTTAACTTTACTAGATTCTATTTTATCAAAACCTGTGAACTTGTATTTCGTCATTTCTTTTTGAAAATCATCTTCATCCATCGAATTTAGTTTGGACAAATCTTCTATCGAGAAAAGTTGTGCAGAAACTAAGCTTCCGAAAATAATTGTGAAAACAAATGCGAAAACAAACTTAATAATTTAAGATTTAACGATAACCTTAGATTTAATGCTAATTAATTTATCCATCAGCTCTTCGCGAGAATCTGCGAGAACGTTAATGTGTCCCATTTTTCGACCAGGTTTGGTCTCTGTTTTTCCGTAAAGATGAACATAGGTTTTGGGCATTTTCATAACTTCATCTAGTCCGTCATAAATCACTTTTCCCATAAATCCGTCCGCTCCTACCAAGTTTAACATGCCACTAAATGTGAATGCCTCAGTATCTGCTAACGGAGAGTTTGTCACCACGCGATACATCTGCTCAAACTGAGAATTGGCGTTACCTTCTTGACTTTGATGTCCAGAATTGTGTAACCTAGGCGCAGTTTCGTTAACCCAAACTTTTCCATTTTTATCCAAAAATAATTCGATGGCAAAAAGTCCTGGAGATTCTACAACCTGCAAAAATTTGTTAGTAATCTTTTCTATCTGTTGCGCTACATCGTCGCTAATATTGGTTGGGCAAATATTAAAATCCAAAAGATTTAATTTGGGATCTGCAACCATTTCTGTTACGGGAAAAGTTTTGGTTTCGCCACGTTCATTTTTAGCAACGATAACGGATAATTCTTTATCGATATCGACTAATTTTTCTAAAACCGAATCTTCTACCCAAAGCTTTTTAAGATCGTCTGCATTCTTGATAAGTTGTACACCTTTACCATCATAACCGCCCGTATTAAGCTTCTGAACAAACGGAAATTCTATTTTGATTTCTTCGGAAGTGCCGTCCATAATTTCAAAATCTGGACTCGGGATATCATTCTCTTTATAAAACTCTTTTTGAAGAATCTTTTGTTGAATGGTTGTAATAATTTTAGAATTAGGAACCACTTTAACACCTTGATTTTCTAGTTCTGCCAAAGCATCAGCATTAACATGTTCTATCTCAATAGTTACAACATCTTTATCTTTTCCAAAATCTAAAACCGTTTGATAATCTTTAAAATTGCCTTGCGTAAAATAAGAAATATTGTGACAAGGGGCATCATAAGCGGGATCAATCGTATAAAATTCATCATCATACTTTAGTGCATTTTGGATAAACATTCGACCTAATTGTCCACCACCTAGAATTCCGATTTTCATTTTTCTTTTACTTTTAAATTAGATTGATTTTAGAATTTTAAGCTTTTTTTACAAATTCAGATTTTAAAGCCATGGCTCCAAAACCATCAATTTTGCAATCGATATTATGATCGCTATCAGGTCTTAGTCGAATATTTTTAACTTTGGTACCAGCTTTAACAGGCTTCGGCGCACCTTTAACAGGAAGATCTTTAACCACAACAACAGAATCGCCGTCTTTCAATTCGTTACCGTTAGCGTCCAAAATTCTGCCTTCCATGTCAATTTCTGCGGGATCCCACTCATTGAAACATTGAGAACAAGTCATTAAATTTCCGTTTTCGTAAGTATATTCTGATTGACATTTTGGACAGATGTGTGTTTCGCTCATGTTTAAAAAAATTATAATAATGCCAAAGATACCGAAGAAAACTAAGAAGTTAAAGTTTACAACAGAAAAATACAGAATATCTTGTAAAAGCGAAGCAATACAATTATATTTGCGATATGACGGAAATCATCATTTTATTCCTAGGTGCAGTCTCAGCAGGACTATTAGGCTCACTAACGGGACTAGGCGGCGGCGTCATCATTATCCCGCTTTTAACATTAGGCTTCGGCGTCCCAATGCATTATGCCATCGGCGCATCTCTTATCTCGGTTATCGGCACATCTTCAGGTTCGGCGGTTGCTTTTGTTAAAGAAGGCTTCACCAATATGCGAATTGGGATGTTTTTAGAAATTGCAACAACTGCAGGCGCCATTTTGGGAGCTTTAGTTTCGGGGATCTTAAATCCTAACACCATCGGGATTATCTTTGCTAGTATTTTAATTTTAACCGTAATCTTAAATTTAAAAGGAAAACCTGATCATCAGGAAACTTTAATAAAAGGAAGTCTCGAGGACAAATTAAAACTTTATGGGACTTTCCCAGACAAAGGCGTTATTAAAAACTATTCGGCGAGAAACACAGTTCCTGGATTTTTGATGATGGTTTTTGCAGGTGCAATGTCTGGTTTACTTGGTATCGGATCGGGTGCACTAAAGGTTTTGGCCATGGATAATATGATGAAATTACCTTTCAAAGTTTCGACGACGACTAGTAATTTTATGATTGGTGTAACGGCAGTTGCTGGTGCGTTGATTTATTTTCAGCGAGGCGAAATTATCCCTGTTATTGTTGCGCCAGTATTAATTGGCGTTGTTGTGGGAAGTCTTATCGGCGCTAAAACTTTGATGGTTTCTAAAACTAAAAAACTAAAAACTTTCTTCGCGATTGTTATTACAATTTTGTCGATTTATATGATGTATAACGGGTTAACCAACAATTTTAAATAACGACAAATGAGAAAGGAATTCACAGATTTGGACCTTAACCGCTCAGTAGGAAATCTTCTTCGTCTGGGCGTTATTTTGTCAGTAACGACCTCATTAGTTGGTTTTATTAAGCTTTATCTTGAAGGTTTTGAAATGCCAAAAAACTACGATCAACTTGGAATTCCTAGTGAAAATGTATGGCAAAGCTTTTGGAATTCGCTTAAGCATTTTGAAGGCATGGGCATTATCCAATTAGGGATTTTACTGTTGATTCTCACCCCGTTAATGCGAATTATCTTTGCGCTAATCGGTTATCTAAAAGAGAAAGATTACACTTATGTTGTCATTTCGTTGATTGTTTTGGGAATTATGTTTGTAAGTTTTATTAGTGGTTATGCACATTAATTATTTTTCGTAAAACTCCAATGGCAGACCATCTGGATCTTGCGTAAAAAAGAATTTTTTCTCGGTAAATTCATCAATTCTGATTTCCTCACAGACTAAAGATTTTGAAATAAATTCTTGTCTTTTTTGCTCAACATCATCAATCGAAAAAGCTAAATGTCGTAATCCACAAGCTTCTGGTTGAGACATTCTTTTTGGTGAATTCGGGAACAAAAAAAGTTCGATAACATAATGATTATTAATCGCTAAATCTAATTTGTAAGATTGTCTTTCTTCACGATAAACTTCACGAATAATATTTAAACCTAAAATTTCGGTGTAAAACTTTTTCGAAACCTCATAACTTGAACATATTATTGCGATGTGATGGATTTTCATTTTTTTTGATTTTAAAATTAAGTTTTTTTTGTTCAAAATTGATCTTTCCCTTCGTTTGAATTTGATTAAACCACAAAGTGATAAAAGTTCACAAAACTGATTGATTATTTTTTTCTAGCTTTTTTTAACATTAAAAAAAATTGAGTAGAATCTTCATTCTACTCAACTTATAAAATTATTTCTTTATTAAAAATTAAAACCTCATTACATCTTTAACAACGCCGCCTTTCTGTGTAAATGGCAATAATTCTTGATTGATAAAGTTTTCAATTTTGTCTTGTTCAAGATGATTCGGGAACAGAAGATGAACATTCGCGCCAGCATCTAAAGTAAAAAACAACGGCAAACTCGTAATTCTTCGGAACTCCCAAATTTTATTAATCACTTCCAAAGTACCTGTTTTCATCAAAATAAAAGCAGGATCACTCATCATCATCATCGCATGAAGAGTCAAAGCTTCGTGTTCTGTCAATTTGATAAAACCATCCAAATCGCCAGTCGCTAGAATCGTTTTTAGCTTTTCAAAATTCTCATGAGCTTCTTGAAAACGTCTTTCCGCATAAGGATTTGTGTTCATCAATCCATGGCCAACAGTAGAAGAAACGCTTTTTTCACCTTCATGAATCAACAAAACCCAATCATTAAAGTTTTTGAAAATCGAGTGAATTTCGTCGTTCGGATAAGGAACCGCAAACAAGTCCGAACTTTCCGCAACTTCCTTGGTTTTCCCCCAAACAATTAGGCCGTTGTAAAGACTTCTACAAGCACTTCCACTTCCCAATCTTGCTAAGAAACTAGCTTTTTGAATATCTAAGTTGCTGGTTGTTGGTTGTTGGTTTTCCGTCGAAAATTTTTCGTCCAAAGCCATTAGACATTTTGCAATCGCGCCAAAACCTGATGCTGAACTTGCAATCCCAGAACTGTGAGGAAAAGTGTTTTCAGTTTTAATAATAAACTTACCTTTCAGAATCCAAGGCAAATACTTTTCAATGTTTTTAAAATATTTTTCAATTTTTTCTGCGAATTTTTTTTCTTCATTTCCTGCAAGAAAAGTCTGTACCGAAAACTCTTCGTTCGCTAAAAATTCCATCGTTGTATTGGTTTTACAGTTATTAAGCGTATAACTAATACTTGGATTCGCTGGAATCTGATTTTCGTATTTTCCCCAATATTTAATAATCGCAATATTCGATGGACAAGATTCTGTCACCGTGTGATTACTAATATTAAAGTCTTTATTTCCTAAAAATTGATTTTCCATAGTTTTTTTTAGGACTGCGTCCTAGGTTATGATTATTTGTCCTTTAGGGATTATTGCGTAAATGTTTTATTTTCCTAGGACTTCCGTTCTAGGCTATGATAATTCATCCCTTCGGAATTTTATAACATATATCATACATTCTATTCATTCATTAAATCGTCCCTTCGAAATTTTTAAAAATAAATTCACCTTTTAATAGGATTACATCCTATTCTTTATTAAATCGTCCCTTCTAACTTTTTAAAAATAAATTCACCCTTTAATAGGATTACATCCTATTCTATAATAAATCGTCCCTTCGGGACTCGATTTTCAATTAATGACCTTTGTACATTTCTTCGATAAGATCAGCAAATTTTTCTAAAACCACTTTACGACGAACTTTCAAAGTTGGTGTCATCTCACCTAAATCCATTTGGAAATCTCGAGGTATCAAACTTATTTTTTTAATCTTTTCGTAAGATGCTAAATCTTTTTGAAGTTCATTTATTTTTTGATTGTAAAACTCCACAACTATCGGATTTTTAATTAAATCCTCGTGAGATTGATACGTAATATTTTCTTGTTTTGCTTTTTCTTCCAAAGTTTCAAAATTTGGAACAATTAAAGCTGTTACATAAGATCGACCTTCTGCAATAAGAACCGCTTGTTGTACAAAAGCATCGTTGGTCAAAAGATTCTCCGTCGCTTGTGGTGAAATATACTTCCCATTCGAGGTTTTCATCAAATCTTTGATACGATCAGTAATTGTCAAATTGCCTTCGGCGTCAATCGTTCCGCAATCTCCCGTCCGGAACCAACCATCTTCTGTAAAAACTTCCGCTGTTTCTTCTGGACGATTGTAGTAACCTTTCATGATGCCATTTCCTTTTGCAAGAATTTCTTCGTCATTACCAATTTTAATTTCAACGCCTGGTAACGTACGACCAGTTGTCCCAAATTTATATTTAGTTAAAGGATAAAGCGCCAAAGTTGCCGTCGTTTCAGTTAGTCCGTAGCCAACCGTCAAATGAATGCCCATCGCATCAAAAAATTTTGCAATCTCAGGAGAAATTGAAGCACCACCACAAGGCATAAACCATAATCGACCACCTAATTGTCCTTTTATCTTTTTGAAAACTAAAGTATCGGCAAGATTATATTTTAAACCCAATCCCAATGGAATTGATTTTTCTTGTCGTTTTAATTCGTGATATTGAGAACCAACACCCAAAGCCCAATTAAAGATCTTCTG
Organism: Soonwooa sp. T0.1_25; assembly: GCF_057652215.1. Taxonomy (NCBI): domain Bacteria; kingdom Pseudomonadati; phylum Bacteroidota; class Flavobacteriia; order Flavobacteriales; family Weeksellaceae; genus Soonwooa; species Soonwooa sp. T0.1_25. The sequence continues at coordinate 238,309 of NZ_JBYFBZ010000003.1, read as the reverse complement.
TTTAGTTGGTGAAAAACTCTGAATCGTTTCTTGAATTTTAATATAAATCTTCTGATAAAATCTCGGAACCGAGCACATCATCGTTGGTTGCACAATCGGCAATTCTTCCGCAATGGCTTTTGTATTCGTCAAAAACGAAACTTTTGCACCGCCAGACATTGCTAATAAAGTCCAACTTCTTTCGAAAACGTGAGTTAATGGTAAAAACGCAAATGAATGTTCGTCTTCAAAGTTCTTAAATTTAAAAAATTCAAAATGTGCGTCAAAAGCTTTCACAAAATTCCCATGCATCAACATCACGCCTTTTGGTGTTCCTGTCGTACCAGAAGTATAAATGATGGTCGCCAAATCATCTTCTTGCATATCCAAAATCTCCAAGTTTTCGCTTGCAGGTTTTATGAATTTTTGAAGATGAATACTTTGGTCGTGAATAATTCTTTCGTAAGTTTTGGTAACGATAATTCTTTCAAGACTTGGACATTCTTCCAACAAAGCAATCGCGTTGTCGTAATGGTCTTTGTTACCTGTCAAGATAATTTTTGCACCCGAATCGAGGATAACATGCTTGGCTTGATCTTTAGTATTGCTCGAATATATCGGCACCGTTACTGCACCAATCGCCAAAGTCGCCAAGTCCATCGTAATCCACTCTGCCGAGTTGTCAGAATAGATCGCTACACGGTCACCTTTTTGTATGCCGGCTTCCTTCAATGCATTTGCGGTTTTGAAAACCACCGTCTTCAATTTTCTCCAATTAAGATGCGACCATCCTGCTCCACTTTTGAAACCGATAGCTTGCTTTAGAGGATAATTTTGTGCATTGGTTATCAAGAAATTTGCAATATTCATTTATTTATCTTGTATATAATTTTTCAAATGAAAATCGAAGCTTTCCGAAACGGGCATAAAATCGAAATTCAATTGTTTTTTAATTTTTTGATTGCTGAGTTTGGACTCAGAAGTTATGGCTTCAATATTAACTTTGTTCGCCATACGAAGACTCGGAATAAGCCAACCAAATAGCATGTTAAGCGTTTTTCCAATATTTAAAACAGATTTAGAAATAATTTTGACTGGTGATTGACCAACAGCTGTTCTCACTTTATTAGCGATGATTTCATTTTTAATATTTTCAGAATTTAAAACAAATCTTTGATCAAATATATTAGAATCCATCAACTGAATACTAATTTTTGCCACATCACGAACGTCAACATAACCTGATGATCCATCTGTCGAAAAGCCTGATTTTGCAAGTTGTCCAAACATCTCACCACTACTACTCGACCAATTGCCAGAACCAATGATAATCGACGGATTAACGATGACAACATTGAGTCCTTCAGCTGCTGCGCGCCAAATTTCCATTTCAGAGAAATGTTTGGATTTAGCATAAGCTGAATGATCTAATTTAGAATTAAAATCGCAGGTTTCGTCCTGTAATTTTTCGTCATTAAAACCATCTAAAACCGCTACAGAACTTACAAAACAAAATTTTTCGACACCAGAATCTTGTACTGCGTAAAGTAGATTTTTTGTTCCTTCGATATTGGTTTTGTACATCAAGTCACGATCTTTCGGGTGAAAGCTAACCTTTGCCGCACAATGGTAAATTTCGGAGACATTTTCAACGGCTTTTTCTAAAGAAAAAATATCGTCAAAATCGGTATTAATCCATTCGATTTGGTTAAAATAAAAATCAGGCTGATCGGTATAGAATTTATAAGAATTCAAAACATCTTTTAAATCGCTATTTGGACGTTTGGTAGCACGAACTTTACGTCCTTGTTTCAGAAGTTCTAAAACAATAACGCGCCCCAAAATCCCCGTTGCACCAGTTACTAAAATGTATTCTTCCTTCGGATGTGCCTCCAAGCTGTAGTTTTTATAAAATCAAGTTCCGACAAAGATACGCATTGAAACTCTAAATTAAAACCTCTTATTTATCAAACAAAAATGCTTTAACTGCAATTGCAAAATCAGTTGGATTATTGGCTTGCACCCAATGCGAGGCATTTGGAATCTCTACCAAATTAGAATTCGGAAACTGTTGCTTGATTAAGAAATCGTCTTGCGGAAGAATATAATTGGACTTAGAACCTTTTATAAACAAAGTCGGACCATTGTAAACACCAAATTTGATTGCGTTAGACACAAATTCTGTATAGTTATCCGCCAAAGTTTGTAGGTTAAAACGCCAGTCCAACTTCTTATCCTCTGTCCAATAAAGATTCTTCATCAAAAACTGAATAACAAAAGTCTCTGGGATAAATTCTTTGAGAACATCTTCCACATCGTGACGCGATTCAACTTTAGAAAAATCAACCGACTGCAAAGCTTTAATAATACCTTGATGATGTGCTGGATATGCTTTTGGCGAAATATCAACAACGATAAGTTTTTCTATTTTTTCAGGGAAATTAATAGCGCATTGCATTACCGCTTTTCCACCAAGAGAATGTCCCAAAAGATAGGCTTTATCCATGTTATGAGCATTCATGTAATTGATAATATCGTTTGCTAAATCATCATGCGTCATCGACGACGAATGAAAACTTCTGCCGTGATTTCTAAGATCCAACAAATGCGTTGGCATCATTTCTCCAAATTCTTTCCCGAAACTTCCCCAGTTGTCGAGCATTCCGAAAAGTCCATGTAGCACCAACAAAGGCGTCCCAGCCTTATCTTCTCCGTATATTTTAGAATGTAATATTTCCATTTTAAAACTTTTAATTTTGAATTTTAGATTTTAAATATTTTCCAAAATTCATAATTAATAATTCATCATTTATGTTCTACCATTTCGCCAATCTCTTCAGATAAGCTTGGATGGTGTTTTCTAATCCCATGTACAAAGCTTCCGAAATCAAAGCATGACCAATCGAAACTTCCAATAAGTTAGGAATATTGTCAGAAAAATATTTTAAATTGTCTAAACTTAAATCATGTCCTGCGTTAATTCCTAAACCAAATTCGGTTGCTTTAAGTGAAGTTTCGTAGTAATCTTTAATCGCTGCTTCAGGATTATTTGGATATTCTTTTGCAAAAGCTTCTGTGTAAAGTTCGATTCGATCTGCTCCCGTTTTTGCTGCCCACTCTACCATTTCGGGATATGGATCTAAGAAAATCGAAGTTCGAATTCCCGCATTTTTAAAAGTCGAAACGATGTCTGTCAACTTATCCAAATGCGTTTTACAATCCCAGCCAGCATTTGATGTAATCGCATCTTCTGCATCAGGAACTAAAGTTACTTGCTCAGGCTTCACTTCCAAAACCATTTTAATAAAATCTGGATAAGGATTTCCTTCAATATTAAATTCGGTTGTGACCAAAGGTTTTAGATTATAAACATCTTTGCGAGTGATATGTCTTTCATCAGGTCTTGGATGGATGGTAATACCTTGTGCGCCAAATTTCTGCGCATCGATTGCAATTTGTGTTACACTTGGCACATCGCCACCTCTTGCATTTCTTAAAGTTGCAATTTTATTGATATTGACACTTAGTTTTGTTGTCATTTTTTAATTTGATTTTAAATTTTATTGACTTGCATAATCTCCAACTCAAAGTCTTGCGCTGCGACCAAAAGATGGTCAAAAATATCTGACTGAACGCGCTCGTAGTCTGCTAAATTCGAGTAAATTGTAAAACAATAAATCTCCAATGGAAGACCTTGCGTTGTGTTTTCGAGTTGTCGAACGAGGATAATTTCCTTCTGCTCGATATTAGGATTATGTTTAAGATAAGCTTCTACATACTTTCTGAAAACCCCAATATTGGTCAATTGTTGACGGTTGAGATCATTTTCAGGATTGTGATAATCGTTTTGTTCCCTTGCGATTTCGGAACGTTTGGTTTTAATATAATCAGAAATTAAATTTACTTTTTCTAAACGATCTAGATCTGCTTCTTCTAAAAAATGAAAAGATTTAATATTAAAAATCATCGAACGCTTTATACGACGAAGATTTCCTTCGGTCATCACTTGATAATTTCGAATTTCGGTGGTCATCAAATCATAAGTCGGAACGGTAGAAATTGTCTTATCAAAATTCATAATTTTGGTTGTTAAAAGACTAATTTCCATAACATTACCCTCCAAATTATATTTCGGAATGCCAATCCAATCACCAACTTTCAAACTTCGAGAGGTCGCCACATGGATCCCTGTTACAAAACCCAAAATAGTATCTCTAAACACCAAAACCATTACTGCAGTAATTGCCCCAAGACTTCCCAAAATTGTCCCAGCACTGATGTTAAATATGATTTTGATAGCGATAAAAAACAAAATTACACCACCAAAAATCTTAACGGTTTGCGAAATCGCACGAAAAGCAATCAATTTGTAACTGTCTTTTGTAAGGATATAATACTTCTCAATCGCGTTGTAAAGTCGCAAGCCCAAACCAGCGATAACAACAACTTGCCCAATGTCGACAATCTTATCGAGAATACCTTTAGTAATCTTATGCATGCCCGCATAAAAAATGGAATCCAGAGCAAACGTACAAAGACCCAACGCAATAATGTGCGCAATTGAGTTAAAAAAACGAGCTTTAATTAAAGAATAGACAAATGGATACTTTTCTGGATTCGAAAAATATTTTGAAACCAGTTTAAAGCCTAATTTGATTAGAAAATCTACTAAAAATAAAAAGCCTAATAGCACCAAAATTTTGGACGTCACCTGAAAAATCCAAGCAGCATCACCTCGAAAATACTGTGCAAAAAAAACATTAATCTGGTCACTAATGTTTTGCAAAAAATCTTTGGTATCGTCCAATTCGTCTTTCATATTTACAAAATTAACAATTTATTTTTCACCTTACCGAAAATCCTTATTTTTAACTCAAATTTAGAACATGGAGGAAGGATTAATCACACTTGTCAGCATCATATTATTAATCATCGGGATTCTTGGGACGTTTCTCCCCGTATTACCAGGATTGGTCATAAGTTTGGCTGGCTTTTTAATTTTTAAATTTGGGACAGATTCGGATATGCCGATGTTGTACGTTTGGATTTTCGGAATTTTGACAGCAATTTCTGCGGTTCTCAATTATGTAATTCCTGCAAGAACTAATAAAAAATATGGCGGAACACGCTGGGGAAGCATTGGCTCGTTTGTTGGGACAATTGCAGGTATGTTTTTAATTCCGGTTCCTTTTGGCTTTTTAATTGGGATGCTTTTGGGCGTATTAATCGGAGAACTTCTGCATGACATGAACGACAAGAAAAAAGCTTTCAACTCTATGAAAGGCGCTTTAATAGGCTTCCTTTACGGGACAGGATTTAACTTCATGGTCGGAATGGCAATGTTTTTGGTAGTTATGTATTATGCATTTTTTTAAATACATTTAAACCTCACAAAATATTAAACTATGATACGTCCTGTTTTATTAACAACAATCCTATCTTTAGGAATTTTAAGTTGCGAAGCGCAGAAGAAAACAACAACTTCTACATCCAACTCTAGTTCAACTTCTACTTCGACTAGCAGCCAATCAACAAACACATCAGGTTTGAAAAAAGTAAACATCGATATGGGCGATTATAAACAAATCGCAGGTACAGATCTAAGCATAAAATATAACGGAATTATCGAAGATAGCCGTTGTCCAGAAGGTATGACTTGCGTTTGGTCAGGCGTTGCAGTTGCGGAGATAGAAGTTATGACGCCAAGTTCTCGACCTAGAACGATACAATTAGCAACGACCGAAATGGAATCTCGCGGTCTTAAAAAATCCGAAACAGTATATGGCTACGACATTAGTTTAAAAACCGTGTCGCCTTATCCTTCCAAAAATGAAAAACCAGCTGGCACCAAAAATTCTATCGGTTTAGAAATTCAAAAGCAGAAATAAATTACCAGTCAATCGCAGATTTTTGTTTCGATATTAAATATTCGTTGATTTTAGAAAAAACTTTACTTCCATAAAATCCACGATGTACCGAAAACGGCGATGGATGCGCAGATTGAAGAATAAAATGTTTAGCAGGGTTTATTAATCCTGCTTTTTTTTGTGCAAAAGCACCCCACAATACAAAAACAACATTTTCCTTTTCCTCCGAAATTTTTTCGATAATAAAATTGGTGAACTTTTCCCAACCCAAATCTTTGTGCGAATTGGGTTCGTGCGCTTTAACCGTCAATGTTGCATTCAGTAGTAAAATACCTTGCTTTCCCCAATCATCTAATTCGGTTTTGGAACGTTCTATATTGAGATCATTTTTTAATTCAGTAAAAATATTTTTAAGTGATGGTGGCGCCTTAACACCTTCGGTCACAGAAAAACAAAGTCCGTTGGCTTGGTTGTCATTATGATACGGATCTTGACCAATAATCACGACTTTAACCTCATCAAAAGGCGTCAATTCTAAAGCACGAAAAATCTGTTCTTTTGGAGGAAAACATTTACTAGACTTATATTCATGATTAACATTTTGCCACAAATTTTTAAAATAATCGCTTTCTTTTATCGGTTTTAAAATCTCATCCCAAGTCATTTGACAAAATTAATTGTAATAATTTTCATGAACAAATGTCAGCACAAACCAAGTTTGTATAATTTTTGATAATTTAGAACAAAAGAAAGAATATGCTTAAAGATTTTTCAAGTCTTGCAAAAGACATCAACATACCTACGGAGAATTTAAAAAAATTCGTTCAAGATTTTGAATTAAATATCGACTCTGTCATCAATGACAAAATGCAAGCGACGCCAGAATTTACAAAATTTGTGAAAGAACAAAAAGACTTTCTATCAAAATATAGCAGTGACCTAGAAAAAGAGAAAACACCAAAAGACATCGCCGAAACAATTTCGAAACCAATAGAAGAAGTTGATGATTTAATTAATAAAGAACACAAAAATCTTTTTGACAACGGACTTTACAAAGCGTCTGTGTCTAGTTACAATATCGATCGAGAATTAGGAGGCGATTATCAATTTGTGTATGATTATTTTGGGAAGAAAACGCCACTTTTCCAAAAAGATTTTATCGGTTATAGCGATTTATATTTTTACATTATCGACATGCTAGAGCCTTTCACCGACGAGAATCAGCTTAACAATTGGGGAATCCATCGTGCAGCTGGAATTATTCTCTATGGTCCTCCAGGAAGCGGAAAAATATTTTGGGCAAAACGCATTGCAAAAATTATCGATTACAAATTCGAGGAAATCCGAAAATCTTATCTGAAAACTAATTTCTTTAATAACGAAAAATCGGATTTTAATGACTTTTTAGTTAGCATCATGAAGCAAGAAAAAATCCTTCTGTTCTTAGATGATTTCGATGTTATTATGGAAGAAAAAGAAAGTCAAGATGGTTACGCTTGGGAGCTTAAAGAAACTAAAAATATTATTTTCCACACCATCGATAAGTTCGAGAAAGAGCACATCTTAATGATTGGCGCTGCAAAAAATGTCTCGGATATAGACTCAGAAATCCTTGCGCCAGGACGCTTTGATGTGATGATTCCGATTTTCCCACCGAATCCGCAAGAACGCGCCGAAATGATTTTGTATTATATGTTACAGCATCTTACCGACGACGCGACTTTACTAGAAGTTTTAAAATACAACAAAGCCGATCAACTGCCTTTCTGGAGAGAGACAGCGCAAAAGATGAAAGTTTTTTCCAATACGATGATTATTGACTTTACGCAAAGTCTCAAAAAAAGAATCCGTAATCTTTATCTTAAAAAAGAAGTTATAACTTTAAAAATTAATCAGACAATTTTGGATGCTGCGCTCAAAGAAGCTGCCGGCAAATTAACACAAGAATATCTCAGCAGTATACATTTATTTTTGCAAGAAGTAAGCATTAATTCGGAAGAAGAATTTTATCCAAGAATTTTGACCTTGCAACAAGAGCTTCAATTCTACGTTAGAAAAGAAGAACATGTGCGAAGTATAGGTTTTAATAAAGAAGAAAATCCCGAGAATAATTCATAGAAAATAGCCTTAAATATTTTTGAATGTCTAATTTTGCAAAACTAATTGATAAAAACCCGTGATCAACAACGACCAGATAAAAGACATCAGTGCCAGAATTAAGGATTTGCACAAGTATCTTCAAATCGAAAAAAAGAAAATCGAAATAAGTAATGACGACGAAAAAACGGCGGCTCCAGAATTTTGGGATAATCCAAAAGAAGCCGAAGTTTTCTTAAAACAGCTTCGATCTAAGAAGAAATGGGTGGAAGATTACGAAGATATTTTTAGTGAGTTCGAAGATTTACAAGTTTTGATAGAATTTGCAAAAGAAGATGCAGACAGCGAGAAAGAGTTGGACGAAAACTTCCCAAAACTTGTCGAAAAAATTGAAAACTTAGAATTCAAAAACATGCTTTCTAATGAAGGTGATGAACTTTCTGCAGTGCTTCAGATTACGGCTGGCGCCGGCGGAACCGAAAGCTGCGACTGGGCGGGGATGTTGATGCGTATGTACATCATGTGGGCAGAAAAGCAAAACTATAAAGTTAAGGAGCTTAACTTCCAAGAAGGTGACGTGGCTGGTGTCAAAACGGTGACTTTGGAGATAGAAGGCGAATTTGCTTTCGGTTATCTAAAAGGTGAAAATGGCGTCCATCGTTTGGTGAGAATTTCGCCATTTGATAGTAATGCGAAGCGACATACGAGTTTTGCTTCGGTCTACGTTTATCCTTTGGTGGACGACACCATAGAAATTAATATTAACCCAGCAGATATTAGTTTTGAAACTATGCGTTCGTCAGGCGCTGGTGGACAGAATGTTAACAAAGTAGAAACCGCCGTTAGACTTCGACACGCACCGACTGGCATTATCATAGAAAACTCCGAATCCCGCTCTCAGCTTCAGAATAAAGAAAAAGCCATGCAACTCTTGAAGTCTCGACTTTATGAAATGGAACTTGAAGAAAAAATGCGTGCGCGAAACGAAATTGAAGCTAACAAAATGAAAATTGAATGGGGAAGCCAAATCCGAAATTACGTTATGCATCCTTACAAATTGGTAAAAGATGTACGATCGGGATATGAGACTTCGGATGTCGATGGCGTGATGAATGGCAACATAACCCCTTTCTTAAAATCCTTTCTAATGGCGGAAGGGCAAGCCGAAGCTGATGAAAATCAGTTTTAAAAACCGATAAATTTTAACTAAAATTAACGCCCCTTATCATAGATAAAATTAATCAATTAAGTATATTTGCGACACAAAAATTAATATGGAACACTTTGAAAGCTGGAAAGACTTGTTAAACCCCGAGTTTTACATTAAAATGGGTGGGTTTTGGCTAATATTATTCATCATTTTTGCAGAAACTGGCCTTTTCGTTGGTTTCTTTTTACCGGGAGATTCTCTATTGTTCGTATCGGGAATTTATGCAGTAGAAATTGTTAAAGAATCACTTGGTGGGACGGGCAACGACCTTCTAGACACGAGCATTCTTGCAAGTTGTATTTCTTTAGCTGCAATCATCGGTAACGAAGTTGGATATTATTTCGGCGTTAAAACTGGACCAGCTTTGTACAAACGTCCTGACACAATGCTTTTCAAAAAGAAGTATCTTTATCAAGCACATGATTTTTTCGAAAAACACGGTAGTATGGCTGTAATTATGGCAAGATTTTTACCCGTTGTAAGAACTTTCACCCCGATTGTTGCTGGTATTGTTAAAATGGACAAGAAAAGATTTTTGCTGGACAACATTATTGGTGCAGTGCTTTGGTCATTCAGTTTGGTATTTGCAGGACATTATTTGGATAAAGTTTTTAAAGATCAATTCGGAATCGATCTTAAATCTCACCTAGAATGGATCATTATTATCATTGTTCTTGTTACGACACTTCCTGTCTTAATCAAATTTGTATTTGGAGGTCCAAAAGAAGAACCAAAAGGTCCACAAGAATAATTTTTTCTTAAATTATATACAAAAGAATCTCAAATGAGGTTCTTTTTTTGTTGGAAAGTAATATTTTTCTATATTCGAAAAAGAATAAAAAATAACGCAATATGCAAACATTAGTATCACAAGCTACCGACCTAGAAAAGGCGGAGTTTTACAAGAAAACCTACGGACACGTTGCTCTAGCTATCTTGGCTTTCATCGTTGTCGAAACTGTATTAATTAATATCGTCCCAGAACACTATATTTTTGCAATGTTTCAGCAGAAATTCACTTGGTTATTTATCCTTGGTGCATTTTGGTTGGCATCAACATTAGCCAACAAATGGACACTGGCGCAAAGTCGATCTACACAATATATGGGGCTTGGTTTTTATGTATTATTAGAAGCGATCATCTTCTTACCAATCATGTATATTGCCGTTGGATACACTGGTCTAGATGTCATCTATCAAGCTGCAATTCTTACATTAGCTTTATTTATTGGACTTAGTGCTTACGCTTTCTTTAGTAAAACTGATTTCTCTTTCTTAAGATCCATCATCGTTATTGGAGGATTTGTCGCTTTAGGACTTATTATTGCAGGTGCAATTTTCGGATTCAACTTAGGCCTTTGGTTTTCTGTAGGGATGATTTTGATAGCATCTGCGAGTATCCTTTACCAAACCAATAAACTAAAAGACACTTATACTACAGACCAATATGTAGGGGCATCTTTACAATTATTCTCATCAATTATGTTATTATTCTGGTATATTCTTAGAATCTTGATGAGTAGAAAGGATTAATCAAATCGCTATATAAAAAAGAAAAGGCTCGGATGTTAAAATCTGAGCCTTTTTTGATTTAGCATGGTTGGAAAAATCATCACCTCCTGTCCAAAAACCTTGTCGATGCGTTCAGCAATATTTGGAAGCTCACTTAAGAGAAATCCTTCTCGAAGTTCCTCATTTGCGAAGACCAAAAGAAGATTAGTATTACGACCTTCCCTTACCATGTCCGTACTAACTTCTGACAGAATATATTTGTCCACATCTATTAAGTTTTCGACCATGTTATGAAGCTCATTATCACAATATTGGTCCCATTCTGGGAGGCGATTTTCGGTTGTATGAAAAGTGATACTTAAAATACTCATTTATTTGATTTTAATTAGACAATAAGTTGAATTTGATAGGCAATATTAGGCAAAATTTTCGTATTTTAGCAGATGCGTTTGCTAATGGAAAATTTTAGCAAAAATAGCATTAAAATCAATTTTAAAGAACTAAAAAATAGGGAATTTTCCCGGTTAATTTTAAAGAATATAGATGAGATCAGAAGGAGAAAAGTTAATTCCTATCAACATTGTTGATGAAATGAAGTCCTCTTATATCGATTATTCGATGTCGGTAATTGTGTCCAGAGCCTTACCTGACGTAAGAGACGGATTAAAACCAGTACACAGAAGAGTACTTTACGGGATGTATGGCTTGGGTGTTTTTTCTAATAGAAAATATTTAAAATCTGCCAGAATTGTTGGGGATGTTTTGGGTAAATATCACCCACATGGCGACCGCTCGGTTTACGATGCAATGGTACGTATGGCTCAACCTTGGAGCCTTCGCTACGAGCAGGTAGATGGGCAAGGAAACTTCGGATCTATGGACGGTGACCCGCCAGCAGCAATGCGTTACACCGAAGCTAGACTTAAAAAAATCTCTGACGAAATCCTTGCAGATCTTGACAAAGAAACTGTAGATTTCCAAAATAACTTCGATGACAGCTTAACAGAGCCAACGGTTTTACCAACGAAAATCCCTAACCTATTGGTGAATGGTGCATCTGGTATTGCGGTTGGTATGGCAACTAATATGGCGCCACACAACTTGTCAGAAAGTATTGATGCAATTTGTGCATATATCGATAATCGCGAAATTACGATTGATGAATTGATGAAGCATATTATTGCGCCTGACTTCCCAACTGGTGGTATTATCTACGGTTACGATGGCGTTAGAGATGCTTTCCATACAGGTCGTGGGCGTATTATTTTGAGAGCTAAAGTTGGCTTTGAAGAAATCGGAAACCGTAATGCAATTATCGTTTCAGAAATTCCTTATCAGGTTAACAAAGCTGAAATGATTGCAAGAACTGCAGAGTTGGTTAAGGATGATAAAATCCCTGGAATTTATGAAATCCGTGACGAGTCTGACAGAAACGGTCTTCGTGTTGTTTATGAATTGAAAAACGACGCGATCCCGAATGTTGTACTTAACTTATTGTACAAATATACTGCACTACAAACTTCTTTCAGTGTTAATAATATTGCCTTGGTTAAAGGGCGTCCAGAGCAACTTAATTTAAAAGACATCATTCATCATTTCGTAGATCATCGTCACGTTGTGATCGTTAGACGTACAGAATACGAATTGAGAAAAGCGCGTGAAAGAGCGCATATCTTAGAAGGATTCATGAAGGTAATCGGAACGCAAGAGTCTTTGGACAAAGCGATTTCTATTATTCGTCATAGTGCAAATCCAGCGGAAGCAAAAGAAGGATTAATTGCAGAATTCGATCTTAGCGACATCCAAGCTCAAGCGATTCTTGACCTAAGACTTGCTCGTCTTACAGGAATGGAATTGGACAAAATCCGTGATGAGTACGAGCAAATCATGGCTTTAATCAATGACTTGGAAGATATTTTAGCAAACGAACCGAGAAGATATCAAATTATTAAAGATGAACTTCTTGAAGTTAAAGAAAAATATGGTGACGAAAGACGTTCAGAAATCGATTATTCTGGTGGAGAAATGTCAATCGAAGACCTTATCCCAGATGAGAAAGTTGTATTAACAATTTCGCACGCTGGTTATATTAAAAGAACACTTCTTTCAGAATACAAAGTTCAGTCAAGAGGTGGCGTAGGTAACCGTGGCGCAACAACGCGTGACGAAGATTTCTTAGAATACATCGTTACAGCAACCAACCACGAGTATTTATTATTCTTTACTGAAAAAGGAAAATGTTTCTGGTTAAGAGTATTCGAAGTTCCTGAAGGTTCTAAAACGGCTAAAGGTAGAGCGGTTCAAAACCTTATCAACATCGAACCAGATGATAAAATTAAAGCTTACATCCGTACCAAAGATCTTAAAAACGAAGACTACACAAGCCAAATGAATGTTGTGATGATTACCAAAAACGGAACCATCAAAAAAACATCATTGGCTGCATATTCTAGACCAAGAACTAATGGTGTTAACGCGATCGAAATTCGTGAAGACGATATGCTTTTAGGTGCTAAATTAACGAACGGAAGTTCTGAAATTATGATCGCTTCTAAAGGTGGTAAATGTATTCGTTTCCCAGAAGAAAAAGTACGTGCTGTTGGTAGAACATCAATTGGTGTACGTGGTATCGACCTTGGAGCGGGTGACGAAGTAATAGGTATGATCGTCGTTAATGATTTAGAAAATGATACTGTATTAGTTGTTTCAGAAAAAGGTTACGGAAAACGTACTGCTGTTGAAGATTATCGTATCACAAACCGTGGTGGTAAAGGTGTTATTACACTTAACATTACAGAAAAAACGGGCGATCTTATCGCCATCCAATCAGTTACTGACGAAGATGGATTAATGATTATCAACCGTTCTGGTGTTGCTATTAGAATGAACACTGCCGAACTTCGTGTGATGGGTAGAAATACACAAGGTGTTAAATTGATTAACCTAAAAGGAAATGACGAAATTGCTGCGATTGCAAAAGTAGAAATGGACAAAGAGGTTGAAGATGAAGAATCTGAAAACGGAGAAGCAACAACTAACGAAGATGGTACAACAATTGTAAAGGAAACATCTTCTGAAGAAAATCCAACATCGGAAACTATGGAAGAAAACCAAGACAACAATAACGAAGAATAAATTTTAAAATAAATGAAAAAAATATTTTTAAGCTTAACAATGATTGCGGCTTCGCTGTCATTTGCTCAAAAAAAAGAAATCGCTAATGCAGTAAAGGCTGCAGACCAAGGCGATGTTAACGGAACTGCGGCTGAAGTATCAAAAGCTGAAGCTATTTTCGGAGACAAAATCTATTTATTAGAGCCATCTCTTCAAGAACAATATTATTATGCTAAAGGTCTTGGCCTAGTAAAAGCTGGAAAAATTGCGGAAGGCGCACAAATCCTTTCAAAAATTACAGATTTAGGAAAGTCTACAATCTATTCAGGTAAAGACAATGACAAAAACAAAGTTTACTTTGTTGGAAAAGAACAAGCTGATAAGCTAGGTGCTGGATTATCTTTAAAAGAAGAAAAGTATTCTCCATCTTTAGCTAGTAAATTGGGTAACCAACTCAATGCGTCATACCAAACGATTAACAAAAAAGCTTATGACCTTTATCAGGCTAAAGATTTAGCTGGTGCAGCAAAACAGTTCGAAGAAGCTTACTATTTATCTAAAGCTGCAGGTGCCGAAAACCAAAGTTTGCTTTATTCTTCAGCTGTGTCTTATGCGCAAGGTAACAAGAAAGAAGAATCTGCAAGAGTTTTCGATCAATTAATCGCAATGAATTATACAGGTGTTGAAACCGTATATACTGCTAAAAATAAAAAAACTAATGCTGTTGACAACCTAGATAAAGCGACTTTTGATCTTTATAAAAAGATGGGCGCTTCTAGTGATTATACTGACTTTAAAGAAGAAAAAACACCAAGCAAAGAAGAGGAAATGTACGACATCCAATCTGCTTTGTTAATGGAAATGGAAAAGTATGATCAAGCCATTGATGTTGCACAGAAAGGTCTTAAAAAATTCCCGAACAACGCAAAACTTGGTAATACTTTAGGACTTGCTTATTACAAAGCTGGAAAAACTGAAGAATTTGTAAATTCATTAAAGTCTCAAATTGCTAAAAACCCTAACGATGCAGTTAATTACTACAATTTAGGTGTCGTTTTAAGCAAAGATGCTTCTAAACAAAAAGAAGCTGAAGAGGCGTTCAACAAGTCAATTAGTCTTGATCCTAGCAATAAGAATGCATTAACCAATATGGTATATCTTATCATGGGGGACGACTCAAAAACAGTTGATGAATTCAACGCCCTTAGAAAAGCTAAGAAAATCGATGAAGCTAACAAAGTGATGGAATTACGTCGTGCAAGGTTTGCAAAAGCAATCCCATATGCAGAGAAAGCTTATGCATTAGACCCTAAAGATGCCGACATGGTTTCTTTACTAAAAGGACTTTATAATGCGACGCAAAACACAGCGAAGTACAACGAGTTTAAAGCTAAAGAAGCTGAACTAAAAAAATAAAAAAATTGGAGGCCTTGGCTTCCAATTTTTGTTTAAAGGAAAATAATTAAACTATCTTTGTAATTAAGATTTTAAAACTAAAAAATAATGAAATTTTTCATCGACACTGCTAATTTGGAGCAGATTAAAGAAGCTCAAGACTTAGGAATTTTGGATGGTGTTACAACCAATCCATCGCTAATGGCTAAAGAAGGTATCGCTGGTAAAGAAGCAATCAACAAGCATTATGTTGACATCTGCAACATCGTTGATGGTGACGTTTCTGCAGAAGTTCTTTCAACAACTTATGAAGAAATGATCAAAGAAGGTGAAGAGTTAGCAGCTTTACACGAAAGAATCGTTGTTAAAATCCCAATGATTAAAGACGGTATCAAAGCGCTAAAATACTTCTCTGACAAAGGCATCAAAACCAATTGTACATTAGTATTCTCAGCTGGTCAAGCCTTGTTAGCTGCTAAAGCTGGCGCTACTTATGTTTCGCCGTTTTTAGGAAGATTAGATGATATTTCTGTTGATGGTATCGAGTTAATCCAAGAGATCAGAACAATCTACGATAACTATTTATTTGACACTCAAATTTTAGCAGCGTCTATCAGAAATCCAATGCATATCATCAATTGTGCAAAAATTGGTGCTGATGTTATCACTTCGCCACTTCCATCAATCCTTAACTTGTTAAAACACCCATTAACAGACAGCGGATTAGCACAATTTGTTGCTGATGCTAAAAAAATGAACTAATCATTTTATTTATACATATAAAATCCGAAGTTTTTAGCTTCGGATTTTTTTGTTTTAAAAATTTATTTAAAAGACAATTCTATTTTGTTATTGTCTTTTTTAAGTTCTTCTTTTAACTGAGCTTCGCGCTCCTTCATCCAACGATTATCGCCTTCCGCTGGCATCATGATAATCCCGCCCATAGTTGCTTGTTTGAAGCCTTGTGTGGGATCTTTCGCATAATCATCCAGCAACTTTTGATATTCTTTCATATTTAAAGTCAATTCGTTTTTTGGTTTTTTGAAATTTTTAACCTCTTCAGCAGTTAAGGTTTTAATACCTTTCAGTTCCAAAATATGAGATTGCGTCTTATCTTCAATTTTAACAATTAAACCAGGAAGTCCAGAAAACTTGTAAGGATCGTCCTGCAACGGAATTTCGTTAGCAAACCACGCCGTCCATTCTCTTCCCGAAAAATCTAAAGTTGCTTTTTGCGTCTGCCACTTCCCTATTTGTTATTTATCCGGAAGTATTTTCCAAGTTAGTTTTCTTTCGTCTGCAATTTTATAGCGATTCATTCCGATACGGTTATGCAATTCTGTTTTAAAATCAGGGTAAGTTTTTGAAACCGAATAACGTTCTGCATCGACCTTCATATTAGGTTTAATATTAACCATCCCTGTTGCTTTTAACTCCATTTCTAAAGCTGCACGAACCAACGAATCCGAACGATAAGCCGTATAACTGTAATATTCTGAACCTTCTTTGGATGTATCCAAATACATCATTTCGATACGTTGATTAGCCTTATTTGTGGAATCTTTGACCAATTTGTATTCATAAATGTAACGCTGATTTTGCGCGAAAAGGTTTAAAAAATTTAATGCTAAACAAAAAATAAGTAATAATCTCATAGTCTTAATTTATTAAAAAAACTGCCTCATAATTTAAAATAAAATAGAGGCAGTATGTGTAAATATAACTGTGTGTGGTTTATTTAGTTTCGATTCTTATTTCACCTTTGTCATTGTATTTATTAACATTAACATTTTTGATATCTTTTGGTGCAATTTTATCCATTTCCGCTTTTGTAACTTCTTTACCATTGATGAAAAACTTCATTTGTCCTGAAGAATAATTTCTAAAATCTAATCCATCAATTGTAAAAAGATTATCATTTTTGAATAACGTAATTCCGCTAGAAGGCGCAGCAAAGATTCTTGGCGCAGCAATTGTTTTTGCAGAACTAACAACCCAAGGACGATCAACCATTGATTTTTCGCTTCTCAAATCTTTACGCTTTTCGTTTATTTTTTTCTGAAGCTCTTGGATTTCTTTTTTACGTTTTTCGTACTGACGTTTTTCTTTAGCCGTCATCTCTCTACCAAACCCAATGTCTTCAAAACCAAAATCCTTGAATTCGAAAGTCGGTAAATCCTTCAGTATTTTTTCCAATTCGATATCTGACATTGCAAAATCAGAAAGATTTAAGACGCGATTTAGTTTAGACCCATCATTTGCACTTATATAATCTTTTCCGTTGTAGATATAGACATTGCTACCACTTTTAGCAGCTTCTTCGATTTTCTTTTTCCATTCTGGCGAGTTGAATTTTTCCTCCATTTCTGCAGAACGCTTTTCGATATCAGCCATTTTCTTTTTCCACTCAGGAGAGTTGAATTTTTTCTCCATTTCGGCAGCGCGTTTTTCGATATCAGCCATTTTCTTTTTCCACTCAGGAGAATTATATTTTTTCTCCATTTCTAAAGCACGTTGCTCCATGTCTGCGATTTTCTTTTTCCACTCAGAAGAATTGTATTTTTTCTCAATTTCGGCAGCATTTCTTTCAATTTGCGCTACTTTTTGTTTCCATTCCGCAGAATTGTAATACGCATCAATTTGTTTGGCATAGTCGTCTGATCTTTTTAACATCGCTTGATAACGGTCAGAGTTGATGATTTTATCAGCTTCATTTGCTAAAGCTTCAACTTCTTTCGTTTTTGCAAGATACTCTGGTGAGTCATCTTTTTTTGCTTTTATTAAATCATTGATTGCTTTGTTTTTATCAGAGATTTTTTTATTGATTTCAGAAATCAATTTGTTATCATTACTAATCTGATTGTTAACAGACGAAAGTCCTTCCTGAGCAGACTTAACCGCTTTAGGCATCGAAGACAACGATATTGTATCGACAATCGTAGTATCTTTTTTCATACCTTGGATTGCTTGTTCAATTTCAATATTTGTCTTTTTTATTTTTTGGTTTTTCGCGTTAACGAGGTAGGCGAAAGACAGCATAAACAATAGCGGCAAAGCAAAAATCCTGCGCGCATAACTGTATTTGGTTTTACTTTTAGTAAGCATTTTTAATCTTTTTTTGAGGTTAGATGATAAAAATGGACTTGTCGCTGGCAAAGTCGTCCCCGGAAAGTGACTCTCCAAAAGCATCTGCGCAAATGCCTTGGTGTCAGAACGTTTAACAGCTTTGTTGTCCGCTAAGTATTCGTGTATAAGATTGATTTCTTTATTAATGATATAGAAAATGGGATTCATCCAAAAAACAGACTTCATGATTTGCATAAACAGCTTATCCCAAGTATGTTTTTGCTCGATGTGTACCATCTCGTGCTTTAGGATTTGTTGTCCTACAGCAGATTCCATTTGGATCGATTGCTTCCAAAATAGATTTCTAAAAAACGAAAACGGTGCTTCGTCTAGGTTGGTTTGGTAAAACTTAATACCCTGCAATTCCTCATGAGGAAATAACTTTTTGATGTGATTGATTCTTATTAAACTTATTACTAATTTTGCTATAAGTACGACTGAAACAAGTCCAATAACAGCATAAAAAATTTGATGAATAGTGATGCCATGATTAATAGGATTTTCGGTTGATTGTAAATTTTGAAACAAAAATATAAGCTTCGGATTAACATCTATCGTGAAATACGACAGCTTTAACAATGGCAGACTAACACTTATTATTACCGTTAATAGTAAATAAAACCGGTTATAATGGTGAAAAGTTTTGTCTTTTAAAAACAACAAATAGTAAGCGTACATCACCGCTGAGCAAGTGATCATCTTGAGACAATATAATAGAAAAGCGTCCATTAGTCTTTGTTTTTGAGTTCGTCCAAAAGTTTTTCTAAATCTTCAACGCTGATTTCATTTTTTTCGACTAAAAACGACACCGCATTTTTATAAGAGCCTTCAAAATAGTTTCTTACGAGACTTTTGATGCTTCTACCACTGTAACTTTCTTTAGACACCAACGCAAAATATTCGTGTTGTCTTCCAAAAGTTGTATAGTCGACAAATCCTTTTTCCATAAGGATTTTAAGGATGGTAGATACGGTGTTAGTGTGCGGTTTGGGCTCAGGAAAATGTTCTAAAATATCTTTTAGAAATCCTTTTTCTATTGTCCACAGATACTGCATGACTTGTTCTTCCGCTTTTGTCAACTTGTTCATAATCTTCAGTTTAATATATCAATCAATCTTATATCACTAATTTCTTAGTAATACAAATGTAGACTAATTTTTAATTCGTACAACTATTTTTATAGTTAAAGCATGTTAAAATTTACAACTAACTAAAAATCAATTATTTAAAATTAAAACTAGAACTTAACCAACCAATAAGACACTAATAATAACCACTGAATAGCAATAAGAATCCAGGTTGGCTTAAGAGAAGCGTCTTAAAAATCTTCGATTACACCAAGAATTTTGTACGATATTAACATTTTACGCGTCAAAGTTTTGTCTTGAAAATCCACATCATCGAAACTAATTTTCTTAATTCCAAAAGCGAAAATACGTTTCATCCTCTTATTCTCTGGCTCTTGTTTTAATTGGTTGAGCATTTTCAACTTCCACAGGGCGTAGTCAGCACCTTTGCTCATGAAGATGTTGTCGGGCAAAACCATATTTAGAATTTTATCAATAACAAAAAAAGGAGACTCTTCTTGAATCTCCTTTGTAGTAGCGGGAACCGGACTCGAACCGATGACCTTCGGGTTATGAGCCCGACGAGCTACCTACTGCTCCATCCCGCGATATTGGACTGCAAATATACAACAATATTTTAATACTGCAACTAAAATAGATGAAAATATTATTTTCAATATTAATTGAATTTAAACCATTGAAAATGAACTCTAAATTAGAATATAAAAAAAAGTAATTTTTACTGTTTAGTTTTAAGTCTTTTTTAAAAATTTCAATTACAACCGCAAATAAATTCTGTTTTTTTTTATCTTTTTTTATCTAAGATATCAAATAGATGAGCTTAAAAATTTTTCTTATACTTTTTTTCTCAGCTATATTTTTTAGTTGTGATAGCAAAGACAAAAAATCAGTTCCAACCACAGATTATCCAATCGTAAACAACGAACAACCAGCGAACATTAATAATTATAATGACGATATTAAAAAGATTTTAGAAATACCAACTAATAGGTATTCGCAGAATTTAGATGGCTACAATTTTAACCTTCCATTTAATTTTAGGATCAACGAATTGTCCACAGAAAATAGTCCAAATCATTCTTTCAAAATGCGTGGGAAAGTGAAACCTGATTTTGAAATTGACAGTCAATCCGAGGGTTTTAGACGATTCCAAGTTTATAATTTCATAAACATAATACCCTTTTCGTCTGACCAGGGTGAGTTTAATATCTTCAAGAAAACAAATTCTTCTGTCGTTAAAATTGAAGATTTAATTAAACCTGCTGACAAAGTATTTTACAAAGACGACAACAGCGCAATCTTTAAAATTGATGGTAAATACAAGGCAATATATTTTGATTATTTAGCGGATAAGAAAGAATACATCTTATTTTCTAGCAACTCTCCTTTTTGGAATATCCAGCCAGAATTAAATCCGGAATTAGAGATTAACCAATTGGCTTATCATTTAAGAATGGCAAAACATATCCTAAAGCCTATAACCACTCAAAAAGAAAGTTGGTCGATGTACAAATCTCAACTATCACTTTTAGAAAATAGCTTTTTTGAAAAATTGAATTCTGAAGTGTTGGCTGCTTTCAAATCTGATCCCAACGAAAAAGTTTTCTCTCCTGCCGATAAAGGAAACATCAAATATTATAGCGTCTTCAAATCAAATCCTGAAATTAATGAGGTTTGGAAAAAACTTAGTTCCGTCACCATAAACACAAATCTTAAGATCAACGAAAAGGATTTTCAATATTTGTTTGATAATGATTTCTGACTTTTTTACTCAGAAAATTGTAAACTTATTTCTAAATCCAACAAAAGTCTAATCTTCCCTAGAGGCGATCGACAGATATTATGTTTGTTTAGCAAATCAAAAAGCGGCGATTATTTTATCTTTAAAGATTTCCCAGAGCTTCAACAAATGCATTCTGATTATTATAAAAACGAAATTAACTTCTACAAAGAATTGTTCGAAAATAGTTTTTAAATTATAAAAGATTAAAGCGCTTAAAAAAAGTAAAAAGGAGAATCATTTCTGAATCTCCTTTTCGTAGTAGCGGGAACCGGACTCGAACCGATGACCTTCGGGTTATGAGCCCGACGAGCTACCTACTGCTCCATCCCGCGATATTGTGGTGCAAATATACAACTATTTTTTACAATTACAAATAAAATTTAAAATAATCTAGTATTAATCACTATTTAAATACAACATTAACTAAGAACAAAATTTTAAAAACAATTGATTTTTCTGAAAAAATTGTTTCAATTTACATTGATTATAAATTCAGGTAATTTGCACCCTTAATGACATTACATCTACTCCTCTTCCTCCATATTTTTAAGTTTCATCAAAAGCGTGTATGCATTTTTGGTTACAATTTTTTTCCCGCTAAAATCTGTGGCATTTTGTATTTTCACAAAACCATTTTCCGATTCTCCTAATTGTACTGGAGTCATTTTGTAAGTTTGTTTTTTTAATTCTACAAAAACGAAATCTTTACCTTCAAAACTAACGATACTTTCTTCAGGAATCGCATCAACAAAGGAGTTTTGAGTTTCAATTACAGCATTCATATACATTCCTGGAATTAAACTGTGGTCGTAGTTTTCGAAATGACAATGCACTTCTGCAATACCGTTAGCGCCAACATCTTTACTGGTAAGCAGAATTTCGCCATAGTATTTTTTATTGGGTTCGCTATTGGTAAAAGCAATAAAACGTTGACCAGTTTTTAGAAGTTGCAAATCCTTTTCGTACACCTTTAAATTTAGATGAATATCATTAGGGTTAATCAACTCGAAAAGTATGTCCGATGGCGTTACATATTTACCAATATTAACGTTCACTTTGCTTACATAACCGTTGATACTGCTGTACACAGGAATACTACGTTTAATATTCGAAGAAGTTACAGAAGATGGATTAATATTAATAATCTGAAGTTGTTGTGCTAAAGCATTCATAGCGATTTGTTGATTGCTTACCTCAGATTGTGCTTGCTGTGTTACCTTATCACTACTTGCTTGGCTTTGGTTCAAGGTTTTTTGGCGTTTATAATCCAAATCTGCAAAATGAAGTTTAGATTTTGCCAATAAATAATCTTGTTGAAGTTGTACAAATTGGGGGTTTTCTATAATGGCAATCACCTGACCTTTTTTCACTTGCATACCAGGTAACAGAGACGTGCTACGAAGATAACCGCCCATTGGCGTACTTACAGAAACTAAATTTTGTGGTGGCACATCCACTTTTCCGTTGAGTTTTAAAGTAGTCGAAATACTTTGCTCGCTCAAAATTGCGGTTTCTATTGGGGCATTTTTTAATTGCGCATCGGTTAGGTGGACGATGGTTTCGTCTGTCTTAATTGTAGGTTTTGGGTTAGCTTCTTCGTTTTTGTTACATTGAAAAAATAAGAATAAAGCTATAAAAGCTACAGAAATTTTATAATATTTAAAATAGGTATTCATGAGATTAATTAAGGCTTAAATAGTTCAACAAAATGGCACTTTCATTCAGTTTCCAAACAGCATCAGTATAATTACTTTTCAAAGCAATTGCTTGGTTAACGAGCATTACAAATTCTAGATAATTAATCTCTCCATTTAGAAATTGCTTCTTCGAAGTTTCCGTGATAATATCAGCGTTTTTTAGCTCTGTAGATTGGTATTGTTGAACGATTTTAAGATTAGACTGATACAAGTTGTAGGCTTTTTCTTGTTTGTTTTTTAAATTAAATTCAGCATTCTGAACATCGTTCACCGCAATATTTTGTGCCAATTTAGAAGCATCAATTCTTGCTTTTTGAGCAGATGAAAAAATTGGTAAAGTTATCCCTAACTGCACCGAATGGAATTGAGGAGTTCCTGTGTACAACTTGTCATCTGGACCAAGGCCTTTGAAACTATTTAAATTATAACCGAAAGATAAGCCTGGCAACAACTTTGACTTTTCAACTTCGGTTTGATTTTCAGCCACTATAACTTGCTGCTTAAGAATCGCTAACATGGGATTTTCTGTATCCTGATTACTGTTGATGTAGAAAGCTTCATCTTGTGCATTCCAATTTTGTGAAGAATTAAGAAGATATTGTAACTGCAATTCGCTTTGTCGAATTTCTTCCTGTACTTGTTTTAGTTGAATATCAATTGCTGCCTTTTGATTATCAGCCGTTGTTTTTTCCAAAAGATTACTTTCGCCAACTTTCAATCTCAATTTTGCCTTATCCGAAAACTCCGAATACAATTCATACGCTTCGCGCAATAACTTTTCTTTCTCCTTCCAATAAAGTTGGTTGTAAAATACCAAACTCACTGCTTTTTTAATTTCGAAAACATTTACAGCGACATTTAATTCTGATTTTTTCCATTCTTCGGTCAAAAGATTTCTTTGTTTTTTATAAACACCAGGAAAAGCAAAACCTTGAGACAAACCCAATTTAACATCCTTATAAGCAGAATTTATCTGTCCATAATCGGCAGAAACAGAAGTTTGAGGAACATCCGAAGCCGACTTTATCAAAGCTTTGGAATACTCTGATTTTAATTTTTCATTTTTTAAAATTCGATTGTGCTGCTCTGCCATTTGGATCGCCGATTTCAAATCGATTGTTTGTTGGGCTTGTAAAAGATTAAACCCAGACATCCCCAATAAAATAAGGATTGGAAGACTATGTTTTGAGATTTTATTGTTCATTTTAAAACCTTTTTCGAAATTAATAAATAAGAGAGGAAGTACGAATAATGTAAGGAAAGTTGCGATTACCAAACCGCCAATAACTACTGTTGCTAAAGGTCTTTGTACTTCGGCACCTGCTCCGTTACTCAATGCCATTGGGATAAAACCAAGCGATGCCACAAAAGCCGTCATCAACACTGGGCGTAATCGCGCTTCGCCACCATTTACGACTATTCTCACAAGATTTTTGATACCAGCCTTGCGGAGCCTGTTGAATTCTGAAATCAAAACTATACCGTTAAGTACTGCAACACCAAAAAGTGCGATAAAACCGACACCTGCACTGATGCTAAACGGCATCCCCCGAAGCGCTAAAAAGAAAACACCACCAATAATAGACAACGGAATAGCAGTATATATTAAAATACTTTCCTTAAGAGAGCCAAATGCTAAAAAGAGTAATAAAAATATTAAACCTAATGCAGCTGGAACTGCAATCATTAAACGATTTTTTGCATGGTTCAAATTTTCAAAAGAACCTCCATAGGTAATAGAGTAACCTGGTTGCAACTTTACATTTTTATTTACTTTCTGCTGCAATTCTTCTACAATGCTTTGTACATCTCGGTCCTTGATATTAAAACCAACAACTATTCTACGTTGCGTATTTTCACGCTGAATTTGGTTAGGACCTTGCACAATGTCAACTTGCGCCAATTGTGACAAGGGTATTTGGTTACCAGACGGCGTTGGCACCAAAAGATTGCGAATGTCATTAATGTTTTTTCGACTCGTATCTTTCAAACGAACCACCATATCAAAGCGTTTTTCTCCCTCGAAAACCATACCTGCGCTTTGTCCTGCAAATGCCGCATTTACAATTCTATTAACATCAGAAATCGATAATTTATATTGTGCCATCAAAGGTCGATTGTAATTGATGACCACTTGTGGAAGGCCAGAAATAGGTTCAATATATAGATTTTGAGTACCATCAATTCCTTCAATTATTTTTCCTAATTCTTGTGCTTTTTTAGAAAGTTCATCAAGATCGTGCCCAAAAACTTTCACCACTACATCTTGGCGCGCACCCGTCATCAATTCATTAAATCGCATTTGCACAGGAAACTGAAATCCGACGGTTATCCCAGGAACGTCTTGTAGAGCTTTTGACATTTTCTCGGACAATTCGGGGAAGGTCTTGGCGGAAGTCCATTCTTTTTTATTTTTTAGAATCACCATCATATCTGCAGCATCCATTGGCATTGGATCGGTTGGAACTTCTCCACTTCCGATTTTGGTAACTACTTTTTCTACCTCAGGAAATTGAGATTTTAAAATATGAGCGGCTTTTTGAGTGCTTTCTAAAGTTGTTTTGAGATTAGATCCAGATAATACTCTTGTTTCTACAGCGAAATCGCCTTCTTCCAAAGATGGGATAAACTCACCACCAAGTTGACTCAATATCGCAATAGCTGTTATAAATAATGCCATAACGATAGCAAAAATTGTTTTTGGAATTCGGATAACTTTTAGAAGCATTTTAAGGTACCAAGCCTCTACTTTCTTCATCATTCTATCGGAAAAACTTGGTTTTAAACTTCGTTTTTTTAACAAAATAGAACTCATCATCGGGATGTAAGTCAAGGATAAAATAAATGCGCCTAACAAAGCAAAAGCAACCGTTTGTGCCATTGGTTTGAACATTTTTCCTTCGATACCTTGCAAAGTGAGAATCGGTAGGTAAACAATTAAAATAATTATTTGTCCGAAAACCGCACTGTTCATCATCCTTCCCGCTGAAGAGATGACGATAGGATCCATTTCTTTAGTTTTAATTTTTTGAATGTTATTAAACTTTGTATGATGCGCAAAATAATGCAAAATTGCTTCAACAAT
The DNA here is from genome assembly GCF_057652215.1 of Soonwooa sp. T0.1_25. Taxonomy (NCBI): domain Bacteria; kingdom Pseudomonadati; phylum Bacteroidota; class Flavobacteriia; order Flavobacteriales; family Weeksellaceae; genus Soonwooa; species Soonwooa sp. T0.1_25. The sequence continues at coordinate 212,356 of NZ_JBYFBZ010000003.1, read as the reverse complement.
AATCACAGCACCATCAATGATTAAGCCAAAATCCAAGGCGCCGAGACTCATCAAATTTCCACTAACACCAAAGAGATTCATCATACAAATTGCAAATAACATAGACAACGGAATGACCGATGCTACCAAAAGCCCCGCCCGGAAATTTCCCAAGAAAATCACCAATACAAAAACTACAATTAAAGCACCTTCTAACAAGTTGGTTTCTACAGTAGTAATAGCATTATTCACCATTTTGGTTCTATCCAGGAAAGCTTCTATTTGTACGCCTTCAGGCAAGTTTTTTTGGATGTCTTCAACTTTTGTTTTAACATCTTTAATCACTTCACTACTATTGGCGCCTTTTAGCATCATCACGATACCACCTGCCACTTCACCATCATCGTTATAAGTTAAAGCGCCATAACGTGTGGCAAAACCCATTTCTACTTTTGCAACATCCCGAATAAATAAAGGTGGCGCATCTTCACTGGTTTTTATGGCAATATTTTCAATGTCTTCGGCATTGGTTACCAAACCCTCGCTACGGATGTAGAGCACAGTCGGTCCTTTTTCGATATATGATCCTCCAGTGTTCTGATTGTTGGCTTCCAAAGCATCAAAAACATCGTTAATGCTGATGCCATAAGCATTGAGTCGATCGGGTTCAACAGCTATTTCGTATTGTTTCAGTTTACCTCCGAAACTGCTGACTTCGGCAACACCTTTTACCCCTAAAAGTTGTCTTCGAACAATCCAATCCTGAATGCTTCGTAGTTCAGTAACATTGTATTTTTGCTCGTAACCTTTCTTGGGGCGAACAACATATTGGTATATTTCCCCCAAGCCCGTGGAAATAGGACCAAGCTCGGGAGTTCCGATTCCTGCAGGAATTTGTGTTCGTACTGTTTGTAGGCGTTCTGCAACTTGCTGTCGCGCCCAATATACATCAACATCATCATCGAAAACAATGGTTACTAAAGACAATCCGAAGCGTGAGAAACTCCGTATCTCTTTTAGTCCAGAAATGTTGCTATTAGCTTGTTCTATCGGGAAAGTTACCAAACGTTCGATGTCTGTTGCACCAAAAGATGGTGCAACTGTAATTACCTGTACTTGATTGTTGGTAATATCTGGGACAGCGTCAATTGGCAGTTTTGTAACTTGATAACTACCAACCAAAATAAGCCCCAATATCATAATGGAAATGATGAGTTTATTCTTTACAGAAAACTCAATAATTCTTGTAAGCATGTGGAATTTTAGTTAAGCTTAAAAAATAGCTATAATATACTTTGTGTACTTCGAAAAACTAGATAGAGAAATCCCGATCAATAATTTTGAATAAACAAAAGTCTATTACAACGGGTAAAAAATTTCAGAATTTTTGTGACTTGTTTAAATTTTAATACTAAAATTATTAAACAAGTGCTTAACTAAATTTGGGGGGGTTGCCAAATGGCATTGAAATAATCTACATCCAAGAACAAGTCATCGTACGCAACGATCTTGTCTTTAGAAAATAAATGTAAATGATGAGACTCTAAATCGAGATGTAATCTGGGTGTGATCGTAAAAACCACGACCATGTGCTCGGAATGCACGATAAATGGCAACTTCTGATCCTTGTCATAATCTGCATCTTTCACAGGGTTTTGATAGTGCATTTTTATAAACTGAAAGAAGCTTATTGTATTATTCTGTGACTTGTGTTCTATGAAATGCTCAATAAGTATCGGTACTTTGAGGAACTGATAAAGCTCCGTCGTAGAAAACAGATACAAACTAAGCATCAATATAGAAAACCATTTCTTCACGGTGCAAAATTACAATATATCTTCGTTAGAATGGTTCTAAATTTCTATTGAATAACAATTAAACAACATTTGATACATGATATTTATTTTATAATTATTCTATTTTCTAAAATAAGTCTGCAATTATAGCTTGTAATTTTTACCTCCTAATTCACTAACTTTGCCTTATGGCAAAAATTCTGAAAATCTATCCAGACAATCCGCAAGAAAACTACATCGACCAAGTCGTGAAAACCTTGCGGGACGGCGGGCTTATCATCTATCCCTCCGACACAATCTATGCGCTAGGCTGCGACATCAACAACCTAAAGGCCATGGAAAAGTTGGCAAGTCTAAAAGGTATAAAGCTAGAGAAAGCAAAGTTTTCGATTATCTGCAACGACCTTAGTCATTTGTCGGAGTTCACCAAGCCTATTGAGACGTCGACTTTCAGATTTCTAAAAAACCATTTGCCAGGGCCATTCACCTTCATTTTGGACGCCAACAAAAATCTGCCTCTAGCTTACAAAGGCGCTAAAACAGTGGGTATCAGAGTACCCGACCACAGCATTCCGCAACTAATTGTGCAGAAGCTTGGCCATCCCATTGCCTCGACATCCATCCGCGATGATGACGAAATTCTCGAATATTCTACCGATCCCGAATTGATCGCCGAAAAGTATGACAACCTCGTAGACATCGTTATTGACAGCGGTTATGGCGACAACGTGGCATCCACCATTGTGGACTTAACCTCTGGCGAACCCGAAATTATCCGTCAAGGAAAAGGCGAAATATAGAATTTCAAAATTATTTTGGGCGCACATTTCCGTCTTCGTCTCCCACTCTTTTGCTCGGCAAAGCCTCTCGCAAAAGGAGTTCCGACTACGTCGGGGCGCAATCCCGCATAGTTGAAATTGACATGGCAGATTTTAGTTTTTATTTAAAATCTTAAAACTAAAGAACATAAAATTTCAAAAGTAAAAATGCAAGCGCATTAGAAAACTTAAAAAAATTATGAAAATACTAAGCTCACCAGCCAAATTGATGAACATCGAAAATCAAACCGATCTACTGCGCTCCACAACGCCAAAATTCATCAAAGAAGCCGAAGAAATACAATCTTACCTCAAACATAAAGACCCCAAATATTTGTCCGAACTTATGGAGATTTCTTCCAAATTAGCGGACGAAAACTGGGAACGTAACCAAAACTGGAAAGCTAATCCAAAACCTAAAGAATCAGCACCAGCAATGTTTGCTTTTGTTGGAGAAGTTTACAGAGGTTTGGATGCCACAACTTTGGACAAGTCAGCCATCGATTATTTACAAAAAAACTACAGAATGTTGTCGGGACTTTATGGTTTGCTAAAACCGTCTGACCGCATTATGTTGTATCGACTAGAAATGGGACGTCCTTTTGCGTTTGACAAAAACAAAAACCTTTACGATTTTTGGACAGAGCGTGTGACAGAGCAACTTAACTCAGAGCTGGAAGCCAAAGATTTAATTCTAAACTTAGCCAGTAACGAATACGTAAAAGTTATCGATCGCAAAAAGATAAAAGCGCCAATCATCGATTTTGAATTCCGACAAATACAACCCGACGGAAAACTAAAAACGATTGTTGTGTACACCAAACATGCGAGAGGATTAATGATTCGCTTTTGTGCCGAAAGCAATGCTAAAACACTTAACGACGTTAAAGCATTCAATTATGAAAATTACTTAATCGACGAAAAACTGTCAACCGACACCAATCTTGTCTTCACAAGATAGTTTTAATTAAATCAAATAATTCATAATTCGTATATCCAATTGACCATTTCAGATCTTAAGAAACGTTTTCAAAATGAACTTTCAGAGCAATATTCAACTTCCGAAAGCATCATTCTATTTTATATTTTTGCGGAAAAAATCTTTGGATTTAAAAGATATGAAGATTATAAGTTTGAAAATCAAGAATTACTAAATGCCGATAAAGAAACATTTAACAGTATTTTAGAAGATTTAAAATCAGGAAAACCTTATCAACAGATTACTGGTGAAACAGAGTTTTATGGTAAATTATTTAAGGTTAACGAACATGTTTTAATACCACGACCTGAGACGGAAGAACTTTTAGAATTGGCTTCGCATTACATCAAAGAGTTTCAAAAAGAAAATGCCATTCAAAATCTAAAAATCCTTGACATCGGAACTGGAAGTGGCATTATTCCTATAATTTTAAAATTAAATTTCCCAGACGCGCAAGTTCATGCATTAGACGTTTCCGAAGAAGCTTTAGAAATAGCTAAGCAAAATGCGGCTTTACATGAAGTTGACATTCAAATTCATAAAAAAGATATTCTTAACGAAAGTCCAGAGGATGTTTACGACATTATCATCAGTAATCCGCCTTACATTGGCATTGAAGAGAATATCAATATCGAAGATTCGGTAAAGTCGTTTGAACCCAATTTAGCTTTATTTTCGCCAACAGAAGATGTGTTGATATTTTATAAAAGAATCGCAGAACTCGGGAAATCTCACCTCAAAGAAAAAGGATTAATCTTCCTGGAAATTAATCAAAAATATGGTCCCGAAACTTTAGAATTATACAGAGAATTTAAAGTTTCAAAACTTATAAAAGACCTCTCAGACAACGACAGAATGATCTACGTCAAAAAATAAAGCGAACCAAAATAGTTCGCTTTTCTTTGTATTTTATTTAGAATTACCTTCTACAACATAACCTAAAGCACCTGACGGACAAGCGTCAATTTGAGCAATAAGTTCTTCTTTTGTTGCGTTTTCTGGAGTTATCCAAGGTATAGCTTTGTGATCATAAACTTTTTGAAGCGTCTTAACAAACTCCCGCATGCTTGCATTTATCGGGTGTTCAAAGCACTGTAATGTCTTTGTTATTGGTTATCTTTTAGTTTCCATATTCTTTGTATTTATAGTTTAAAGTTAACCAATTTTTTTCTTTGTAAAAATTTGATAAGCTAAATAAACCAGCGGTAAAGACATTATTCCTAAATACATCGCATTTTCAAGGACTAAATCTAAATGGAAAACAATCGCATACAACAATCCGAAACCTGCACCACCCAAATGCGCCGCATGACCAAGATTATCCCATTGTTTAGGATTTAACATCATATAAACTGAATAGGCAAAATACAAGGCTCCAAATATGTAACCCGGAATCGGCAACGGAATAAACATAATACCAATACCAATATGGGGATACGCTGCAATTGCTGCAAACAAAATCCCCGAAACTCCTCCACTAGCACCAATTGCCGAATAATAACTTTGATGTTTATAAATATACAAACTGAATAAATTCCCAAGCAAAATTGATCCGAAATACACCACCAAAAATCCGATTTCTCCAAATGCTGACATCACAATCGGCGCAAAGAAATACAGCGTAAACATGTTGAAAAACAAGTGCATAAAGTCGCCATGCAAAAAACCCGCTGACAACAATCGGATATACTCTTTTCGTGATTGGACTGCACCTACATTGAATTTATACTTTTCAAAAAAAGCTTGATTTTGGAATCCGTAAATACTGATTCCGCAAGTGATGACAATTAAAGCTAATAGTAATGGTGGCATTATTCTTCGTTATTTTCAGGTTCTGAGTCTTGATCTACTTCTGGTTCATCAAAAAGGTCTCCAATGGTTCCACCTTCTTCAAACTCTGCCGAATTGACAGCATTTGCATCAAACTCCTCTTCTACTTCTGGTTCTTCAACCGGTTCAGGAATAATGATATTGATGTTTTTAACCTTGTCTTTTATAAACTGATTGCCCATCGCTTTGATGCCTTTAACAGAGATAAATTCGTCAAGGTTGATGCTTTCTGCTTCTTTTTCTTTTCCTGTTTTATCTTTAGCAAAATTAATTTCCGCAATGCAGCCATCGTTAGTCCCAACAAATTCTATAAAAGATTTCGGATGCTCAGACGGCATAAAGGTCTGTACACTTGGCGTATTTTCGAACAAGAAACGCTTGATGAAATAAATTGCTTTTTCTCCATCAAAATAGATACAAGTCACAGGTTGCTCAGGTTTCCATTTTTCTAAAATTAAATATTCATCATCAAAACGATTACTCAGATCAAACGACACCAACTTGGCTTCACCTTGCGTATTAATCGTTAAAATTTTGTCCTCACCTTTAAAACTTCCTAATAAAGTTCCGCGTCCATCAGCATTAAGACGGCGCACACTTTCATCAAACCAAATTTTTCTTGGTGCTAAAGTCGAAACCCCTTCCTCTTTTAAATCAACTTTTTTAACAGCATATTTTGTCACCAAATTTCCACGAGAATCACGACCTTTAATCGCTAACTCAGAAAAATCGACTTCAATTCTATTCTTACGGATACGTGCGTTCGGTTTTAATAATACCGAAACAACTTCAGCTTCACCATTAGGATTTGCTGAAAAATAAAGCACTTCCGAACCTCTTTTATCCGAAGCTAATTTATAATCATTCGCTCTGATAACACCTGTCACCGCAAAACGCTTCATGTAATATGGACCTTCTTTACCTTCACGATAAATCATGTTGTAAACGGTGCGCTTATCATTCTTCTTCCAAATACCAACATGCAAAATATTCTTACCAACGAAAGTTTTACTTTCAACTTTGGTGACTTGCATACCGCCATCTTTTCGGAAAGTGATAATATCGTCAATATCCGAACAATCGAAAACATATTCGTCTTTTTTAAGTGAAGTCCCGATGAAACCTTCTTCCCTATTCACATAGAATTTCTCGTTGGCTACAGCAACTTTCGTCGCATCAATTGTATCAAAAACTCTAAGTTCTGTACGACGTTCTTTGTTCTTCCCAAATTTCTTTTGGATGTTTAAAAAATAGTCAATCGCATAGGACACCAAATTTGCAAGATGATGTTTAACTTGTTCAATTTTACCTTCTAAGGCTGCAATATTTTCCAAAGCTTTATCTTGGTCATAACGCGAAATTCTCATAAATGGCAACTCGGTCAATCGAATAATATCCTCGGTTGTCACCGCTCGCATCAAATGTTTAGTAAAAGGCTTTAAAGCTTTATCAATTGCTGCATAAACTTCTTCTTTGGAAGTTCGGTTTTTAATTTCTTGGTAAATTTCGTTTTCGATGAAGATCTTCTCAAGTGATGCGAAATGCCACTTCTCCTCCAATTCGCCCAACTCAATCTCAAGTTCGAGTTTTAAAAGAGAAACTGTATGATCAGTATTTCTTCGGAGAATTTCTGAAACCGACAAAAACATCGGCTTATCACCAACAATAACGCAAGCATTCGGCGAAATTGCCACTTCACAATCCGTGAAAGCATACAACGCATCAATCATCTTATCCGGCGAAACATCATTCGTCAAATGAATGATAATCTCCACCTTGTCAGATGTATTGTCTTCAATTTTTTTAATTTTAATCTTACCTCTTTCATTAGCTTTGATGATGCTATCAATAAGGTCTCCAGTATTTTTAGAAAAAGGAAGTTCTGTTATGCAAAGCGTATTTTTATCTTTTTGGATAATTCTTGCTCTAGCACGAAGTTTTCCGCCCCGATGTCCATCATTATAATTGCTAACATCGAGCATTCCGCCCGTTAAAAAGTCTGGAAAAATATCGAACTTTTTACCTTTAAGATGAGCTATAGATGCATTGATTAACTCATTAAAATTATGAGGCAAAATCTTTGTCGAAAGACCAACACCAATACCTTCCGCACCTTGTGCCAACAACATCGGGAATTTAACAGGAAGATCGACTGGCTCGTTGTTACGACCATCATAAGATTTTACCCAATCTGTTGTTTTCGGATTAAAAACAACTTCCAGCGCAAAAGGCGTCAAACGTGCTTCGATATAACGCGCAGCAGCCGCAGAATCTCCAGTAAAGATATTCCCCCAGTTACCTTGCGTATCGATCAATAACTCTTTTTGACCAATCTGCACCATTGCATCTGTAATCGACGCATCACCGTGCGGGTGGTACTTCATCGTGTTACCAACGATATTTGCAACCTTATTGTAACGACCATCTTCTAACTCTCGCATCGAGTGTAGAATACGTCTTTGTACTGGTTTGAAGCCATCAAAAACGGATGGAATCGCACGATCCAAAATTACATAAGATGCATAATCTAAAAACCAATCTTTATATAATCCCGAAACTTTTTTCAGGCTTTCTTCTTGATAATTATTCTCTTCCATTATACTGTTTCGGTAACCACTTGGTTTTCTTCTTTATTAGCCTTTAAAACCTTTCGCAATGATATTTTTAAGTCTTTAACTTCTTTATTCCTTAGATAAGAAACATCGTATTTTAAATGTAAATGATGGTTCTTTTTACTATGTATCGTTATAAGAAGTCTTTTAATAATAATCAAATTCACAACTTGAAAATTCTGTAGTTTGTACTTAGGAAATTCGTCTTTTTTTTGATCTTTAAAAAAAGGGACAATACTATAATTGTTGATCGTCAAAGTTTCGCCATCGCTATCATATTCAAAAATCTGCTTGCCTCGAGTCCAGTACAAAATCCCTATAAAAACAGGAATTACAATAAGAAGGTAACTTTCCCAGCCTAAAAAATCAATCTTATAACGCTCGACAAAAAATGCTACCATCCCCAAAATAATCCCCACAAAAAGTATAGTTTGGATAAAATTATATATCGGAGTTCTCTTTTTATTACTTAATCTCATGAAAAACAAAGCCTTTATTAAACCTATTTTTGATCAATATCATCATTTTCTACAACAAGATTATCCAATATGAATAACTGTCTTTCGGGCGTGTTTTTTCCCATATAAAACTCTAAAAGTTGCTCAATTGTTTGGTCTTTACCCAAAACAACTGGCTCCAATCGAATGTCTTTTCCTATAAAATGCTTGAACTCATCAGGCGAAATTTCTCCCAAACCTTTGAATCGTGTGATCTCAGGGTTTTTCCCAAGTTCGTTAAGCGCTCTAACACGCTCTTCTTCTGTATAACAATATCTCGTTTCCTTTTTATTTCTTACCCTAAACAATGGCGTTTGTAAAATAAAAAGATGTCCATTTTTAATAACATCTGGGAAGAATTGCAAGAAAAATGTAATCATCAACAATCGAATGTGCATACCATCGACATCGGCATCGGTTGCGATAATCACGTGATTATAACGCAAATCTTCCATACTTTCTTCGATATTAAGAGCAGCTTGTAACAAGTTGAACTCTTCGTTTTCGTATACAATTTTCTTTGTTAAACCATAAGTATTAAGTGGCTTACCTTTTAATGAAAATACCGCTTGGGTTTCTACATCACGAGATTTTGTAATCGATCCCGAAGCCGAATCTCCCTCGGTAATAAAGATCATTGTTTCAGCCTTACGAGCCGCCTTTTGATCATTGTAATGATGACGACAATCTCTCAGTTTTTTATTATGAAGCGACACTTTTTTTGCACGCTCTCTCGCTAATTTCTGGATACCAGAAAGCTCTTTTCTTTCACGTTCAGAAATTAAAATTTTTCTCTGAATAGCTTCCGCCAATTCTGGATTCTTATGTAAAAAATTATCTAATTTACTTTTTAAGAAATCAATTATAAAAGTACGAACCGTCGGTCCATTTGGTCCAACATCGTTAGAGCCAAGTTTGGTTTTAGTTTGAGATTCAAATACAGGTTCTTCAACATTAATGGAGATAGCTGCAATAATCGATTTTCTAATATCTGACGCATCAAAATTTTTATTGAAAAACTCACGAATGGTTTTAACATAAGCCTCGCGAAAAGCATTAAGGTGCGTCCCTCCTTGCGTTGTATTTTGCCCATTAACAAACGAAAAATAAGTCTCGGTCTGCGACTTGTCAGAATGCGTAATGGCAACTTCTATGTCATTATCTTGCAAATGGATAATTGGATAAAGGATTTCGCCTTCTAGCTCCTCATTCAAAAGGTCTTTCAATCCATTTTCGGAATAAAAAGTTTCACCATTGAAAAGGATTTTCAATCCTGGATTAAGATACGCATAATTGCGAAGCATTCTTTCGATATACTCTTTTCTAAATTTAAAATTTAAGAAAATATCTGCATCAGGAACGAAGGAAATTTCGGTACCGTTTCTGTCCGAAGTTTCTTTTTCTTCATGGTTTTCAGTAATAATTCCACGCGAAAACTCGGCAACTTTCATCTTCCCATCACGGAAAGATCTTACTTTAAAATATCCTGAAAGTGCATTAACCGCCTTTGTACCAACACCGTTAAGACCAACCGATTTTTTAAAAGCTTTGCTGTCGTACTTGCCGCCGGTATTCATTTTAGAAACAGCGTCAACCACCTTCCCCAACGGAATTCCACGTCCAAAATCTCGGATCGAAACCTTGCCTTCATCAACTTTGATTTCGATTCTTTTCCCAGATTTCATACGGAATTCATCGATAGAGTTATCGATAATCTCCTTCAGCAAAATATAAATCCCATCATCCGCCGATGAGCCATCTCCCAACTTCCCGATGTACATCCCAGGACGCAGTCGAATGTGCTCTTGCCAATCGAGGGTTCTGATATTGTCTTCGGAATAATTAACTGCGTTATTTTCTACCATATTATAAGCTCTCGCGCCACTTTTAGTCTTAATTTCTAAAAAATTTTGACGCTCTTTACAAAAATAAAGATTAAGTTTTAGAATTGAAAATTATTGTTAAAAAATCATAATACTGGTGAGAACAAACGTGCCAAATGTTCGAAGAAAGATTTTAGTTTTGGGCGCGCTTTCCAGTCTTTTAAAAATATCTCTTTAGACTGTTTTAAATCTTCAAAATAACTGGCAGCCAATTTTTCTGTAATAATCTTATCATACACCATGGTGTTAACTTCTAAATTGAGTTCTTGACTTCTCACATCCATGTTTGCAGTCCCAACAATTGATAAATCATCGTCAAGAACAATCGTTTTTGCATGTACAAAACCTTTTTCATAAAAATATATTTTAACCCAGGACTCTAATAATTCCTTATAATAAGAATAGGCAGCCGCATTAACAATCATCGAATCGCCCTGCGCAGGTACCAGCAATCTAACATCAACACCAGAAAGAGAAACTTGTTTGATCGCCTGCAACACCGACTCTACAGGAATAAAATATGGCGTGGTAATAAACACCCTTTTGGTTGCAGAATAAATTGCAGAAACTGTAGACATCATAATCGCTGGTTTGGTGTCTGGTCCACTCGCTGCAACTTGGATAATTTGATCCCCCTCAAAATCTGAATAATTAAACGCACCTGTTCCTTTAATATAAAGATGCGTATCGCGCCAAAACAACTTGTCAGGTTTATCATTAACATACTTTTGCAAAACATTGATACCATTTGAGAAAACCTCGCGTCCGTCAACAATAATTATCTTACTGTGATCCCGATAATTAACGCGATTAGTGAAAAGTCGGAACGTAATTTAGTTAAAAGGATAAAGCTCTACGCCTGCAGATTTTAATTCATTTTTAAGTGATTTTGATAATTTACCACTTCCAAGATCATCATAAAGCATCCTTACAACGACATTATTTTTAGCTTTTTCAATTAAAATATTACTAAGTTCTTGCCCAATGTAATCGTCTTCGAAAATGTAATATTCTAAATGGATGTGATGTTTTGCAGATTTTAAAACTTCAAAAACTTTAGGAAATTTTTCTTCACCATTGATTAATAATTCTACAGTGTTGCTATCTGTAAGCGGAGATTGCGTCGCATTGAACAAAAACGAAAAAGTCGAAAAATACTTTTGCAATTCCTTCTGGTGCGATTCCAAAACTTTATGATGAGAGCTTTTAATAAATTTTTTAATATCGTCATAAATCTTCTTATTTCGCTCCACTTTAAAATCATAAAACTTATTCTTGCGGTAATTAACACCGAAGAAAAAGTAAATTAAAATCCCAATAATGGGTAAAAAAATGATTAATAAAAGATAAGCTAAGGTTTTACTCGTACTTTTGGTATCAGTAATAATCTTTGCAGAAAGTAAGATAATACCCGCGAAATAAAGATTTCGAGAATTAATATTAAAATATGATGCAGTTCTAGAAATTCTTTTATAACCGAGATTTGAAATTAAAAGTAAAAAAATTAAGTTTAGAAATAAAAAAAAACGTCATTATCGACGGCTGTATTTTTTTTAGAAAATCAAAGAAGATTTTATTTCAGTTGTAAACGATATAGAAAAGATTTGCCTTTTTTGGCAGCTTCGTCGGTAATCAAAAGACTGTCGTTGCTCTCGAAAGTCAAACCTTCTTTTTGTGTAAAATGATCCAACTCAATCATCTGAGATTTTCCAGAAAAGAAATCATCCCCTTTGAAATCTGTAAAAATCCAAACTTTATCCGAACTCAAAATCGCAACTTTCTTTTTATCAGGACTCATCGCAGCACTTGTCACCGCGCAATGGTTGAAGTTATCGCAAGTCTTAAAACTCGAAATCTTTTTAGCAGGTAATCGTTGCCCAGGTTTGTTATCAACGCGATACAAAGATGTTGTGCCATCAAATTTTGAACTTCTATTTTTTGTAAACAAATAAAATTGATTATTGAAAATAAAAAATGACTCCGCATCGTAAATTCTATCTTTTTTCTTGGCAGGAAATTCGGTTTGCTCTGGATAATAAAATTCGACAATCCCCGAAGCCTCCGTTTGATCTTTCGTCAAATCCAAAGCACTAATTTTATAGATCGCTAGGTTTTGTCTCTTGTTATCGTTGTTTCCAAAATCACCAATGTAGATATTACCAGCGTCATCTGCTGTTAGATCTTCCCAATCATTATTTTCTACATTGTTAATTCGGATTTCTTTTTTTAGTTCTCCATTTTTAGTAAAACCAAATAAGATATTATCATTTTTTTGATCTTCTATCGTCCAAACTAAATTTGGCGACGCTGGTGTAATCTCGGCTGCAGAAGCTTCTTTAATAACTTTTGGCAAGGTCGTTAACACCTCCAACTTGCTGTCTGTTGGCGATTGACAAGAGAAAAGACCAATAGTTGCGACGCTTAATAATATTGCTTTCATAATTTTATTTTTAAAATAGCTAAAACAAAAAATGCACAGCTATTATCAACTGTGCATTTGTATCAAATATGTTACCAATCTTAGATAATCAACATGGCATCACCATAAGAATAGAATTTATACTTTTCTTTAATCGCTTCTTCATAAGCTTCCATGATAAAATCTTTATCAGCAAAAGCTGCAATCATCATAATTAAAGTTGACTTCGGTGTATGGAAGTTAGTAATCATTGCATTAGCAACGCCAAAATCATGAGGCGGATAGATAAATTTGTTAGTCCAACCATTGAAAGGTCCTATCTTACGGTTAGATGACACAGAAGTTTCGATAGCACGCATTGTTGTTGTACCAACGGCACAAATTCTTCTTTTCTCCTCTACAGCTTTGTTGATAATGTCGGCATTATGTTGATCGATAATAACTTCCTCAGATTCCATTTTATGCTTTGACAAATCTTCCACTTCGATTGGATTAAATGTTCCTAAACCAACATGCAACGTGATTTCTGCAAAGTCAACACCTTTTATCTCAAGACGTTTCATCAGATGTTTTGAGAAATGCAGACCTGCAGTGGGTGCTGCAACCGCACCTTCAACTTTGGCGTAGATTGTTTGGTAACGTTCTGCATCTTCTGGTTCAACTTCTCTTTTAATATATTTTGGAAGTGGCGTCTCTCCAAGTTCGTTCAACTTAGCACGGAATTCCTCGTAAGAACCATCGTATAAGAATCTCAACGTTCTACCTCTAGACGTCGTGTTATCGATAACTTCGGCTACCAAAGACTCATCTTCTGTAAAGAACAATTTGTTACCAATTCTTATTTTACGAGCAGGATCAACCAATACGTCCCAAACTCTAGTTTCTTTATCTAATTCTCTCAGCAAGAAAACTTCAATTTTGGCACCAGTTTTTTCTTTGTTTCCGTATAATCTTGCAGGAAAAACTTTAGTGTTGTTAAAAATGAACAAGTCATGCTCATCAAAATAATCAATAACATCTTTAAAAAGTTTGTGCTCGATCGTTCTATCTTTACGGTTAAGAACCATTAGTCTTGCTTCGTCTCTGTGTTCTGATGGATGTTCTGCCAATAACTCTTCTGGCAAGTCGAAATTAAAATCTGAAGTTTTCATTTTTTTTAAATTACGGTTTAAAAATTTGTGAATAATAGAGTTGCAAAGATACGATATTAAAAAGCCTTTGTCAAGCCTTTAAAATTTTATAATTTTTTTTTTCTAAAAAACATCTTTTTTAAGAATAATATTTCTAAATTCAATCCACTTTTACAAAAATTAATATGGCAACTAACAGAAGAGATTTCATAAAAACAGCCAGTCTTGCCGCCACTAGAAATTGAGCACTTCAATTTTGCACCGAAAATTATTGTCCACATCCACGCCATGCGTTTTTTGGTTGACTATATAAGAGGCGATATCTATTACGGTTTGAGTTACGAAGGACAAAATCTTGTCCGTGCAAAAAATCAAATTAATCTTCTGAAAGGCATGATGAAGCATGATCTTTAATCTGTTGCCAAACTTCCAATTTTTTATCAAACGAAATCGTATGTAAAGGGCTTGTAGAAGGCAAAGCAACAACTGGAACTTCAATTTCTTTTCCGAAAGTTTTTATTAAATTTTTGTAAGATTTTTGCCCATTACAAAAGATGACTTTAAGATTAGGATAATCTTTTAAAAGTTTTAAAATGTCATTTTCCTTTTCGTTTTTAATTTCAGAATCGAGACTTCCTTTGCGTTCGCAAGAGTCGATGACATCCCAAAGCGCAATTTTATTCTTCTTTAAAATTTGAAGTTTTCTTTGATAATCTTTAGTGAAATCTTCATTAAATAATTCAAAAATAATCGACCAAAATTTATTCTGAGGATGCGCATAATATTCTTGCATCTCCAAAGACTTAACACCCGGAATTGATCCTAAAATCAAAATTTCGGAATCTTCATGAATAACCGCCGGAAACGAGGAAATACGCTTTGACATTTACTTCAAATTATCCAAAACATTGAACAAAGCTTGGCTGATATCGCCCGATTGATAGTTGTTGAGAATAATCGCGTAGATATATTTTTTACCCGCTTTCGAAGTGTGATAGCCTGCAAAAGATTTGGTATCGCGGATGGTTCCACTTTTCATTTTCATAGCATTTTGCGTTGG
Source organism: Soonwooa sp. T0.1_25 (assembly GCF_057652215.1). Classification (NCBI taxonomy): domain Bacteria; kingdom Pseudomonadati; phylum Bacteroidota; class Flavobacteriia; order Flavobacteriales; family Weeksellaceae; genus Soonwooa; species Soonwooa sp. T0.1_25. Next base: position 197,353 of record NZ_JBYFBZ010000003.1, on the reverse strand, counting down.
AAATCCTTCAAAATAAGCCGAAAACCAAGGCTTCTTTTGCGCATATAACAAAGCTTGAACTTCCGCTTTTGCAGACACATAATTTTGTGGTGATAAGCCGCTTCCATCCGCAAAATTTATCATAGATGCGTTAATCCCTTTTGACTTCCAAAAATCTTTCAAAAACTGAACGCCAACTTTATAAGATGGATTTCCTTTCTTCTCTTTTGCCATTGTTTTCAAAAAAGTTTCGCCATAGAAGTTGATACTCTTTCTTAAAAACCAAAATACCATTTTGTCCAAAGTCGGCGACTGGTATTCGAAAAAATTATTTTTGACAGGATAAGAATTCATTTTTTTACCAGACAGTTGGTTGCCGTAATAGGTTTCCACATTTCCAGAAACACTAATATTTTTAGAATTTAAAAATGATTTTAATTCTGCTCCTAATTGCAAAGGCGGATTGGGAACCGAACCAGAAACCGTCATCGCCTTCCCTGCTGGCAAACTTCCATTAATTAACGCAACATCCGAATGTGGCGCCGTAAAAATCAAACTTTGATCTGAAGAACCTGCAGCTTTTAGCTCATTAATCCATTTTACATTTTCTAAATCGTAAGAAAAATTCTTAAACTGCGTACCGTTGGTATTGATGTCAAACTGATTTTCGCGCCAATTGATTCCCCATGTTCCGGCACCGTAATAATTCCCGATATCGTCCCAAGGCCACCCACCTGGCACCGACTGAAAATCGAAATAAGAATCATCAATTATAATATTTCCTGCAATAGATTTTATGCCTTTTTGTTGTAAAGCATGATAAAGTTTTTCTTTAAACTTTTCGGGTTTGTAATCATCATAGCGCCAACTTCCCAAAGTGGGATCACCGTTAGAACTTACCCAAAGATCGCCTTCCAAATTACCATTCTTGATTTGTCCAGAGTAACTTGCAGTCGTCGTATATCGATAATCTTTTCCTAAAATTTCTAAAGCTGCTGCTGCCGTAAAAATCTTTTGCGTACTTGCCGTAGAAAGACCTTTGTTGGGTTGATATTCGTACACCACATTCCCGTTATCATCAGCAACATAGAAAGATAAATTTGCAGAATATGCTCCCGAAGAATTTAGAAGTTTCTGCGTCGATTTATCCAATTGATCTGCAACATTTTGTGCCATAGCAACTTGCGTTACCAATACCAAACTCAAGAATATCCTTTTCATTTAATAAAAACTTTATGCATTTCAAATATAAGAAATGCAGGATAAATCATGCGGCTAAGAACTTTTTTAATGTCTATATTCTTTTTAAACAATACATTTAAGTTTGTTGTAACAAACATTAGGTATTTTAATTTTTTCTTTCATTAAATATTGGGTAAATTTGTAAGACTTTAATTCGAAAATTAAAAATATTACAATATGTCAAAAGCAATTTCGCAAGTTCCTATTGCGATTAATGAACCTGTAAACTCTTACGAACCAGGATCTTCAGAAGTAAAAAGCTTAATCGCCACTTACAAAAAAATGTGGGCAGAAAAGATCGAAATCCCAATGGTTATCAATGGTAAAGATGTTAAAACTAATAACCACGTTAGATTGCAATCGCCACAAGATCACCAACATGATTTTGGATTTTATCACCAAGGTGATATGTCGCACGTTGACCAAGCAATTGACACAGCCTTAGCTGCGAAAGCAAAATGGAATGCGCTAGGTTGGGAACAACGTGTTTCTATCTTTTTAAAAGCAGCTGATCTTATTGCAGGACCTTATAGAGATATCATCAACGCAGCAACGATGATTGGTCAATCTAAAAACGTTCATCAAGCTGAGATTGATGCTGCTTGTGAGTTTATTGACTTTTTAAGATTCAATGCGGAGTTTATGACAGAAATGTATGCTGAGCAACCAATTTCTGATAACGGAATTTGGAACAGAGTTGAATACAGACCTTTAGAAGGATTCTGTTTTGCGGTGACGCCTTTTAACTTCACAGCAATTTCTGGTAACCTACCAGCTTGTATGGCGATGATGGGTAACGTTGTAGTTTGGAAACCATCTGACAAGCAAATCTACTCTGCAAAAGTTATTATGGACGTCCTAAAAGAAGCTGGTCTTCCTGACGGAGTTATCAATATGATCTTCACTGACGGTAAAGAAACTGCTGAGAAAGTAATGGCTCACAGAGATTTTGCTGGTCTTCACTTTACTGGTTCTACTAAAGTTTTCCAAGGGATGTGGAAAATGATTGGTGATAATATCCACAACTACAGAACTTATCCAAGAATCGTTGGTGAGACAGGTGGTAAAGATTTTGTAATCGCACATCCATCGGCTAATGTAGAAGCTGTTGCAACTGCTTTGGTAAGAGGTGCTTTCGAATACCAAGGTCAAAAATGTTCTGCGGCATCTAGAGCTTATATTCCTCAATCGCTTTGGAACGATGTTAAAAAAGTAATGGAAAACCAAATGTCAACTATTAAAGTTGGTTCTCCAGAAGATCCTTCTAACTTTGTTAATGCTGTTATTGACAAAAATTCTTTCGAAAAATGTAAAGGTTACATCGATAGAGCTAACGCATCTTCTGAAGCAACTGTTGCAATCGGTGGTAAATATGACGATGCTAAAGGTTGGTTCGTACATCCTACAGTTATCGAAACAACAAATCCTCAATACGAAAGTATGGTTGAAGAAATCTTTGGTCCTATCCTATCTGTTTATGTTTACCAAGATGCAGATTGGGCAGAGACATTGAAATTAGTAGATTCTTCGTCTCCATATTCTTTAACTGGATCTGTATTCTCACAATGTCGTTATGCCATTGACGAAGCTTACAAAGCTTTAGAAAATGCATCTGGTAACTTCTACATCAACGACAAGCCAACTGGTGCAGTTGTTGGTCAACAACCTTTCGGTGGTGGTAGAGCATCAGGAACTAATGACAAAGCAGGTTCTAAAATGAATCTTCTACGTTGGGTATCTGTACGATCTATTAAAGAGACTTTTGTATCGCCTAAAGATTATAAATATCCTTATTTAGGTTAATCCTATTTAATTAAAAAAAAATAAAGAAAGCCAGTCCGCAATTAGACTGGCTTTCTTCTTTATTAAAAAAACACAAACTATTCTAGTTTCTTCCTAGAGATTTTTACCTCTTTACCTAGTAATTTAGAATTTACAATAATTTCGTCAGTCGTTGTACTTTTAGTTTGTTTAATCTTCTTTCCATCGCCAAAATCTACTTCGAAATCATCTTTTGTTGTAATGTAGAATTTAACATTAGCGTCATCGGCCAGATTAGTTACAAAACTAATTTTTGGTACCCCTGCGTCATTTGGATTATAAGGATTATCATCATCGTCATCTCGACATGACAAAATTGTAAATCCTAATTCCAACAACAATAGGTAAATAATTTTACTACTTTTTTTTCACTATTTATAATTTTTTTTTAGCTTGTATTAAAACAATATTAATAGTTAATTATTATTTAGTTATTTACAATTTATAATATTTTAAAAGCTTTTATAATATTTTAACAAAGCTTTATTTCTATTTTTTTAGCCTAAAATTCAAAATATATAAACAAAAAAAAGCCAACTTGTTTCCAAATTGGCTTTATATAATTTATCTGAAATAAAATTTAATATTGATTTCTAAACTCACTTATGAAGTGCAATTTAATGTTCGGGAATTTCTCCTGCGTCATGTGGATCGTAAATGAAGAATCTGCCAAAAAGACCAATTGATTGTATTTATCTCTTGCTAAAAAACGTTGTTTAAGTCTCGCAAACTCACGGAATTCCTCCGACTTTTCATCCGCCTCAACCCAACAAGCTTTGTGGATTGACAATGGCTCATAAGAACATTTTGCACCATATTCGTGCTCTAGACGATATTGTATAACTTCAAACTGAAGCGCCCCAACTGTCCCGATAATCTTACGACCATTCATTTCCATGATGAATAACTGCGCAACGCCTTCGTCCATTAATTGATCAATACCTTTGGACAATTGTTTAGCCTTGAGAGGATCATCGTTATTAATGAAACGGAAATGTTCTGGCGAGAAACTCGGAATACCTTTAAAGTTTAGCTTTTCGCCAGCGGTCAAAGTATCACCAATTCTAAAATTCCCCGTATCGTGAAGACCAACAATATCACCTGGGAAACTCTCTTCAACAATTTCCTTTTTGTCAGCGAAGAATGCATTAGGTGACGAAAATTTCATTTTTTTGCCATCTCTTACCAAAAGATAATTTTCATTTCTTTTGAAAGTACCAGAAACGATCTTCACGAAAGCCAAACGGTCACGGTGTTTTGGATCCATATTCGCGTGGATTTTGAAAACAAAGCCAGTAAAGTTTTTCTCTTCTGGTTTTACAATCCTAAGATCTGACTCTTTTGGTTGAGGCATCGGCGCGATTTCAATAAACGCATCCAAAAGCTCACGAACACCAAAATTATTTAATGCCGAACCAAAGAAAACTGGTTGTTGATTACCATTAACATAAGCCTCTCTATCAAATTCTGGATAGACAGATGCAATCAATTCCAATTCTTCACGAAGTTGAGCGGCAGCTTTTTCGCCAATCATTTCATCGATTTTTGGATCGTTGATATCATCAAATTTTATTGAATCTCCAACTTTTTGTTTTTTCTCTTCTAAAAATAATTGAATGTTCTTTTCCCAAATATTATAAATCCCTTGGAAGTCGCTCCCCATACCAATTGGCAAAGAAAGTGGTACAACGCTAAGACCTAATTTTTGTTCAACTTCATCCAAAAGATCAAAGGCGTCCTTCCCTTCTCTATCCAACTTGTTGATGAAAACCAACATTGGAATATTTCTCATCTGACAAACCTGAACCAATTTTTCAGTTTGTTCCTCAACACCTTTTGCAACGTCAACAACCACAATCACCGAGTCAACCGCAGTTAATGTTCTGTAGGTATCTTCCGCAAAGTCCTTGTGACCAGGCGTATCGAGAATATTGATTTTATGATTTTTATATTCGAAAGCCAACACCGACGTCGCTACAGAAATCCCTCTTTGACGTTCGATTTCCATAAAGTCAGACGTTGCACCTTTTTTTATCTTGTTGGATTTAACCGCACCTGCTTCTTGGATCGCTCCACCGAATAGTAGTAACTTCTCCGTCAAAGTCGTTTTACCAGCATCGGGGTGCGCGATGATCCCAAATGTTTTTCTTTTGCTAATTTCTTTTTCTAAAGACATAATAAAATTTCAGATTGCAAAAATCGTGATTTTTATTCAAAAACTAAAATTAGAATTGATATGAATTTTTCTTGATACTTTATCATTTGAAAATTATTAAAATCTAAGTATTTTTGCCCATGAAAACAGTATAAAATGTTTAAATTTTTAAAGAAATTAATTTTAGTAATAATCATTGCTAACATCCTATTCATAGCACTTGGCCTATTTTTTAATCCACCAATAACGTGGACGCAATTGGGTGGTATTATTAAATACGGAAAACTAGAGCGCGATTATATTTCTTATGACGACATGGGAAATAATGTAAAAAAAGCGGTGATAGCGTCCGAAGATCAATTATTTTTTACGCATAACGGTTTCGATACAAAAGCCATACAAAAGGCATTAAAACACAACGAAAAGAAGGGTGAAATCCGTCGTGGCGGAAGTACGATTTCTCAACAGACTGCAAAAAATGTTTTTTTGTGGCAAGGTAGAAGCTGGTTCCGAAAAGGATTGGAAGTTGTTTATACATTTATTATCGAAAAAGTTTGGGGCAAAGACGTTATCCTTGCGCGTTATCTTAACTCTATCGAAATGGGACAAGGCGTTTTTGGTGTAGAAGCAGCATCTAATTATTACTTTGGTAAAAGCGCTAAAGATTTAACAAAAAGCGAAGCCGCTTGGATCGCTGTTGTGTTACCTAATCCAAAAAAATACGATCCAAAAAATCCTACACCTTATTTGCGCAAAAAGCACAATTGGGTAATGCGCCAAATGAATAACATTGTTCTGAAATAATTATCTTTGCAAGACTTATGGCTTTAAGATTAAAAAACAGAGACAATTTTAGTATGGTTCTAAAAAAATATTTTAGTGCCAAAAACGAAACTTTTTCTCTAGATCCGCTTGCTGAACTAATAGCTGCGGTAAAAAAAGAAGACATCGGCGTTTTTGTAGCTTATCTTAAAGATAATCACCATATTACAGAAAACCTTAGTTATTATATTCATAATATTTTTAAAGATAAAACCTTCAATCTATCTTTGACAGAGGCGGATATTTTATCCGAAAACGCTTTCTTCCCTGAACTGAAAAAACGACTTCTAAATAAATTTCTGCCAAGCATCGAAAACGAAGACACTATTTGGTACCTCGTAGATGTTGTTTCGGTTACACCAAAAAAAGATTTAGATTTTTTCATTAATTCGCAAGAAGATAAACTAAGTGAGCTTTTTAGACTTTTGAAAGTTGACCGCTTTGTTGCTAATCCTTATGTGAAACGAGAATTGCTTTTTGCTTTCAATGTTTTAGCATGGCGCGTTATCGGGAATGCGATGGATGTGGAAGTTATGAAGATGGTACCTAAGTATCGTAATCTCGATAATCCATTTTTGGCTTTACAAAACGAATTGGATATTTTAATAACACAATTCAAAGAAGATCCTAACTTCCAACTCAACTCAAAGGATGAAGTTTACAAGCAGATAAAAGTCTATCTACAACAATGTCAAGATTTCGTAAATATCGCTTTTAAGAACAGCGGAAAATATGGAATTTCTAGTAAGATTAATCTTTATCTTTTAAAGATTCGTCAGCAGTTGACGAGGATGTCCGATATCCTACAAATCTTTGTTATTGACACACCTGAAGATTACGTCGTACGATCAAAACAGTTGTTTCTCAATATTCTTCGCTACAAATCTCATAAGAATAATGTACAAGATTTGATCTCTGACAGCACACGATTGATGTCGCACCTAATTACCAACCACACGGCAGAAACAGGAACGCACTATATCACCTCTAACGCTAAAGATTACATGAAAATGTTTTGGAAAGCTAGTGGTGGCGGTGTTATCGTTGGAGCACTTTGTGTTCTCAAAATGTTGTACGGTAGTCTCGAAGGTAGCGATTTTAGTCACGCATTTTTGTATTCGCTTAACTATGCGATGGGTTTTGTGATGATCTACCTCATGCATTTTACACTTGCGACCAAGCAACCTGCAATGACAGCGGCGACTATGGCAAAAGTGCTTGCTGATGGAGAAAGTAGAAAATCAAACTTTACAGATTTTGCGCATTTGGTTTCAAAATTATTTAGAACGCAGTTTATTGCCTTTGTTGGAAACGTCTTGCTGGCATTCCCGATTGCGCTGGCGATTGTATATGGACTCGAAGTTTTATTTAAACAAAATTTTGCCATCGACAAATCGACCAAGTTGCTGACCGATCTCAACCCTTTTGAATCAAAAGCTATTTTCCATGCTTGTATTGCTGGCTTTTTCTTATTTATTTCTGGCATTATTTCTGGTAATATTGGCAACAACTCTATATTTTACAAAATACCTGAACGTATTGCGAAGAATCCATTTATCAACTATTTCTTTGGAAATAAGTTTGCAGAAAGCCTTTCTCAATATTATTCTAAAAACTGGGCGGGGATTGTCTCTAACTTTTGGTTCGGGGTTTTCTTAGGTGCGACGGCGCCTATCGGTTTATTTTTCGGATTAGACCTGGATATTCGACACATTACCTTTGCGGCTGGTAACTTTGCACTAGGACTTTATGGTAAAGACTTTTCTGTAGATTCTTACACGTTTTGGATAGGCTTTGTCACCGTATTTTTAATTGGATTTTTCAACTTTATTGTCAGCTTTGGACTATCGATGATCTTGGCGTTCCGTTCAAGAAAAATGAATACTACAGAAGTGGGCGCCATCTTTAAAGAAATCTTTAATTATTTTATCAAAAATCCTTTGAGATTCTTTATTCCGATACGCTCAAGACTAGACGGAAAAGCGCAAGAATTAATGGAAAAATCAAAATCTTCTACAAAACCAAAAGATCTTTAAAATCGAAATCGTCGCCAAGATTGGTTTTAATTTTATTTAAATAAAAACTTTTTCGAAGTCTAAAATCATTTTTTAACAAAGGTGATTTTATCTTTATTAAAAGTTGATCTGCATCAATATTAACCGATTCTATCTCATTAAAAAGATTAGTAGAAAGATAATCTTGTAAGAAATCTTTAACCTCAAAGGCCCGAAGTTTTGACTCAAATCCGTGGATTCTTGCAAAACTCTTTACCAATTCCGAAGACAAAAACTCTCTTTTCTTTTTCTTTCCCATTATTAAAGCTTTTCAACAATATTTTTTTTCACTTAAATATTAATCACAAAGGAATACGGAGGATATAACCAACATCTTTTCGGGGATAAAACACTTTTTTTATACGAGCTGTCATTTCATAGAAAAATCAACTCGAACTGACGTTAGTTTATACCGAACGAAGCTTAATTATATTAAACTACCAAAACCTTAAAGATGTCATGTAAAGTAGCTCCTTTGATCTAAAATTAAAAAGTATAGCTATTGCGTTTTAATTATTTTTTAGCCAAGCTACAATCGCTTTTCTGCGACGATGTAAAATTAAAATTTAAAAAACAAAATCACTATCTTTGCACGCGATTATTTGAAGCAAATTCAATATTCAAATTATTAAATATTAACTAAATAAACATCGACATATAATGAAATGTGGAATTGTAGGACTACCTAACGTTGGAAAATCAACACTTTTTAACTGTCTTAGTAATGCCAAAGCGCAATCTGCGAACTACCCTTTCTGTACTATCGAGCCTAATTTAGGGACGGTTTCGGTACCAGATCCACGACTTTTCGAACTTGAAAAAATCGTAAATCCTGAGCGTGTTTTGCCAGCAGTTGTTGAGATTGTTGACATCGCAGGACTTGTAAAGGGTGCGAGCAAAGGTGAAGGTCTTGGTAATCAATTTCTGGCTAACATCCGCGAATGTGAAGCGATTATCCATGTTTTGAGATGTTTTGATAATGGTAATATTATCCACGTAGAAGGTTCTGTTGATCCACTTCGTGACAAAGAGATTATCGATATCGAGCTTCAGCTTAAAGATCTTGAAACAATCGGAAAAGCAGTTGACAAAGCAAAAAAATTCATCAAATCTGGTAAAAAGGAAGATATCTTGACGTACGAAACTTTACAAAAGCTTCAACAATTTGTAGAGGACGGAAAAAACGCAAGAGAATTCCCAGTGGATGATTTAACAAAGTCGATTATCGACGAAGTACAGTTGTTGACAAATAAGCCTGTTCTTTACGTTTGTAATGTTGACGAAAACTCAATTAAAAACGGTAACGACTGGATTGCTAAAATCGAAGAAATGGCGAAAAATGAAGGCGCTGAAGTTGTTGTTCTTGCAGCACAAATCGAAGCTGACATCAACGAGCTAGAGTCTTATGAAGAGCGTCAAATGTTCCTAGAAGAGCTAGGTCTAGAAGAGCCAGGCGTTAATAGATTGATTCGTCAAGCCTATGCATTATTGAAACTTCAAACTTACTTTACGGCAGGTGTTAAGGAAGTTAGAGCTTGGACAATCGGGAAAGGTTGGACGGCGCCACAAGCTGCTGGTGTTATCCATACAGACTTTGAGAAAGGCTTTATCCGTGCCGAAGTTATCAAGTACGACGACTACATGACTTACGGTTCTGAAGCTAAAGTAAAAGAGGCTGGAAAGCTTTCTGTAGAAGGTAAAGAATACATCGTACAAGATGGTGATATTATGCACTTTAGATTTAATGTTTAATTAAATTTTTAGTTTAAATAAATTATCAAAACACTTGCTTTTAGGCGAGTGTTTTGTTTTTTAGTACATTTGGTCAACTTAAAATATTATTTATGATTAAAAAACTATCTTTTGCAGCTTTATTTTTAGTAGGCTTTGCAGGTTTCTCACAAACTGTAATTTTCAGTGAAGATTTTGAAACAGAATCTGGGCGTAATTCCTGGATTAATGAAGATCGAGACGGTGATGGCGAAAAATGGGAATTTGACAATTCAGAAGTTGATGCTTTTTCTGGATATTATGCTACATCATGGTCATGGTTCATGGAAGCTTTTACACCCGACAACACATTGACAAGCCCTATTATTAATTTGCCAAACAATGCAGATAAAACATTGTCCTTAAAGTTTGATATTGGCGCTTTTGATGCTGACTACTTTCAAGAGCATTATGCTGTTTATGTGATTCCGGCAAGCTCAAATTTTACAGGAACTGAAACGCCTGTTTTCGAAGAAACGCTTGATGCTGGATATATGCAGGAAGCAAAACACGTTAATGTCGACATTAGCCAATATGCGGGACAAGCTGTACAAGTTGTATTCAGACATTATAATTGTACGGATCTTTTAGTTTTGATATTAGATAATATCCAAGTTATTGAGGAAGCTAAACTTGCTACATCTGATGCAAACAAAATTGGTATTAAAATCTACCCAAATCCAACTTCTGATTTAATAAAAGTTGAAGGTCTTAACAACATCGAAAAAATTCGTGTTTTTGATATGTCTGGAAATATCGTTTTGGAAACAAAAGCTTCTGAAGCCAACATCCAAAACTTAACTTCTGGTCACTATCTTGTTAATATTTATTCTGGTAAAGATGTAATCTCTAGAAAGATTATTAAAAAATAACTTTTCATTAAATTAAGGAAACAAAAAAAAGCTACTCAAAATTGAGTAGCTTTCTTATTATGTGTTTTTGCCTGATTGATTATTTATTATTTAGCGATAACTAATTTCTTAGAAGTCGATTTACCATCGTAATCCACTTTTAAGAAGTAAACTCCAGAACCTAATTGAGATAAATCAATTTTATCCATGCTCTTACCTGAAGATTTTACATCTTTTTTTGATGAAACCAGACGACCTTCTGCAGTGAAGACTCTGTATGATACATTTTTAGCATCAACTTCCATGGTAAAGATACCATTTTTCGAAGGGTTCGGATGGATAACGACCTCTTTAGCAGCATCTACATTACTTGTTGCTAAGTCTGAGTTAATTTTAAATTTAACCTTGTTAACGTTTAAGAATACATTATCAATAGCCTTGATCATGATTCTTGCATTATCGCTTACACCTAATCCTCCAGGGACTGTAAATGTATATGTACCATTATTTGGTGTACTCGCTACCAACTCATGAGGGAAGGTTAAACCACCATCTGTCGATAATAAAATCTGCACATTGGCAGTATTAACTGGGGCAACATTTGTATTTGCAACATCCCAAGTAATTGTTTGTGTTGAACCTAAATTCCAAACGATATCTGCGGCATTTTGAGAAGTTACAAGGAAAGGTCCAGCTTCAACAGATACCGTCAACTTAACATCATCTCTACCAGACTGTCCACCAACCGGATTGTTATCTCTAACTAAAAGTGAGAAATTAAGAGATCTTGCTACGTTAGAAAGTTTTTCCCAAGATCTATAATTAGCTTGGGCATTCATGTTAGGATTATAACCTTCGATAATCGTTGATAATCTTGGGAAGTAACGCTCTGGAGAAACTGTCGCAGTCATTGATCTAAACATTGGGCCTACCGCGTTCGCAGGTCTTGGCGGCATTGTTGCTGCACCAGTATCTATTTGTTCCCAGTTATAAGTAATGGTATCACCATCTTGGTCAGAGCCAATCCCTTTAAGTACAAAAGGTGTTTCTTTAGGGATCGTTCTATCTGGACCTGCATCTGCAGTTGGCGCATTGTTACCTGTGGGTGTATTAACACTACAGCTAGCTGCACCTGTAACATGAGCGTACATCTCTCTTATACTCACCGAGTGGAAGTAAGCATCACTATTACTTTGAACATTTGGCGAACAAATACCAGCATACCCCATAATAGTACTAGCACTACCTGGCTCAATTGATGTTCCATCGTTTCTATTACAGTTATTATTTTGTGTATGGTTAGCACCAAACTGATGCCCCATCTCGTGTGCTACGAAGTCAATAACAAATGGATCGCCCACGGGATTTGCAGAACCCGTTACACCACCTGCTTTCAAATTGCTATTACAAACAGATCGAAGATAAGCTACACCATTGTCATTTCCTTGTTGTGCTTGGAAATATACGTGACCAATATCGTAATTTGGTTTTCCAATTAAGTTATCAACAGCCGTTTGGTTAGTCCCAAGCATAGAAGATGCACTTAATGGATTATAATTATCCGAATCGATAAAGATCAATAAATCGTTATTAGGCACTAATTCTAGTTTAACAGATAGATCGTTACCGTATACTTCGTTAAGTCTATTAACTGTTAAGTTAAGAGCTGCCATAACTGCTGTTTTCTTCTCAGCATCAGTACCATTACCAACTCCAGCTGCATTTGCTGTATATGACGTGTATTCTACAGCAGTAGCCAAAGCGAGTCTATACTTACGCATTTGACCGTCTTTAACTGTTTTGCTTTGGCTAGCATTTTCCATTGTTTGATGGATTTCCTTTTCGCCGTGCTCATCAAAAAGACAGTTAAAATTACGTGCTGAAGACGCATTCTTACGATTATACATCATGTAAATCTTATTATCTTTAGAATAAGAATCAATGTAATAAATTCCTTGCGAATTTCTTACGCTTGCATTAAATCCAAAATATGGATCGTATGTAAATGTAATTCTCGTTAAAGGATCTCCAACTTTAACCCCTGTGAAAGATCTAACATCAGCATATTTTGCTTGTAGATCTGGGTGCATTGTAGAAGATTCTACCACTTCAAAAGTATCTGTAGTACCTTGCTCATTAGGGAACTTCATTAATGTTTTCCCTGAGTTTTTTCCGATAGCTGATAACTGCGCTTCAAACTGAGAATTGTTAAGACTCACTAATTTGTAATCTGTTACAGTAATTGATCTTTCTCTTGCATTAGACACATTCTTTGTAGCAATGTTCATCCAAGAATTTTGTTGAGCGTAGAAAGCTCCAGTAGACATTAGAGTTACCCCTAACCCCAATAATAATTTTGATTTCATTAAAATTTATTTTGCGACTATATTATTTTATTTTTTCTAAAATTAAATTTTTAGGACTACTTTTAATTTTTAAAATTAAAACAGGATGCGTTTGTTTTGCTTCCTTATATTCCCAGTTTTCAATTTTTTTATATTTTACAATAATATTTTTTTCATCATTTTGAATACTTTCGATTTTAATATCTGAGTAATCTGTTGCAGAACTTGCCTTTGGCTTTACAACTAATAGACTTTCACCAGCTTCTATAATAGGAATAGGCGCAGAACGTTTGAATTGTGGATCTTGCAGTTTATTATAGAGATTTGTAACTTCATCCATTGTTGATAATGCAAAAATTTCTTTTGAATCAAAATCTTTGTTCAACCTCCGCTCCTCTGTATATTCTACTTTTTGCATTGTTTTACCTTTTTGCGCATGCATGCTAGAAGTGCCATTACATGACATTAAAGACAATCCAATTGCTATTGTTGTAAATATTTTCATCTTTTTCGGTAAATATAGAAATAATATAGCAAAAAATAAAATTAATCTACATTTGAAATAGCAAAAACGGCAAAACTAGCTAACCAGTGATCACCGCCATAATTACTACTAAAGATTAATGGCATTCCGTTTTTTAAGAAATGTTCCGCCGTATCTTCAAATTGCTTTTTAAGTGGATGACTATTTGATAAAGCTCTGGAAATCCCCTTCATACACCAAGCTTTACTAAAGGACAAGCCCGCCAAATGTACCGTTTGATAATCTGACAAATCGCTTACAATTGGTATTTGAGAAATATTTTCGAGACTTCTTTTATCATAAAATTGATCCAACCAATTTTCAAAATCTTTTTGTGAAAGTACACGACGCATAAGATCATCTATCTCCAAACTTGGTGAGAAAAAGTCCGAACCATCTGGCTCTAAATAGGCAGGCGTTTTTTCATCTTTTAAATAAAAATTTTTAACCTTTTGTACCAATTGATTTTCAAAATCTTTATCGCCAATTTTTCTCGCCCAATCGATGGCAAAGCCTATTGCAAAAGCAGAATTGGGATGAACGCCTGTTCTGTTAGGATAAGTTTGTTTAGGAAGATAATCTTTCCACATTCGCAAAATCTCATCTGTAAGAGGTTTCATATTTTGATGCCAAGTCCTAGCTTGTGGTGTATCCCAAGTTGCTAATTCTTCATCAAGTTTTAGGATCCAAGCCCAACCGTAGGTTCGTTCAAAGTTTTTTGCGAGATCATATTTAGTAAAATATTGTGCTTCCTTTTTTAGAGATTCGGCATTGAAACTTTTGTCTAAAATCTTTGTGATGCGCCAAGATTGTGCAAGATTTGGTTTCTCTTTTAAAATTTTCAATAACATCCAATGTCCATGAACAGAACTATGCCAGTCAAAACAACCATAAAAAGAAGGATGCAGATCTTTTGGTGATAAGCTAACTTCTTGTAAAGAGTTGATAATATGAGCAGTCTTGTTTGGATATTCTTGCTCAATGCATTTCAAAGGCATCTCGGATAACTTAGTTGCTAACGCATCTGTTAATTGAGTTTTTTGTGCAGATAGACTTATCGATGCAAAAGCTAAAAGGCTTAGATATTTCATTAATAATGATTTAATACGAAGTTTAAAAATACAAAAATCCCTTTCATTACTGAAAGGGACTTTTTTTATTATTTCATGCTGATAACTTTATCAACGACATACACTGTATTTCCTCGCCACGGCAAGCTACCATGATATTCTTTGTAATGTAAATCGAAATACTTTCCGCTATTAAGTTCTAATTGTTTGAAAACAGCTTCATCTTCGATAGAAAATTCAAACTGATTGCTTCCAAGTGCACCACCAACTTTGGTAGTACCAAACCCTTCTTGGATCAACTTTCCTTCATAGGTTTTGAAAACATTTCCTTTTTTAACAGCATAGTTTAGATAACCAGATTTAACGCCTTCTCCAAATACAAAATAAAATTTATACCAAATAAAACCACCTAGTAAAAGCACTGCTACCGCCAAAAAAATCCAAAAATATTTCATGATAATTTATGTTTAATTGATAAAGATAACAACAAATTATTTCTTAGCAATACTTCTAGAGATCACAATCTTTTGGATTTCTGAAGTACCTTCGTAGATTTGTGTAATCTTCGCATCACGCATCAATCGTTCTACGTGATATTCTTTAACATAACCATATCCGCCGTGTATTTGTACCGCTTCGATAGTTGTATCCATCGCAACTTGAGACGAATAAAGTTTTGCCATAGCGCCACTTTCTGAGATATCTTTACCAGCATCTTTCTCAACTGCCGCTTTGAAACAAAGCATTCTAGCCGCTGTAATGTTAACGTGCATATCAGCTAATTTGAAAGCAATCGCTTGGTGGTTGATAATCTCTGTACCGAAAGCTTTTCTTTCTTTAGCATATTTAAGCGCCAATTCGTAAGCACCAGAAGCGATACCTAAAGCTTGAGACGCGATACCAATTCTACCACCGTTAAGAACCGCCATTGCAAAGTTGAATCCGAAACCATCTTCGCCAATTCTGTTTTCTTTTGGTACTTTAACATCTGTGAAAAGTAAAGAATGAGTGTCACTTCCTCTAATTCCTAATTTGTCTTCTTTAGGACCAATTTCGAAACCTTCCCAACCTCTCTCTACGATGAAGGCGTTGATACCTTTATGCTTTTTCTCTGGATCTGTCTGCGCAATAACGATATAATAAGCAGCGTTACCACCATTAGTAATCCAGTTTTTAGTACCGTTTAATAAATAATAATCACCTTTATCCTCTGCAGTTGTACGTTGAGATGTTGCGTCAGATCCAGCTTCTGGCTCAGACAATGCGAAAGCTCCGATAACTTCTCCACTTGCAAGAGGTTTTAGATACTTCATTTTTTGCTCTTCGCTAGCAAATTTCTCTAGGCCAGCACATACTAAAGAGTTATTAACTGACATTACTACCGCAGCAGAAGCATCAATTTTTGCAATTTCTTCCATTGCAAGAACGTAAGATACACTATCAAGACCAGCTCCTCCGTATTTTGGGTCAACCATCATACCTAGGAAACCAAGTTCTCCCATTTTCTTAACTTGTTCTGTCGGGAATTTTTGATGTGTATCTCTTTCGATAACACCAGGAAGTAATTCAGTCTGAGCGAAATCTCTAGCTGCCTGCTGAATCATCAGTTGTTCTTCTGATAAATTAAAATCCATATCAATTACTAGTATTAATTGCTCGTAAATTTACGATTTTTACGAAAATTATAACGATATGTATCGAATAAAATACATTTTTGTCATTTAGTTAAAAAAAACTATATTTACGAAAATCTACTTTTTATTAAATTCAATTTAAAAATTATCAAATATTTAACGATATGTCTGTTAAAAGAACGTTTGATTTTGCTCATAAGGCTCTAAATCAATATCCTAAAAATGATGCTTTGGTTACGAAAAAGAATGGGGAATGGAAAAAAACGTCCACCTTAGAGTTTATTAACCAAGCAAACAAAATTTCTCGAGGACTGTTAAAACTAGGGATAAAACCTGGTGACAAAATCGGATTAATTACAAGCAACAACCGTACAGAATGGAGCATTATGGACTTGGGGATTTCTCAAATCGGCGCTATTTCGGTGCCTGTATATCCAACCATTTCGGAGGAAGATTATGTGTATATTTTTAATAATGCCGAAATAAAATATTGCTTCGTATCAGATGTTGATTTATACAAAAAAATGCAGGTTGTAAAGCCTGAGGTGTCATCTTTGGCTGGTGTTTTTTGTTTTGATGATGTCGACGGCGCACCTAATTGGAAAGAAATATTAGATCTTGGAGAAGATGATGCGACACAGCAAGAGGTAGAAGATTTATCAAAAGGCATACAAGAAGATGACGTAGTGACATTAATCTACACTTCTGGTACAACTGGACGTCCTAAAGGCGTGATGCTGACACACCAAAACATCGTGTCAAATGTATTGGGAAGCGACTCTCGAATCCCTAGAGATAAAAGCAT
Organism: Soonwooa sp. T0.1_25; assembly: GCF_057652215.1. NCBI lineage: Bacteria > Pseudomonadati > Bacteroidota > Flavobacteriia > Flavobacteriales > Weeksellaceae > Soonwooa > Soonwooa sp. T0.1_25. Next base: position 180,282 of record NZ_JBYFBZ010000003.1, on the reverse strand, counting down.
TAATTATAAAGACCTTCGTGCATTAAGTTTTTTACCGATTTGTCATATTTTCGAAAGAATGGTTTATTACATTTTCATCAATAATGGATTTTCTATTTATTATGCGGAAAGCATTGAGAAAATCGGAGAAAACGTGAAAGAAGTAAAACCAAATTATATGACAGTTGTTCCGCGTTTGGTAGAAAAAGTTTACGATTCCATCTATAATAAAGGAACTGCAGCTGGTGGTCTTAAATCTAAAATTTTCCTTTGGTCAATTTCGATTGCCGAAAAATACAATCTACAAGCGCCAAAATCTTTTGCGCACATTATTGCTGACAAACTGGTTTTCAAAAAATGGAGAGAAGGCTTGGGCGGAAATTTAATAACATTAGTTTCAGGTTCTGCGGCGCTTTCTTCAAGGTTAAACAGAATGTTTCAAGCTGCGGGAATCCCAGTTTTGGAAGGTTATGGCTTAACAGAAACATCACCAGTTATTTCGGTTAACAGTTTCGAAAAAATGAGATTAGGCTCTGTAGGCGTTCCACTAAGTAATGTCGATGTTAAAATAGCTGCTGATGGGGAAATTACAGTAAAAGGACCTTCTATTTTTGGCGGTTATTATAAGGACGACGAAAAAACGCAGGAAGCCTTCACAGAAGATGGTTATTTCAAAACGGGCGATATTGGACACATTGACGACGATGGATTCTTATTTATCACCGATAGAAAAAAAGAAATGTTCAAAACTTCTGGAGGAAAATTCATTGCACCTCAAGTTATCGAGAATCATGCTAAAGCTTCAAAATTCATTGAGCAAATTATGGTCGTTGGCGATGGTGAAAAAATGCCAACCGCTTTGGTACAACCAGATTTTAATTTTGCGCAAAACTGGGCTAAAATTAAAAATCTCAACATTGGTACTACACTAGAAGAAATGGCAAAGAGCCCAGAACTAAAGGAAAGAATCATGCAAGAAATGGAAACGCTTAATAAAAAATTAGGCAAGTGGGAGCAGATTAAAAAGATTGAACTCACACCAAAAGTATGGTCAATAGATGATGGACTACTAACACCGACTCTTAAACTTAAACGTAAAGCCATCAAAGAAGCTTTCAACGATTTGTATGAAAAGTTGTACGACAGAAAATAGTTAACATAAAAAGCTATCCATTGGATAGCTTTATTTTTTTGAAAAAACTCATAATTGTTATATTTGCATTCAATCTTTGTTACAAGCAACATGACATTAACTCGAATTTTCGATATTCCTTATATTACACTAGAAAAATATCCAAAAAAAGACTACATCAATGACAAAATTGGTGGAAGTTGGAGAAATCTTTCAACTGAAGAATTCATTACAAAAAGCAATCAATTTTCTAGAGGTTTAATAAAATTAGGTTTAAAAAAAGGTGACAAAATAGGACTTATCACCACAACCAACAGAACCGAATGGTGCATTATCGACCAAGCAGCTTTACAACTCGGTATTATCACGGTTCCTATCTATCCATCGATTTCGAAAGCGGATTTCGTCTATAATCTTGACGATTCGGATTCGTTATTTTGTTTTGTATCAGATGAAAAATTATTTAATAAAATTAATGAAATCCGTGATCAACTTCCCTTGATGAAGGAGATTTATACTTTTGATAAAGTTAATGCTGCTAAACATTGGGAAGATATTTTAGAACTTGGGAAAGACGACAGTCTTCAAGCTGAAGTTGACCAAATAAAAAAAGAAATTTATCCAGACGATTTAGTGTCGATTATCTACACTTCTGGAACGACAGGAAAACCAAAAGGTGTGATGTTAACGCACAACAATATCGCCCAAGACATCATTGGTTGCGAAGACAGAATCCCGCGCAGACAGGGCAACGACAGTCGTGCATTAAGTTTTTTACCAATGTGTCACGTCTTCGAAAGGATGATTTTCTACCTTTTCACTTACAATGGTTTTGCTATTTATTTCGCTGAAAGCACAGACAAGCTTAGTGAAAATCTTCAAGAAGTAAAACCGCATTATATGACTGTTGTTCCGCGTGTTATCGAGAAAGTTTATGATTCAATTTATAAAAAAGGAACCGAAGCTGGCGGCATCAAAAAAAGTATTTTCTTATGGTCACTCAAAATTGCCGAAAATTATAAACTTGGAGCACCAAAAAGTTTCTTCCACAAGATTGCTGACAAATTGGTTTTCTCTAAATGGAGAGCTGGTATTGGAGGTAATATTTTAACTTTAGTTTCTGGATCTGCGCCACTTTCTACACGACTTAATATTATGTTTCAGGCAGCTGGCATTCCGATTCAGGAAGGTTATGGTTTGACAGAAACTTCGCCTGTAATTTCGGTTAACAGTTTTGACTTTATGAAAATGGGTTCCATCGGAAAACCTCTTTTTAATGTTAATGTTAAAATAGCCGAAGATGGCGAAATAACGGTTAAAGGACCAACGGTAACCCAAGGTTATTACAAAAATCCAGAACTAAGTAGAGAAGCTTTTGATAATGAAGGCTACTTCAAAACAGGTGATATTGGACATTTAGATAAAGATGGATTCCTTTTTATTACAGATAGAAAGAAGGAAATGTTCAAAACGTCGGGCGGCAAATATGTTGCGCCACAAGTCATCGAAAATCTTGCGAAGGCTTCTTTATTTATTGAACAAATTATGGTTGTTGGCGAAGGTGAAAAAATGCCAACAGCACTTATACAACCCGACTTTGACTATGCTAAAAAATGGGCGAAAGATAACAATGTCAACATCGGGACGACGCCTGAAGAGATTGCGAAAAGTCCAGAACTAAAAGTTGCCATCGAAAAAGAAATGAAAAACATCAACAAGGATCTTGGCCATTGGGAACAAATCAAAAAAATAGAATTAACGCCCGAGATTTGGTCTGAGGAAAACGGTATGTTGACACCAACTTTGAAGTTAAAACGTAAAGTGATTAAAGAACATTTTATGGATCTTTATAACAAACTTTATGATAGATAATATAAATAAAATGGCTACCAAATTTGGTAGCCATTTTTTTTAATAAATTATTATTTCAACAAATTCTTCAAAGCATCTTCTAATTTTGGAAACTTAAATTGAAATCCTTGTTTTAAAATCTTTTCCGAAGAAACGCGACTTCCTTTTAAGATTAAATTCGCCATTTCGCCAAACATTATTTTTAATCCAAAAGCAGGAACATTCGGAAACCACAGTTTCTTTTTAAGTTGTTTCGCGACGGCTTTCGTTAAATCTTTATTGGTGATATGCTCAGGCGCAGCAGCATTGTAAGCGCCAATCATTGTATCGTCCTCGATCGCTTGCAAATACATCGCAGACATATCATCGATATGAATCCATGGTACATATTGCTTTCCACTTCCTAATGGTGCACCCGAATTTTTCTCGATTGGTGTTTTTAATTCTGCTAAAAGTCCTCCTTTGTCAGACAAAACGCCAGAAGTCCGCAACATCACCACTCTATCGGCAACATTCTTAAAATCCAAAGCTTTATTTTCCCAAGCTTGACAAACTTTACCAAGAAAATCCTCGGCAGGCGAATCTGTTTCAACAAAGATTTTATCAGACGTTATTGCACCATAATAGCCAATCGCCGACGCAGAAATAAAAGCTTTAAGTGTTATATTTTGTTTTTCAATTTCAGCTTTGATAATGTCCGCAGAAATTACACGACTATCTACAACTAATTTTTTGTAAGACTTTGTCCAACGCATCGCAATGGGCGCGCCAGCAAGATGTACAACATACTCAACGCCGTCCAAAGCACCATCTTCGATAGAATTATTATCATAATCTAATTTAAAAGCTTTATAAGGACTTTGCTGCTTTTCGTCGTTGAATCTTACCAAAACATGAACGTCGTAACCTTTAGAAACGAGCAATTCACACAATGCAGAACCGATTAAACCTGTAGCGCCAGTGACAAGAACTTTAGATTTCATCATCAATTATAGTAATCTGATTTTATCATCTTCAATTTCGATTATTTTGTCTTTATAAAGACCGCCAATCGCCTTCTTGAAGTTCTTTTTACTCATTTGCAATTCATCTTTTATCTCTTCAGGAGATGATTTATCCGACAAATAAATCAAACCGTAGTTGTCATTTAGTTTATCAATAATTTTTTGTTTGAACTCATCGATATTTTCAAAACCTTCTGGTTGTAGAGACACATCAATCTTACCATCTTCACGAATCGCCTTAATATAACCTTGTTCAGTAGAAAGTGGATATAACTTTTTATAAACGTCAGAAGCGTAGATTAATGCAATATATTTTTTATCAATGATAACATTCCATCCTAATTCGGATTCGCCAATCATTAATAAATCGACTTTATCACCTTTTTTAAATGGTAAATCTGTGTATTGCGGATTACGTTTAAACTTGGTTGTACCCGTAATTCTACCACTCTCTTCATCAATATAGACGTAAACGATATAACGTTTGCTTTCAAGAATTTTCCCTTTTTGTTGTTTATAAGGCACGAACAAATCTTTGATAATTCCCCAGTCCATAAAAGCACCACTCGGCAAACTTTGCACACAAGTCATCACGGCAAATTCGTCGACTTCGCATAAAGGCGTTTCGGTAGTCGCTTTTAATTTGTCATCATCTTGATACACAAAAACGTCAACATCTTGATCAACTTCTAAAGTCGAATTAACTAGAATCTTAGATAAAAAGGCTTTCTCACCTAATTCATCTATCAAAATGTAACCTGAATTATTAACTTCTGAAACCTTTAGCGTCTGGAATTTTCCTACTTGCATTGTAAATATTTGTTGCAAAATTAAGTAAAATAAAAACATCCGCCTTAATGACGGATGTTGTGTTTCTAAAACTTATTTTTAAACGTAAATCCTAGCATAAACCAACGACCTGGCATTGGCACTAGGCTCGTTTCGGTATATTCTGCATTTGTAATATTATTGACTAGAAGATAAATATTAAGCTTATCTGTTTGATAATTTAACTTCGCATCTAGAAGATTATAACTTCCCAAAGCGATTCTCTCATTGTAACGATAGACAACTTCTGTCCCGAATCGCCAATATTTTGCTTGCAATTTTGCATTGAATTGATGACGAAGATTATCTAAAACATACTTGGAAAAGGCTTGATCTTCACGATTAATTTTGTTATCCAAATAAGTATAACCTACAGATAGATTATTAACAATCCAATTAAATTTTTGAGCGACCTCGGTTTCAAAACCAAGTGTTTTTACATTGCTAATATTTTCGGCACGCCAAATAGCAGCCAACGAATCCTTTGTCCAGTCAATGGCGTTATCCGTATTTCTACCGAAACCACTTACTTTCAAAAGAGAATATGCACGTTGATATTGATAGCCAATTTCGTAATTCCATGCATTTTCTGGTTTTAAGTTAGGATTACCAATTTCGGTTTTACTAACATAATAAAGATCTGTGTATGTTGGGATACGGTTGGTTTTAGCAAGATTTCCGTAGATTTTGTTGTGCTCATCTAGATTATATCCGACATCCAAACCTGGATAAAAAAAGTTGCCAGTCCTTGGATAATTCGCCCAACTTACACCTGGGATAATGTTAAGTTTTTGATCTAGCAAACTAATGTGATGTTCAAAAAAAACTTGCGTGATAAAACGCTCTCTTTCGCCTAGATTATTGCTGCGAAGCGCTTCGTTACGGAACTCGACACCCAAGCCAGATTTCCCCAAACTTGACACGTAAGACGTATTCAACTCACCGCCAATATTGTTACCGATGTGCATATTACGGTAGATTTCGGGCTTAACACGGTTAAACAAATACATATCCTGTCCTCTTCTCCAATACACATTGGCGTTGACTCCAAAATTTCCAAAAGACTGATCGTAAGACGCACTCACCAAAGATGTTTGTGTCTCTTCATATTGATCCTTGGCTAGTGGTGAAGAATAAAATCCATTTGCACCAAATTTTTTCTCTGTAAAACCAGCTTGCATTTTGAAGTTTGCATCTTTAATTTTAAACTGATTTTGATACCAAACATTTTGCACATCGGAATCTGTGTTAAAACGATAACCTGCAGATTCTGCTTTACCAACTTGAATAAAATTTCCGAAATTTTCGTTTCCAAAATCAGCAGAAGCACCAAGAGACCAAGTTTTGAAATCCCCACCTGCAGCATTAATTTGATAAGCATTGTCTTTACCAACATTGGTAATAATATTAATAACACCTCCGTAAGCATTCTGTCCAAAACGTCGTGCTGCAGGACCTTTTATAATCTCAACACGATCGATACTCGCCATATCAAAAGGAAGATTAAACGTGTTATGTCCCGTTTGTGCATCATTCATTTTGATACCATTTATCAGAACCAAAACCTGCTCGAAAGAGCTACCACGAATACTAAGATCTGTTTGTACATCATTCATCCCACGGCGACGCATATCCATCCCAGTGAAATATTGTAGCAAATCAGCAACGCTTCGTGCTGGTGATTCTTGAATTTGTTTTTTAGAAATAACCGTAATATTTTCCGCAACTTTAGTAATTGGAGTTGAAAAAAATTTTCCTTTTACGACGACTTCTTCTATGTCTTGCTGTTGTGCCGAAAAAAATGCACAAGACAACGCAAAACCCGTTAACAAAAGCTTTTTCATAGTTTTTTACAATTTTACGGGGGCAAAGCTATGCAATAATTAAAAAAATCAACAACAAAAAATAATTTATTTTAAGATTAAATTAAAAATTTACTTTAAAAAAATATTTTAAAGAAAAAAATATTACTTTTATATTTCAAAACAAAAAAAAATATCAATACCTAGCATTATCCTTTGTTAATATGTTGACAGAAAAACGAAACAATTTTCTTCATAAGCAATTGCTATATTTTAAGTTATCATTTGAGCAGTAATTTATTTTACTGCTCTTTTTCTTTAAGAAACTGTTTATAATTTAAACCTAAAATTTTCAATGGATTTCTAAATAAACATTAACAAAATATCTAGCTGAAAAAAACGCATTTTTTCGTAATTTTGTGGGTCTTAATTTTAATATGGCTACAACTGCAGAAATCGATATAAAAAAACAACTTTTTGTTAAAAACGCACATCTTAACAATCTGAAACACATTGATGTTTTAATACCAAAAAACAAACTCATTGTGATAACGGGCGTTTCGGGAAGCGGAAAATCTTCGCTAGCTTTCGACACGATCTATGCGGAAGGTCAACGTCGCTATGTTGAAAGTTTGAGCTCTTACGCGCGACAATTTTTAGGAAAATTAGAAAAACCAAAAGTTGACGACATCAAAGGTCTTGCGCCCTCGATCGCGATTCAGCAGAAAGTTATTTCGTCAAATCCACGTTCTACAGTTGGTACATCGACTGAAATCTATGATTATCTAAAGTTGTTGTACGCCAGAATTGGCCATACTTTTTCACCAATTTCTGGTGAGGAAGTCAAAAAAGATTCTGTAACTGATGTTATCGATTTTATTAAGGCTTCAAAAAAAGACACGAGTTTTATCTTGATGGCACCTTTGCAATATGAAGTTGACAACTTTACCGAACAACTAAAAACTTTAAAGGTTTCTGGTTTTACACGTTTGGAAGTTGGCGGAAATCTTGCTAATATTGAGGATTTAGAAAGTTTTGGTTTCGTACCAGAAGCTAATACAGAAATATTTTTGGTTATCGACCGTTTCAGTTACGAAGAGGACGAAAACTTCTTGCAACGTTTGGCGGATTCTATCCAAATGGCGTTCTACGAAGGTCACGGACGTTGTCTTTTGAAAAATACAGAGAACAACGAGGTTCGAGATTTCTCTAATAAATTTGAGTTAGATGGCATCGATTTTAATGAACCGAATGTACATTATTTCAGCTTTAACAATCCTTATGGCGCTTGTCCAACTTGTGAAGGTTACGGCAAAATAATTGGCATTGACGAAGATCTTGTCATTCCAAATAAAAATCTGTCTGTTTTTGAAGATGCCATTGCACCTTGGAAGGGCGAAACAATGAGCGAATGGAAACGCTCTTTCATTAAAAAAGCAAAAGACTTCCCTATTCATAAGGCTTACCACCAACTCACAAAAGAACAAAAACAATATTTGTGGCGTGGCGACAAGTCTGCAAGTTTCCCAAGTATTGATAATTTCTTCAAAATGTTGGAGGAGAATCTTTACAAAATTCAATACCGTGTGATGTTGTCACGTTATCGTGGTAAAACGACTTGTCCGACTTGCGAAGGTCTTAGATTGCGTGAAGAAACATCTTGGGTAAAAATTGATGGGCACAACATCCAGTCTTTGATTGAATTGCCTTTGGATGAGCTTTCACCGATTATTGAAAGTTTTAAATTATCAAAATATGATGCCGAAGTTGCGAAACGTCTCCTTTACGAAATAAAATCTCGAATCGGATTTTTACTAAAAGTTGGTTTGGGTTATCTTAATCTTAACAGAACGTCCAACACGCTTTCTGGTGGTGAAAGTCAACGTATTAATTTGGCGACAAGTTTGGGAAGTTCTTTGGTGGGTTCCATTTATATTTTGGACGAACCAAGTATTGGTCTTCACTCTCGCGACACCGAAAATCTCATTGAAGTTCTAAAAAATCTTCGCGATCTTGGCAACACGGTTATCGTTGTAGAGCACGATGAAGACGTGATGCACGCTGCGGATTACATTATCGACATTGGTCCAGAAGCTGGATATCTTGGTGGTGATTTGGTATTTGCTGGAGATTATAAAGATTTGAAAAAAGCAGATACTTTAACGTCTAAATATCTTAACAACGAACTAAATATTGAAGTTCCGAAAAAGCGTCGTGTTCCAAAAGAGTTTATAAAAATAAAAGGTGCTCGTCAAAACAATCTTAAAAATATTGACGTCGATGTCCCATTGGAAGTTTTAACCGTTGTAACGGGCGTTTCCGGAAGTGGAAAATCAACTTTGATGAAGGAAATCCTAACCAATGCGGTGCAAATTCAGTTGGGAATGGGCGGCAAAAAAGCCGATTATGACAGTGTGGAGTTTCCAAAAAAATTGATTAAAAACATTGAGTTAATCGACCAAAATCCCATCGGAAAATCTTCACGTTCTAATCCTGTCACTTATCTAAAAGCTTATGACGACATTCGTGATTTATTTTCGAAACAAAAATCGGCGTCGCTTATGGGACTAAAACCTAAGCATTTCTCTTTCAATGTGGATGGTGGACGTTGCGACGAATGTAAAGGGGAAGGCGTGATTACAGTGTCCATGCAATTTATGGCGGACATCGAATTGGAATGCGAACATTGTCACGGCACACGTTTTAAAAGTGAAATTCTTGAAGTTAAAGTTGACGAGAAAAGCATTTCGGATATTTTAAAAATGACCGTTGACGAAGCAATCAACTTTTTCACAGAATTGCAAGAATCCAAAATTGTACAAAAGCTAAAACCATTACAAGAAGTTGGACTTGGTTATTTACAACTAGGACAATCCTCTTCTACCCTTTCTGGTGGCGAAGCGCAACGTGTAAAACTCGCGTCTTTCCTAGTAAAAGGTGTTACGACGGACAAAACTTTATTTGTTTTTGATGAACCGTCGACAGGATTGCACTTCCATGATATTAATAAATTGATGAAATCGCTGCAAGCTTTGATCGAGCTTGGACATTCGGTGATTGTGATTGAACATCAACCCGACATCATCAAATGCGCTGATTATATTATCGATATTGGTCCAAATGCTGGAAAACATGGTGGCGAAGTGGTTTTCACTGGAACGCCTGAAGATTTAGCAAAGAATAAAATATCGGCAACCGCAAAGTACATCGCTGAAAAACTTTAAGTTTTTTTGAAGTTTTAAAAATAAAAAAGGCTTTCAGAGTTTTGAACTCTGAAAGCCTTTTTATTGATAAATAGTCCTATTTTTACGCTAAAACGTCTTGCAATTCTGTATGTTTTTTGAACATTGCGCTTGCAAAAGGACAAAGCGGAATCACTTTTTTATTTTCTTTTCTAGCGAAATCTACCACTGCATTTAGAAGATTCATTCCGACACCTAGACCGTTGTAAGCTTCTTCTACATCAGTATGATCGATGATAAATTTATCTTCTCCAGCCCAAGTGTAAGTCATTTCGCCAGCATGTCTTCCATCTATAAAAGCTTCGAACATTCCATTTTTTTCGTTGTTTTGTTGTTTGATTTCCATTTTTATATTTTTTATTTGAATTCAGAATTTATTGTAATTGAACCTTCCAAAATCTTGTGAACTGGACAAGCATTCGCAATATGCTGAAAACGCCTCATTTGATCTTGCGGAATATCAGTTTTCGAAAATCGAATATTTCTATTAAGTGTCGTTTTCGTTTTGTCATCGCTATCAACTAAAGTCACATCAACAAAAATTTCGCCAACATCCCAAGTTTTTCTCTCAGCGTACATTTTCAGCGTAATGGCTGTACAACTTGCCAAAGATGCCGCAAGAAGTTCTGTTGGTTTTGGAGCTAAATCTTTTCCACCTTTATCAATTGGTTCATCCACGATAAACTCATGATTTCCTGTTGTGACTTTGGTTAAATAAAGTTCGGTTCCTATTGTTGCAGTTACATTAACATCCATATCGTTTTATTTTTTACAATATTAAGATTATCATTCTATATCCCAATTGATATGAGATAAGAATTAGCTTTTCTATTCCGAAACAAATGCGAGTCCGTTTTTTATGAATATCATTTTTAAAATTAAAAAACTAAAATTTCCCTAATCTTTCGAAAATATAAAATTGGTATCCGAATCTGCGGCCGGGATAGTAAGGGCGCGACTGAAAGAAGCGGTCCGAAGAATAGTTTGGAAAAAGGTTTGGGCTTCTGAGGACGAAACCCCTGAATAGCCCGAAATGCCGCCCAAATAAAAAAACTAAAAGCTCGCACGAATCTGCATACTGCCCGTGTGGATCGTACGTTCGCCAGAGTTACGACCTTCGTAGTTGATGTTAAGTTGTAAAAACGAGTTGAGGCTTTGTTGCCAATAGACGCTCCAGACTTGGTTTTTGCCAGCTTTGAGACCTTCCAACATTTGGTTGCCAACAATGCTGAAACTGTTACCTGTAAAATCGTTCTTGATAAATGAGAAATTGGCTCTGACAGAGGTTTTCTTGTGGTCCCATTGCAAAGTTCCTGACAATTCGTAAGCTTTTAGTTTTTCGTCGCCGTCGGTTCTTTTCTTTTGACGAAGCGCACCGAAAAGTTCAGCTTGAAGACTTTCTGTTAAACGATAAGTGGCTTTGGGCTTGGTTTCCCAGTTTTGAAGAAGATAATTGCGGGTGCTAAACATCTGCGAATGATTGGTGACATTCTGAAGTTGGTTTTCCCAATCGGTGCGGAAATTTTTGTTAAACCAATATCCCAAATTAAAGAAGTGCGAATCTTGGGAACGTCCTTCTACACTGTAATTAGCGTTGAGTAAATTGTCGTTTGCCGTGAAGCGATAATTTGCATTCCATTTAGATTTGTCTGTAGAATTAAACAAAGCCGAAAACAAGATGTTCTGGGTTTTCATAATTTGATCATTTTCTTTAGCAAAAGGATTAAGAACAACAACGCGATCGCCTTTCATAAAAGCGTTTTGCGATAATAATGATACATTGAAATTCCATCTTTTTAGGAAAGCATTTTCGGAACTAAAAATAACTGCTGGATTTACAAACAAAGCCAATTGCAATTTGTTTTTGTTGGATGCCAAATACTTCACAGTGTTGGTGTAGACGCGAATGTATTGCGCCTGATCCATATATTCTGCAACTTCGAACTCGTCCAACTGCTGAATACCATCGCCATTATAATCCGTCCATTTGTAAACGCCTTGCCCATCGGTCACTTTAATATATTGAAACTCTCGTTGCGCTTCTTGGCCATTTCCTAATTCATAAAAAGCTTGCAAACGCATACCGTTTCGGAAAAGTTGTTGGTTGTACATCAAGTTACCAACCACGAAATCTTGGTTTTGATCATTCGTTAAAGTTTGATCTTTATAGAAAAACTTGCGATAATGCAGCAAAGCAGACAACTGAGTTTTTTCGGTTTTAATGATTTGACTTTCCGCCATTATCCCGAGAATGTTGTTCATCTTTTGTAAACGATTATCTCGAATAGAGTCGTTATCTCGAAGATAGAATTTCATCAAAAATTTTGTACGTGTGCTATCTGCGATTTTCTTTTGTAAGAAAATTTCTTTCCAGCTAAAACTCGTGACATCGTAAAGTTGCGTGTCGTTATACTTTTTAAGGTTATGCTCCATCGCGCCACCAACAGACCAACTTCCTTGTGTACCTAGTAATTCGGCAGAAGCATTGGCTCGAATAAACTGCGAGTTAACCAAAGTGGATTTGGTATCCAAATAAGAAGCGCTGGCTTGGGTTATCCATTTATCGTTTTTCCATCCGAAACCTAAATCGTTTTTAATGCCTTTGTACGTTGCTTTTTCGTCAAGATAATTGAATTTATAATTTAAAAATGTAGCATTATTCCAAAGGTTGTCAAAACCAAATACAAATCTGTTTTGAGTAATGTGACTAAATTCTTCCGTTAAATTAAAATCTCGCCAAAAATCAACATTGTTAATTCGGTCTAAGACTTTAAAATTCTTTTGGATGTGTTGATATTCAAACATCGGCGTGCCTTTCCAATTGTTTTTAGTAAAACTTTTATGAGCATAAATTCGAGCGGCGTAACCAATATTTTCATTATTATCTTTTGATGAAAAAAGGTTAAGATCGTTATTGCTAATCGAGGCATCAACGCCAATTACACCATTTTCTAAAGCATATTCTGCATTGGTTGAAAAGACTTGCGTCTTCTCAGGAGCTGGCAATCGTCGAACCGCTTGATAATCGCCCAAACCTTGTCCTACAAATTCGAAAACGCGACCATTATTAGTGGTTTGCTGTATTCTGTAATCGCCTTTTGCAACTCCAAAAAACGTAAAGCTTACTTGATACAATTCATCATCTTTGTTGGTTGAGAATTCGTAATGATAAGCCGAACCGTCAAAGATTTTTTTGTAGAGAATTTTGTTAACGTCGTATTCGGTTTTAACACCAGAAGGCGCATACATCATATCGCCGTTGTTACCTGCATTGATCAGATATTGCTTGTCCTCATCACTTAGATTAAGAGATAAAGGAGCATTTTTATTATCATTTTCCATAAACCACGAAAGCCCAACTTTGAGACGTTCGCGCTGATGTTGGAGATTTCCTGTTACCAAAAATCGGGTGTAATTTCGATTCGTATAATTATAAGTTATGGTAATGAAATTCTGTTTATAAATTGGTCTAAAACTCGTAAATGTGATTTCGCCCGTATTATAATTAATGATATAATCGAGGTTTTCGCCACGCTTCATCAACACACCATCGATGTATACTTGCTCCGAGCCCGAAATAATAGTGATAAATTGTTCGCCGTTTTTTCCTAAAAGTCGATAAGGACCTTGGTTGCCTTCGATGCCTTGAAAGCGCATTCTGTTGAACTCACTTCTCGCAATACCTCCCGAAATATCTAGAAAAGTTTTGTTGCCATTATACTCCCAATTGGTTTTTAATTGCAAGCCCATACTGCGACGTTGGTATCGTCCAAAAAATGTTCGGTTGTCATCTAGATCGAGATGGCCCGCTCGGATAATGCTGTGTTTTTTAATATTTAATTGAACATAAATCTTATCAAACTCTTGTAAAGTCTGCGTATAACCATCCGCCTGTATTGGTAAGTTGTGATCCGAAATGGAGGCTAATACCGAAACATCATCGCTTAATTTCCCCGAGATTTGCATGTCCATTGAGCTTTGTACCGAAGAGCCTTGGTTGTTGCCAAATGTTATCCCTCTTACAATGGAACCTTTTGTATTAAGGTCACCGAGAATACGAGATTTTGTATTTTTTACTAAAACTTCTTCATCATAAACAAGTTGCGGCGATTTTATAATAAAATCTAAAGTATCTTTAACAAAGAAGTCTTTGTTAAGTTTAGCTGAAATTAAGCTGTCTTTTTTGATAGAGTCCTTAGGGAGATTGGGATTTTTCCATGAAAAAATTTGAGCTTGTAAAAGTCCACAAGCTAGGCAACACAACAAAATAGTAAAAATCTGTCGATACAATTTCAAAATTTTTCCAGCCGTAAATCTACGAATAATACAGATGAATAAAAGATTTACAAGTGATTAACGAGAATTTTGAGCAAAAATTTTATAATCAATTTAAAAGTTTATATTTGTAACCCTTTCTTAAAAAAACGAGTTTATATAAATCCTTAACCATTTATTAACCTTTAAAACTTTAAGATTGGGGAACATAACTTTAACTTTGCACAAGATAAACTTAAACTTAAATATTTTTTTTTATGAAAAAACTTTATTCTTTATTAGCAGTTGCGGCAATCGCGACGAGTGTTAATGCACAACAAACAGTTTTCGAAGCAACTTTTGATGATGTTGACGGAACTGGTGGTAACTCTGGCGGTTGGTCTGGTGGTGCAGCTTCTGTAGCATTGGCTACTTACACAACAGGGGGTACATGGACACTTGCTAATGCTTACAAAGGTGATACTTCTGTAAAACTTGGTACTGGTAGCAAATTAGGAGAAATAACGACGCCATCTATTAACGCAACAGGTGTGGCTACATTAACCTTCCGTGCTGGTGCTTGGGATGGTAATGGCGAAAAAACAACACTAAAGATTTCTGCTACAGGTGCTACACTAGATTTAGCGACAGTTACTTTACAAAAAGGTGCTTTCGATACTTATACTGTAAATATTACTGATGCAAGCGGAGATGTAAAAATTAAATTCGAAGGAGAAGTAGCTTCTAAATCTAGATTCTTCATCGATGACATTAGAGTAACTGTCCCTACGCAAGCTGTTGTAGGTACAAATGCAGCTAAAGTTAACTTAGTTAAAAACACAGTTGTTGCTAACGAAATCATCTTCGGTCAAGATGCTAAAGTATCGGTAATCAACATGGCTGGTCAAGTAGTTAAAACTGCTGAGGTTAAAGAAAATGCTAGACTAGATGTTTCTAACTTAGCTAAAGGAACTTATGTAGTAACTGCAATAGTTAACGGTAAAGCGGTATCACAAAAGATCATCAAAAAATAGTTTTTCACGCCGAAAAACAAGCTAGCCTCCTATTTTGGGAGGCTTTTTTTATTAATAGAAACATAATATGAATCATGTTTTTACAAAAGGAATAAGACGTAATTTTGTACCAGAAATAATTGCTTAACTATTTCTGCTGCGATGATATTTTGATTGAATATAAGACTAATGTTATAATGAGAATTTAAATTTCAACATTAAAAAATTGTTAAATTTTAATTCATTTGTTTTTAAATTCAAATAATTTGTAAATTAGCAGTCCAATTTTTAACAAAACTTAAATTTTTTATATTATGAAAAAAATCTTTACAATTTTAGGCGTTTCAGCGGCAATGTTTGCTAGTGCTCAAAGTAATTTATTTGATGGTTCTGACTTTAATGACTGGACAGCTTTCGAATCAAGCTTAGGTTTTACTCTTAAATCAGGCGAGCAAAGTGTAAATGGTGGTATCGGTGGATCAGGTGCTTTAAAAATCATCGACAACTCGACAACACAAAACATCTATGTAATGACTGCTAACAAAAACATGAATGTTGCGGGAGCTAACTTTATTACATTGAAAATGAAAGGTGTTTCTGGTGGTATTTCTTTCAACGCTGGTGATGGTACTAATGCAGGTAGTAAGTATTTTAATGTCCCTGCAGGAACAACTGGTGATATTACTTTAACTGCTAGTGGTTCTAATTCTTATACAGGAACCATCAATGCTAGTGATTGGATTACAATTAAATTAGACCTTGCAGGTGTTAACTGGGGATCGACTCCAAGTTTCTCTATCAAACTTCAAAAAAATTCTACTAATGCATTGTTCGTAGATGATATTAAAACTGATAAGAATCTTAGTGTTGGTAATGTTAACGCTTCTAAAGTTAACTTGGTTAAGAACACAATCGTTGCTAACGAGTTAATCTTCGGTCAAGCTGCTAACGTATCTGTAATCAACATGGCTGGTCAAGTTGTTAAAACTGCTGAAGTTAAAGAAAACACTAGACTAGATGTTTCTAACTTAGCAAAAGGTACTTACGTTGTAACTGCGACTGTTAACGGTCAAGCGGTTTCTCAAAAAGTTATCAAAAAATAATTGAATTAAATTTCAATAAATAATGAAGACCGTTCTTAGGAGCGGTCTTTTTTTTTTTTAAATATCTTAATAAACCCCTCTACGAAGATTACTCAACAGCGAGCCAAGATTAAGGATAAGCGTGTATCGAATTCTGTAGCCATAATCCTTCATCGCAGGTTCGAAACCAAGAGAAGACTGAACAGGGAAATAAACCTCCAAAAAGTCTGGAATAATTTTTAGTTTAACCCCAGAATCCCAAATAAAGTCTGCCCCTTGTCCTTTGCTTTTATAAAGTCCAAAATCTGCATACAAGTTAAACATCTTCCAAATGTGAGAATCGACATTAACACTTGTAATCCATTGGTTAGCTTTGGTTTTAAAATCAGATTTGAAACCGCCTTCCGCCAAAATATATTGTTGAGACAAAATTCCCGTTGTAGCACTTTGTCCTAACAAACCGTAAGAAAAAGCATAGTTTGACACTTTAGAAATCCCGTAATCGAACGTACTATTTTGCGTATTGTTATTGATGAAAACGCCTCCAAAAAATCTAAAACTTATTTTTCGATCCTTCATATATTCCCAACGGTAAAAAGCTTCAGTCGATAATTTCTGAAAATCTTCCATCCATTGGAAACCTGCATTGATGTATTTTTCGTGGATTAAAGCATTATCGCTATACGAGTAACCGACATTCCACAAGTTATATTTTCCGTATTCTTTTGCTAAAATACGTTTCGCGTCCAAATCTTTTTGAAAATGGCCATAACTGAAATACAGATTTCTTCCAATCGCACTTCTAGGATTTTTATTAAATGAAAAATTAGTAAAAAAGCTGTAAGTCTGATATGCCAAATCATAATCGTAATGGAAATACGACGCCGAACCACCAATTTGCCAACTTCTAAAAAAGCTGTCCGCTGGCATAATGTTGTAAGAAACGCCAGCTTTACCAGTCAATTGTCCAGTCCCGGTACTGTAATACGGCGAAACAGAGTAGACAAACTTTTGATCAAAAACGCCTTTATTAACAAGATTAAAACCTAACATCACTTTATCATAAGCATTAAAACTTAGTCGTGGCGAAATGTAAAGCTCATTAAATTCAGGATTTGGAATATCTTTTATCAGTTTTAATTTAAGCCTTTTCATATTAGAAAAAAAACCTTTGGTATAAAGATAATTGTCTCTGAAATTGGTTTCGGGAAAAGAAAAATCGTCATTCACAATAATCTTTTCGGCATCGTTGGCTTTTATTTGATATGTTTTAGATTCAGAATCTGCGTACTGCCATTGCGTTTCTTTTTGTCCAGATTCGGTTTCAGCTTGTAGTTTAAATGGTAGGTTATACTTTCCGAGTTTATTTATTTTAACGTCGAAAGCCTCATCTTTTCGTACAAATTTTTTAAGATTAAAATTGACACGATTTTTTTCTTCAATTAAAGATGATAAAAAACGAGAATTTCCGCCACTTTCCCACTCTAATTTTGACAAAAAATCACTTGCAACAACTGGTTTCTGAAAATGATCTGAGAAATACGAATTTAAAAATGAATTAAATTTCGCAAAACCCATTTGATCAGCAACAAAATAAAACAGAATTCCTGTTTCAAAATGGCTGATTGCAAAAGCATTAAACTTACTTAGATCTTCATAATTTTCGCCGATTTTTTGATCCAGATTTTGTGTCAAAATATATTGATAAGCCAATGGATAACGTTCTGTCAGCTTAAGATCCGACGCATGGAAAATCTTCAAAGGTTTCATCCCAAGTATTTTTGCTTGATTAGGAAGGTCGCCCAAAAGTTTATGCTCTGGATAAAACTCTTTTAAATATTGAAATTCACAATAAGTTTGTAATCCATTTTTTAACCAATGATCTACATTTTTTTCGTTAACAAAAAGATTATTAATGATTTGCTTGGACACAATCCCAAAATAATTTAAATCTATTTTCTCTGGATCTGCAAACAATTTGTAATGAAATTTCCAAAACTTGATATCATCAATTCCCACAAACTTCTCCGCGGAACGGAATTTTTCACTAATAAATATTTTGTCAGGAAGGTGACCAAAACGCTTTTTTAAAAACTTAAGATGAAGCGGCAAATAAAACTCTAGACTTGCTCGATCGTCTTGTGTAATTGGATAACCAAAAACAACATCAATCTTTTGTTCATCAACATTGACAGAGATTTTATTAATATTATCTAATGAAATATAAAACTCTGGATCATTGACAGAAACACCAGCAAATTCGGTTTTTAAGATCCCAGTATGATGAAGATTCGATTCAACTTTAAAAGCCTCGTGAACATCAAAATTAACATCCCAATATGAAGCGCTATTTAAGTTTTGTTCGGTGTCTAGAAAATGTTTTGGATATTGATCTCGATTTTCAAAACTATCGGGAACTATGAAAAAATATTTGAGATTAAGGTCCGTTTTATCAATACCATAACCCGTAAATTTTGCATTTGGAAGTTTGACTTCGTAACGTAATTTGATGGTTTTTGAAGATTGAGGTTCTAGTTTTTGGTCTAAATCTAAATACAAAAATTCTTCTTGAAGTTTCTCAATGTCTTTTGTTTTTCCATCAAATTCAACATGAAGATTGTTGAGTGCGCCAAGTTCTGTAGGTTTTGCAAAATATAAATCCTTTTTTCGATCTTTAAGTTTGCGTTTAAGAAGTGGCGTATTTCGATTTTGATAAGCTGCAACCCAATTAAGAAGTTTGATTTTATCAATCGAAACCTCATGCGGATTATGATATACAATCTGCTGCTCAACAATCAAGTTTTGCACATCAGCAGACAATTTTGCAGAAATCCGAATGCTATCTTGCTGACCATAACACCAAATCCCCTGCATCAAAAACAAGCTACCAAAAAATAATTTATTCATCAAATATTTGCAATACTCAAATTTAGCAAAAAAACTTTCGAAATTCGTTATCAAGTCTGCATTAATTCTAGAAAAAGGAATTACATTTTAAAATTTAACATTAAAACAAAAAAAAAAGTTACCGAAAATTTCGATAACTGTTTCTGTATTTTAAAAAAGATAATTTTACAAAGCGTTTTTGTAAGCTTCCCAACCTGCCATTTTGTATTTAACGGCTTCCTGTTCAGGATTTTCGGCTTTATAAATTCCGCGACCAACGATGATAAAATCCGTATGGTAAATATTAATCACTTTTTCTGGTGTGTTATATTGTTGACCTTTGCTATCTCCGGAATCCGAAAGATTAACGCCTGGCGTCATCAAAATCAAATTATCTGGAATTTCGTTTTGCGCAACACAAGCCATAACGTTAGATTGGTTTTCGATAATTTTCATTGCTTCTTCACGATAATGCGCGTCGGTCAAAGTACCTTTAGAAGACATCCCCAAAATCGCTACAACACCAACATTAAGGAAACCATCTAGACTTGCACTTCCACCAATTACTTGCGCCGTAACAAGGTCTGCCCAGTTAGAAATCTTGTACATTCCGTATGAAAATTGCAATTCTTGCGTGTTACCAATATCAGCAAATTTGCGATCTTCCATAATTAAGAAATTATGTTTTTGCGCTAAATCTTTTAATGGTAAAACCGTAGAATCTGCATCAAAATCTGTCAAAATATCGATATGCGTTTTAAGCGCAACAATGTGTGGACCTACCATATCAGCAAAGTCTAAAAGCTCTTTAGTTGACAAAACATCAGCTGAAGCGATAAGGTTAGAATTTTTTGCAATAGCGATTTCCAAAAGGCGCTTCGCCATCGGATGCTCTACTTTTTCTAATTTATTTTCGTAAGAAATTTTCTTTTTTTCTTGAAACTGAACTTGGTTTCCGTTTAAGAAATCATTTATTCTAGCAACTTCTTCGTCAGTAAGATGTTCAACTTCTTTCAAAATTTTCACAACTTCCGAAATCGTAAACAGCGTATGAACTTTGTAACCTTTGGCTTCTAATTTTTCTTTTCCGCCTTGTTCTCTATCCAAAACAACAACAATATCGGCAACTTTTAAACCTTCATTTTCAACTTCTTCTATAGTTTCGACAAGCGATTTTCCTGATGTAATCACATCTTCCACCAAAAGACAATTGTCGCCTTTTTTATAAATACCTTCAAGAAGTTTTTTTGTACCATAAGTTTTAGCTTCTTTTCTTTTAATAATCAACGGAATGTAACTTTCCAAAGACATCGCTGTTGCCATCGGAAGCGCTGCGTAAGGCACACCGCAAATCACATCAAAATTATCCAAAGGCAACATATCCAAAAGATAGTTGGCAAGATTTTTTAAGATTTTTGGTTCTGATGCCAAAGGACGTAAGTCAACATAAAAAGGACTTTCGATGCCACTTTTCAATGTAAATCTTCCGAATTTGATAATGCCCAATTTGTAGCATTCTAAAAAAAATTCTTTTTTACTTTCCATTTTTACTTTTCACTTTCTACAAAGTTAAAATTTAATTTTCAATATTGTAATTTTGCACCGTCAGAAATTGAATTTTTAAACACAAATTTTCTAATAAGGCTTTCAGAGTTTCAATCTCTGAAAGCCTTAATAAAAGCAACATTTCATATTACAGCCGCTGACAAAAAATTTAATAAAAATAAAAAATGCTTCAACAAGACATTATTGATCTTCTTAACGAAAAAGCTGACTTTTATAATAATACATCATTTATTGAAAACGATCCAATCCAAATTCCGCATCGTTTTGATAATAAGCAAGACATAGAAATTGCAGGTTTTCTGTCAGCTAGTATCGCTTGGGGAAATAGAAAGGCGATTATCAAAAATGCAGATTTGATGATGGAACTTATGGGAAACTCGCCTTATGATTTTGTTTTAAATTTTATAAATTCGGATTTAGAAAAGTTTCCAGACAAAGCGGCGCATCGTACTTTTCATATGGAAGATTTTAAATATTTTCTGAAACAGTTCCAAAGAATTTATCGAGAACACGAAAGTCTGGAAGATTTATTTCTTTTAAAAAATAATGAAACCAACTTTTATCACAGCATCGAACGTTTTAGAAACGAATTTATAAAAGAAGAACATCGTGCTCACAAACATATTAGTTCGCCTTACAAAAACTCGGCATCTAAAAGGATTATGATGTTTTTGCGTTGGATGGTACGCGAAGATAATCGCGGTGTCGATTTTGGAATTTGGAAGAATATTGACCAAGCTTATCTTTCGATTCCGTTGGATGTGCACACGGCTAACATTTCTAGAAAACTCAATATTGTTACACGAAAACAAAACGATTGGAAAACTTTGGAAGAATTGGACTTGGTTTTGAGACAACTTAATTCTAAAGATCCAGCGGTATATGATTACGCTTTATTCGGACTTGGCATTAGTAAAGAGTTGAATAAAAAAAAGAAGTGATTCTTTAGAAACCACTTCAATAGAAAGACATCTCATTTTGTTTTAGTTAGTACCTATAAAAAAAAGAGACGGCTACCCAGCCATCTCAAAATGTATCAAATTAAGTTTAGTAATATCGAAAATATGTCTTGCCAAACGTATCATTTCCATTATTTCTAGACTAAAGATATAAATTAATTCAACAAACAAGATGAATTAAATGTTAAAAAATAAAAAAACTCAGTTCACACCGAGTTTTTTTTATTTTATTTTTCAATTTTTCTTTGCAACACCTCATCGACCATCCCATAGCCTTTAGCTTCTTCGGAGGTCATCCAATAGTCTCTGTCAGAGGCTTTTTCTACCCAATCGTAAGTTTGTCCAGAATGTTGAGAAATAATATCGTAAAGTTCTTTCTTCAACTTCAACATTTCTCTAAGGTTGATTTCCATATCCGAAGCGACACCTTGTGCACCGCCACTCGGTTGATGGATCATCACACGAGAATGCTTAAGCGCCGAACGTTTTCCTTTTTCGCCTGCTACTAACAACACAGCGCCCATTGATGCGGCGATACCTGTACAGATGGTTGCAACATCTGGCTTGATAATCTGCATTGTGTCGTAGATACCTAAACCTGCATAAACACTACCGCCTGGCGAGTTGATATAAATCTGAATATCCTTCGATGGATCAGAACTTTCTAAGAATAACAACTGAGCCGTCACGATATTCGCAACTTGGTCGTCAATCCCTGTTCCTAAAAAGATGATCCTGTCCATCATTAATCTTGAGAAAACGTCCATCTGTGCAACATTCATACGACGCTCTTCCATAATGTACGGCGTCAAATTAGTTGGATTGAACATTCCCATATATTGGTCGGTTGCAAGGCCATTGATACCTTGATGCTTCACCGCGTAATCTCTAAATTCTTTTTTTAAGTCCATATAAATTGGTATTTTTTTCGAGTTTGTATTTGCAATTTCTGTTCCTTTGCTAAAGTACGCCATTCTGTCACAAAATCCTATACAACATGGCGTCTAAGTGGTTACGAAGTTGAGAAAGTTTAACGATTTTAAAATAAATTTCTTCTTTTTCTTCTTCAGTTTCTAAAGCTTTTTTAAGATCCCCAATAATCTTCATGACGTATTCTCGTTTGTAACGCAAAATGGTGTCACTGACCATTTTGGGAACAACTTCTTCTTCACTACTAAAATAAATATTAAACTTCGCCCAATTGCTGGTTTCGTAAGGATTAATCAGGCTATCTGCCATTTTCCCAGAAATGTCTTCGTCCATTAATTTAAAGAAAAATGAACTCGATCGCAGCTCATCTTCTTGAAGTCCAGCTTTTATTTCGTCAACAATTTTTTGGTTGATTTCGGTTTGCAACTGACAATCATCTTCTTCTAAATGTTGAATAATCTCTTCAATAACCGATATTTTGTAAGTTTCACCTTCCGCATCTTTTCGCTCGATAACAACATCCCCAAACTTCATCATCAGCTCAATCAGCTTTTCTTCCAAAACAAAAAGCGGACTGATTTTACTATCAATATTAGGGACAATTTCTAACTTTTGTTCAGGTTGCGCAATTTGAGGTCGAGGACGATGCTCTTTATTTTTGTAATCTTTTTGGAGTTGTAACTCATTAAACAAATTCTGCTCACTAAGTTTAAACTTATTGGCAACTTCTTTAAGGTAAATCTCTTGTTTAAGACCATTGGTCACAAAAGCAACAGACTTTACAATCTCACGAATTGCTTCTGCTTTTCTAATTGGGTCGTTATCGGTATTTTGAAAAAGAATTTCTGCTTTAAAATCGATAAAATCCTGCGCATGTTTCTGAATAAAATCTTCGACATAATCTTGTGGATGCTTTCTCGAAAAACTGTCTGGATCATCACCATCAGGAAATAACAGAACGCGAATATTCATCCCTTCTGACAGCAACATATCAATACTTCGGAAACTCGCTTTAATCCCAGCTGCATCACCGTCAAACAAAATCGTCACATTCTCTGTAAGACGTTTAATCAACTTAATTTGCTCGACTGTTAACGCCGTTCCACTACTTGCGACAACATGCTCAATCCCGGCTTGATGAAGCGCAATAACATCCATATAACCTTCCACCAAAAGACAAAGATTCTGTTTAGAAATCGCTTGCTTGGATTGGAAAAGTCCGTAAAGAACATTGGATTTATGATAAATTTCGGTTTCTGGAGAGTTGAGATACTTCGCCGTTTTGATGGTATTATTAAGAATCCGTCCGCCAAAACCTAGAACACGTCCCGAAAAACTATGTATCGGAAACATCACACGCTCACGAAAACGGTCAACACCTTTTGGTGCATTTTCAGGGAAAACGGAAAGTCCAGACTTTTCGAGAATGTCTTTGTCATAGCCTTTTGCTAAAGCATATTCTGTAAAGGCATCTTTCTTCTCGGGCGAATAACCAAGCTGAAATTTTTTAATGATATCTTGACGAAGCTCTCGCTCTCTAAAGTACGAAAGTCCAATCTGTTGACCTTCTTCTGCGTCCCAAAGTTGCTCGATAAAAAAGTCATTAGCAACCTCATGTATTTTATAAATTAAATCCTTTTGGTCACGTTGTTGCTTTTGCTCCGGCGACATTTCGACAATATCTTCCTCCACAGGAATACCATATTTCTTTGCCAGATGTCGTAAAGCTTCGGGATAAGAAAAGCCTTCTAATTCTTTGAGAAAAGTGATGACACCACCACCTTTTCCGGAAGAAAAATCTTTAAAAATCTGCTTACTTGGTGATACAATAAAACTTGGTGACTTCTCATCCACAAAGGGACTCAGACCTTTTAGGTTAGAGCCAGCGCGCTTTAGTTGTACATATTCGCCGATGATTTCTTCAATGCGGGCTGCAGAGAAAATTTTATCTATAGTTTCTTTAGTAATCACGATGTAAATTTAGTGATTGGTTTAGGATTTAAAAAATAAAAAATATCGGAAACTTTTTGTTTAAATAAAATCAACTTCAAAATCCGTAATTTTACCAAAATTTTTAAAAGATGGAATTCAAGATTCGAAGCATCGAAGAATGGCAAGAAGTTGTTGACTATGTAAAATCTCAGTTGGACAGACCAATCCTTTTATTAAAGGGAAATTTGGGTGCTGGTAAGACAACTTTTTCGCAACAATTGGTTTCCGCATTGGGAAGTGAAGACGAAGTAAGTTCGCCTACCTACTCTATTGTAAACGAATACAATACTCCGAAAGGAAAAATATTTCATTTTGATCTTTATCGTTTAAAAAATATTGAAGAAGCTTATGATTTTGGCATCGAAGAATATCTTGACAATGCTTATCTCTGCATTATCGAGTGGCCAGAAATCTATGAAAGCGAGCTTCTACCCGAAGAATTCCACGAAATGCAAATTACCAACACAGGCGAAGAAAGGATTATTAATTTCAATTAATGATATAATAAGCAAGTTGATTATATTTGTATCTTTAATCTAATAAAAACTGCAGACTGCATGAGTCACACTTCTACCATATTTACGCCCTTTAAAGAGGAAGAACTTATCCCAAAAGAGGAAAAGCTTGAGGTTGTACGCAAAGGAAAAATGCATAGCATTGGCATCCCAAAAGAAATTAGCCTTTCCGAAAAGAGATTATGTTTAATCCCTGATGCGGTACAAGTTCTTGTGCAAGCGGGACACAAAGTTGTCATCGAAAAAGGTGCTGGCGAAGGTGCGCATTACACAGATTTGCAGTATGCAGAAGCTGGTGCCCTCATCGTTGATAATCCGCAAGAGGCTTTTGTACAAGATATTATTCTTAAAATAAACCCTCCTATTAACGAGGAAATTGATTATCTAAAACCACATACTTATCTCATTTCGGCGTTGCAGCTCAATCTTCGAGACAAAGAGTATTTTGTAAAATTATCTGAGAAAAAAATAAATGCCATCGCTTTCGAATTTATCACTGATGAATATGACCAACTATCGCTTGTTAGACTTATTGGTGAGATTGCAGGAAGCGTTTCTATTTTATACGCATCAGAACTTTTGGCATTGTCTAGCGGTTTGATGTTAGGTGGTATCACAGGCGTTCGTCCAACCGAAGTTGTGGTTATCGGCGCTGGTATCGTTGGCGAATTTGCGACTAAAGCTGCAATCGGATTAGGCGCTAATGTTCGCGTGTTTGATAATTCTTTATCTAAACTTAGACGTTTGCATTCTATTGTTGATCATCGTGTACCGACTTCTATTATTGATCCTCGCGAATTAACAAAAGCTGTACGTCGTGCTGATGTTGTAATTGGCGCGTTACCAAGACTTAACCTTCCACCAGTTGTGACAGAAGATATGGTTTTGAAAATGAAAAAAGGTAGCGTTATCATCGATATTACAGTTGACAACGGAAAAGCCATCGAAACTTCTGAATTGACAAGCCTTGAAAAGCCTTTCATTATAAAACATGACGTTGTACATTGCGGACTTCCGAATTTAACAGCGAGAATGCCAAGAAGTACAACTAAAGCGATTAGTAATTTCTTCTTAAGTTACATCCTTGGCTACGACGAAGATGGCGGTTACGAGAATATGCTGCTTAGCAAAAAAGAGGTTAAACAAAGCCTTTACATGTACAAAGGTCGCCACACAAAGTTGGTGATTTGTAAAAAATTCGATTTACCATATCACGACATTAACTTGTTGATTTTCTAAAATTAAATAATGCTCAAAAAACTTAAATTCTATCTTATTGGATTTCTTCCAGGACTTATTATTGTCTTTTTCATTTTAAATAAAAAAGGTGCGAGTTGCTCTTACTTCCCAAACGACAGGGTTATTGGAGAAAGTATGACCAAAGAAGTGTCTATACCAATTGCTTTGAAAGCTCAACTTGCTTCGCAAAATATCGATGCAAAATATCTGAAAGATTCCATTATCGCAAAAGGAGCCATTGACTTTGACAAAAGCCAAGCGCAAAAGCAACCTTTCCCAGAATATTATATGACATCGCCCGAAAAGAATCCGAAATACGAATTGACTTACGAAAAGACAAAAGATTCTGTAGTGATAAAAACTTTTAAAAAATTAAACTAAAATTTGAAAGTCTTTTCATAGCTTTGCAACAATGTTAAACCAAGCAACATATTATTACGAATTAACAACCTAGACTAGGATGGAGATCTCGTATGCAATATAATAACCTCGTCCTAGGACGGGGTTTTTTGTTTTTAAAATTAAAATTATGACAATAGGACTTATTGGTGTCGGACTTATCGGCGGATCGATGGCTTTAAAATTAAAAAATAAAAATTTCGTTGATAAAGTTTTAGCTTTTGATATAAGTGAAGCCCATCTCTTAACAGCAAAAGACCTGAAAATCATTGATGAAATCACGACTTTTGAAAATCTTGTTCAGGATTCGGATTTAATAATCATTGCTTTACCTGTTGAAGCGACAAAAGTTGTTCTGCCAGAAGTTTTGGATAGGATTTCGGATAAAACCGTCGTGATGGACGTTGGATCTACGAAACAAGAAATAATCAACATCGTCGAACAACATCCGAATCGTAAAAACTTTGTGGCAAGTCATCCCATGTGGGGAACCGAAAACAGCGGTCCAAAGGCAGCAACTTCCGAAGCTTTTAGCAATCGCGCCGCTGTTATTTGTAATCACGAAGATTCTTACGATTTCGCAGTGGAATTAGTGAAGCAAGTTTACGAAAATTTAGAAATGAACATCCTTTACATGGATGCTGATAAACATGATGTCCACACCGCTTACATTTCGCATATTTCACATATTACGTCTTATGCTTTAGCAAATACCGTTTTGGAAAAAGAACGGGAGGAAGACACAATTTTCCAGTTGGCGAGTTCTGGATTTTCGAGCACGGTTCGTCTTGCAAAATCGCATCCAGAAATGTGGGTTCCCATTTTTAAACAAAACAAAGAAAATGTTTTAGATGTTTTAAATGAGCATATTTCTCAATTGAAAAAATTCAAATCAGCTTTAGAAAAAGAGAACTTCGACTTTTTAGAAGAACTTATCATTAACGCAAATAGAATACGAGGAATTTTGGATAAATAAAAAAAAACCGCAAATTCGATTTTATAAATATTAAATTAATACTTAAAAAATCAAATTTGCGGCTTCTATATTTTTTATTTTAACATTCTGCAACGTTAACTGCGACAGCCAAACCGCCTTCAGACGTTTCTTTGTATTTAGAATTCATGTCCAAAGCCGTTTCCCACATCGATTTGATAACGTTATCAAGAGAAACACGAGCTTTACTCGGATCACCTTCTAATGCTAAATTGGAAGCCGTAATAGCTTTAATCGCGCCCATCGAATTACGTTCAATACAAGGAATCTGCACGAGACCGCCAATCGGATCACAAGTCAAACCAAGATGATGCTCCATAGCAATTTCTGCAGCCATCAAAACTTGCCCAGGCGTTCCTCCAGAAATCTCGGTTAATGCAGCTGCAGCCATCGCTGACGAAACGCCAACTTCTGCCTGACAACCGCCCATGGCAGCAGAAATGGTTGCATTCTTTTTAAATAAAGTTCCGATTTCGCCCGCCGTTAAAATAAATCTGATAATATCTTCTTCTTTATTAAATTCCGTAAAAGTCTGTGCATACATTAAAACCGCAGGAATAACGCCACTTGCGCCATTAGTAGGAGCCGTGATAATTCTTCCAAAAGCAGCATTTTCTTCATTAACAGCTAACGCAAAACAACTGATCCATTTGGTAATAGAATTGAAAGTTTTTTCCTCCTCGCAAACCATTTGGAACCATTGATCCATATTTTTATAAATTTTGGAACCGAGAAGTTTTTCATTCATTTCGGAAGCGCGACGTGTTACATTAAGTCCACCTGGAAGAATTCCTTTTTTGTTAACGCCTTTGTAGACGCATTCTTTAATATTCTTCCAAATTTCTAAAGCTTGTTGGTTGGTCTCTTCACGAGTTCTCCAAGAT
The DNA here is from genome assembly GCF_057652215.1 of Soonwooa sp. T0.1_25. NCBI lineage: Bacteria > Pseudomonadati > Bacteroidota > Flavobacteriia > Flavobacteriales > Weeksellaceae > Soonwooa > Soonwooa sp. T0.1_25. The sequence continues at coordinate 151,731 of NZ_JBYFBZ010000003.1, read as the reverse complement.
TCTTCATTTAGATAAATTAAATCAGAAACTCGTGTTAAATTTAGTTGCTCAATATATTTAATAATGTCGCTTCCGTGATGGCAAGGATACAACGTACGAACACACATTTCGCTGTAAGTGTTGTCTTCTTTAGTCCCAACAAAACCGCCACCAAGCGAATAATAATCTTGACTTAGCTCTTCACCATCGTTGAAAACCACTTTGAAAATCATTCCGTTTGGATGAAAGTCAAGCGTTTTTTCTTTATTTAAAATTAAATGATGACCGTAGATAAAGGTTAATGGATGTTCGCCACCAAGATTAAGAATTTGCGTTTCCTTAATATGTGCAATTTTTTCATCAATTTTTGTTGTATCGATGGTTTTAAAATCTTCACCAGAAAGTCCCAACATCCCAGCAATGTCTGTTCCGTGGCCAATTCCCGTTTTTGCAAGCGAACCAAAGAATTCTACAAAAACTTCTTTAACATCAGAAAGTTTTCTGTCTTTTTTAATAAGGTTCAAAAACATTTCTGCCGCGTTCCAAGGTCCCATTGTATGCGAGCTTGACGGGCCAATTCCAACTTTTATAATTTCAAAAACACTGATCGATTCCATTCAATAAAATTAGGGCTCTAAAGATACTATCAATTTACAAATTAAAAAGTCAATATTCAAAATTTGTTAAGATTTGAAGACTTCTAACAAAATTGCTGACACTTCTTTTGGTTTTGTCGCTGGGAATAAATGGGTTGCATTTTTAATAACGAAATCGGGTTTCGAATTTTTTATCGGAAAAACAATATCTTTATCTGCCATCACTTGGATAATATTGGGCATTTTTTGGAATTTCCACTCCGAAATTTTCTCGATTGACCACTTGAGATAATAAGGATGACGCACTCGGAAATAGTTATTAATATGAGGATTTTTGGGATCGAATAACTTTCTTAAAAAAGAATACACCACCGCCGAGTTTTCATTAAAAAAACGTTCGGGCACCAATCTTGGGATTTTAGTAAAACCTCCTAATTTTATAAGTGGCGACTTTTCTTCATCGCTGCGAATACTTCCAAGAATTACAACTTTTTTGGCAGGTTTAAGACGATGAATTTCTTGTACCATAATGCCTCCAAAGGAATATCCTAAAAGATAAAAATCTTCTGCATCTTCGATTCTGTCCGCCATTCTTTTTACATAATGCGAAAACTCTTCTTGATTTTCGGGAATTAACCAATCTAGAAATTCGACTTCGATATCGTGGTCAAAAGTCAATTTTTCTAAAACGGTAAAATCAGCACCAAGGCCACTCACAACATATAACTTCATAATCAAAACTACTATCAAAAGTAGGAAACAAAAAAAGAACAGACAAGCTGTTCTTTTTTAAATATTCTTAAAATTTTAGCAAATTATTTTGCAGTTACTTTAACTTTCATATCGATATCATCTTTAACCAAAACGTCAGCCATAGATGATTTGTAAGCTACATCAAATTTTTGACGATCAAAGCTAAATTTATCTGTAACGATAGATGCTACACCTTTGCTAACACCAACTTTTGCTGGGAAGCTGATGGCGTTAGTTTTTCCTTTTACAGTTAAATTACCAGTAATTGTAGAATTCCAAAGTTTACCAGAATTCGGTTTAACTGCAGTAATTGTAAATTCAGCTGTTGGGAATTTTTCTACCTCGAAGAAGTCACCATTTTTAAGATGCCCATCCAACTTAGCTTTTGTTTCTGGATCTTTAACATCTGTCGCGCTAATTGTTGTCATGTCTAATACGAAAGTACCACCAACAACTTTATTATCTTTAACAACGATGTTACCTGATTTCACATTAACCGTCCCATCATGAGATGATGCTTGAGATTTTGCGATTTTGTAACCCCACCAATGTACATCAGATGCTACTACTTTTTTAGTTTGTCCAAATGCTAAACCTCCAATCATTAAAGCAACTAAAGCTAATTTTTTCATTTTTTTAATTATTTATAATTTTATAGTGCAAACTTAGCCATAACCATTCAGAATAAAAATTGATTTATGATAAGAAAACATGATTACAACAAAAAGCCCATCCGAAGACAGGCTTAGTAAGATTATAATAGATTGATTATTTCCCTAACGGAATATTGTATGATACACCAACACCTACTGAACCGGCATTAAATTTTTGGTCAGCAACTTGTCCTTTATCACCCGTAAATACTTTTGTATAATGTGCAAAGAAGTTCCAATCTTTATTATGGTAACCGATTTCTGGTTTTAAATAAAATCCACCATCAGGTCTTTTTGCGTTGTACGCCGCATTATCAGTAACATTATCATCGCCAACAATAAAACCGTAACCTAAGTCAGCACCTAGATAAAATCCATATTGCTGAGGATAAATTCTAAATAATGCTGCTACAGGAACTACCCCGAAGTCATTATTATCAACTTTAACATTGTTAATAGTCGCAGACTTTCCAAAGAAGTGGTTATATCCTGTCGCAATACCCAAACCAAACCCTGGCGTTACTAAATTTTGATAAGAAACATCTAATCCTACATTAGCGGATGTGTTACCTCCAGTAGAAATACCACCGTTAACACCGACTTTAAGCATGTTATTCATATCTGAATTTTGTGCGAATGTCATACCTCCTGCTAATACACCTATTGCTAAAATTGCTTGTTTTAAAGATTTCATAATTCAATTTTTTTCGTTTTACGAGAAACAGACTTGAAAAATCTATGCCAAAATAACTTTGCATTGCAAATAAAGCTTTAAACAAAAGATTGTCAACGATTTAAAAAAACAAAAAAAGCGCCCGAAAAGACGCTTTTTTATTGATATTTTTAAAATTTTAGTATTCGAAAAGGACACTTCCCCATGTAAATCCGCTTCCGAAAGCTGACATACATACCAAATCGCCACGCTTCATACGACCTTCTTGGATCGCCTCACTCAACGCAATTGGGATGGAAGCTGCCGTTGTATTACCGTATTTTTGAATATTGATAAACACTTTCTCATCCGGCAAATGCAACAATTGTTGAACATATTGTGCAATACGAATATTCGCTTGATGTGGGATTAAAAGATCAAGATCTTCGATCGTTTTACCAGCTTTAGTCAACGCTTCCATAATACTTTCTGGAAAACGCGTCACCGCATGTTTGAACACGAAATTACCATTCATAACAGGATAAATATCTTCTGGCGTTATCGCTTCTGGTTCTGTTAACAGACGATCTGCCCAACCAAATTTTGATCCAGGGAATTTAACTGCAAGCTCTTCCGCATATTTACCTTCAGAATGCATATTTACAGATAAAATACCTTGTATATTTTTATCTTCTGTCGCTGACAGAACTACCGCACCAGCACCGTCTCCGAAAATAACTGAAACACCGCGACCTCTGTCGCTAAAGTCCAATCCAAAAGAATGAATCTCTGCACCGACAACCAAAATATTTTTGTAAGTCCCTGAAACAATCAGCGCATTCGCAATGCTCATAGCATATACAAATCCAGAACATTGGTTTCTAACATCTAGCGCACCAATCGTATCGCAACCAAGCATCTCTTGTAGCAAAACACCGTTACCAGAGAAGAAATAATCTGGAGACAAAGTTGCAAAAACAATATAATCGATATCTTTACCCGTAAGATTTGCATTTTTAAGCGCCATTTCGGAAGCTTTAAAACCTAAGAAAGCACTTGTCTCTTCGCTGTCATTTCTATCTTTACGATGACGTCTTTCTTTAATACCTGTTCTTTCGGTTATCCATTCGTCATTGGTATTCATCAATTTTGACAAATCATCATTTGTCACTATATTTTCAGGGACGTAATGTCCTACACCTGTAATTTTACTTTTATACATTTTCTAAATTTGTAAATCGCTTTGCAAAAATAATATTTTATTCATTACATAAAACTTTATTTAAGATATTATAATAGAATTTCGAAAACATTAATTAATAAAAAGTTTTTAAATTAATTTAATATTAAAAACAAAAGTGATTAAAGCTTTCATTAAACTATTAGAAAACCTTATTTTTAGCATAAAATACAAATAATTCCAAAAAATATTTAGCTTTGCGCTATGGCAATTGAAAGCATATTAAAAAACGAGCACTGCGAATGGTTGGACGTCGAAATGGCGAGCGAAGATGACCTAGCTTTTCTCCATAATCGTTATCATATTAACAACCTGCTTTTGGAAGATACCATCGATCCCAACCACTTACCAAAATATGAGGAAGTGGACGGGGTCAAATTCTTTCTGATGCGTGAAAACACCGATCTGGAGCGCCAAACACTTAACTCTATAAGTGATGTTAGTACCAAGTTGAGCCTTTTTGTGCTTCCGAAGCTTATCATTACGATCCATCGGATGAAGAGTAAAAGCATCCGCGAGGTGAACGAAGAATTTGAAAAGCACCCAAATTTGAAAGAAAAAATAACTTCAGATCAACTTGCTTTGAAACTTGCTTTACAAGTTATGAAAACTTATGACGATGAAAGCCAGCATCTCATGGAAGTTCTCGACAATATGGAGAACGAAATTTTCTTAAAAAATACCAACCAAACCAACCAAATAAGACGCCTTTATAAACTGAAACGAAAATCTGGACTTAACACCAGAATCCTAAATATCTCGTCGGATTGGATAAATAAATTCCATACTTTAAAGTTGGAAGATGTTGAAGTTATGGACTTAATCGACAAGCAAAAAGATGTTATCGCAGATTTTGATCATCTTAATGCGCAAACAACCAACTTAATATCGATGTTTCTGGCTTTATCCGACCAAAAGGCCAATCAAGTCATGAAGCTTTTAGCGATGTTTTCGGTTTATTTTTTACCGCTAACCTTTATTGCGGGAGTTTACGGTATGAATTTCGACAACATGCCCGAACTAAAATATCCGTATGGCTACTACGGAACTCTAAGTTTTATGGCGCTTATCGTCATTGTGACCTTTATTTATTTCAGAAGAAAAAAATGGTAGCCTTTATAGACTACCATTTTATTTTTAATTAAGATTCTTATTTCACTTTTTTCAAATCCAAATCTCCAAAGTCAAAACTGAAATCCGTAACATCAGAAATAGACTTCATAGTTGCAGATTTTGCTTTCGCATTTTCATCAAAATCAACAACAAAAAATGCGTCTGCATCATAACTTCTGTCGTCCCATTTAACAACAAAAGTATTGTTGTTATAAGGTAAAAGATCACCTTTCAGTCTTGGTGAAGTTTTACAATACAATCTATACTTTTTGCCTTCTTGTTTAATTTCGACATCACCAAACCAAGCATCATTATAAGTTCCGACAAATTGTTCAGCCTTTAGACTAAATGTTTTTTCAGCAGTTTTAATTTGATCATAGACATCTTTCTTTTGTTTGTTAAAACGCTCTTCGTTTTTCGTCATTCTTTCCGAATAAGTTTTTAACCAATTGCGATCTTCGATGCCCAAATAACTGTCTTTAATTGCGTTAGTCACTGTTGTGAAAGCCGCACCAGATTGTTGATTTGTTAAAGCTACAATCCCCAATTTTAATTCAGGAATCATTGTAAACAAAGTTACCGTTCCTATTAATCCACCACTGTGCTGAACTTGTAATTTCCCTTTAATATCGGTCAAAAACCAACCTAAACCATATCCGTAAAAATGAGAATCATAAGGATTTTTTGGCGCCACTTTATCTGAAATTTGTAACGACCAAAGCTCGTGCGCATTCTTTTCAGAAACCAAACGCTTACCTTCTTTATTAACGAAATTATTCATTAAGAAAGTTGCCCAAGTCGTCATGTCTTCAACATTACTCATAATTCCGCCTGCTGCGTTCGCTGTTTCATTCCAATCATGAGGAACAGCAATCGCTTTTCCGTCAACTGGTGCATGTGCATCGATAATATTTGATGAAGATTTAGCACGGTTATAAGAACCAAAACTTGCCGTCATACCAACAGGTTTTAGGATTCTTTGCTCGATAAAATCAGCCCACGACAATCCACTAATTCTCGTAATAACTTCACCTGCGACAATAAACATAATGTTGTTGTATTCCAACTTTGTACGGAACGAATGGTCAGGCTTGAGATAACGAACATTGTGTACAATATCTTTGATTGTTTGCGTTCCGCCTTCTGGGAAAAACATCAAATCGCCTTGTCCTAGACCAAGTCCAGCGCGATGCGTAATCAAATCACGAACCGTCACTTCTTTAGAAACATAAGGATCGTACATTTGGAATTCTGGGATAAATTTTGAAACTTTATCATCCCAATTTAACTTACCGTCATCCACCAACATCGCCAAAGCCGTCGCTGTAAAACCTTTAGAATTGGAAGCAATTCCCACCAAAGTTTTGCTGTCCATAGGAAGATTATTCTTCAATGATCGAACACCGAATCCTTTAGAATAAACCATTTGACCATCTTTAACAATACCAACTGACATCCCTGGTACGTCAAAAGTTTTGATGGTATTTTTGATGAGTTCGTCTAGCTTCGCTTCTGGCATTTGCGCCCAAAAAGTCGAAGTCGCTAAGACCAACGTCAACATTAATCTTTTCTTCATAGTTAACTTATTATGAAGCCAAAGATATTGAATAAATAAGGGAAAACTAAATAATTGTCTTTTTAAAATACCGAATTTCTAAAGCTTAATACATTCTAAAGCCTTTGGGAGATAAGAATTTGGGAAAACTTCACGAGCCTCAGTCGTCATCACTGTCAAATCATCATAACGATTAGAGAAATGCCCCATGATCAATTTACCAACCTCAGCTTTCTTCGCAATAGTTGCAGCTTCTTGCGCTGTTGTGTGACCTGTGTAGTCCGCCATTTCTTTCAGTTCGTGTAAAAAAGTCGACTCGTGATACAATACGTCTACATTTTTTATTAAAGGAATAATATCTTCTTTGTAACGTGTGTCACTACAAAAAGCATAAGAAACCGAAGGTTTTGGATCTGTTGTTAATTCCGCATTTGGGATTGTTGTTCCGTCTTCACAAACGAAATCTTTTCCGTTTCTAAGATTTTGATAATCACAAATTTCGATTTCAGGATATTCAGAAATTGCCGCCATGTTAAGATGACGCTCTTTCGGTTTTTCTTTAAATAAATAACCGTTACAATATATCCTGTGATCCAAAGGAATTGTGAACACCTCTAGCCTTTTGTCCTCATAGATTTTTTCCGAAACTTTCTTATCCAACTCGTGATACACGATTTCGAAACCGCGATGTGTTTCAGTAATTGTAAAAATTGTTTCAAGCATTTTCTTAATGCCTTTTGGACCGTAGACATGCAAAGGTGTCGTCCTACCCAAAAGTCTGAAAGACGCTATTAAACCAGGCAATCCAAAACAATGATCACCATGAAGATGCGAAATAAAAATATGATTAAGCTTAGAAAACCTCGCTTTTGCTTTCCGTAACTGGACCTGAGTTCCTTCTCCACAATCGATCAAAAACATACGTTCTTCCATCTCCAAAAGCTGCGCTGTTGGCGACGAATTAATTGTCGGAATTGCGGAATTAAAACCTAATATGGTCAGATATGTACTCACGAATTTATTTTACAAAGGATTTACTGAAAGATAGTCTAAAAATGTTTTAAGTGCTTTACTTCTGTGCGAAATTTTATTTTTTTCTGAAACTGGCATTTCTGCAAAAGTTGTATTATGATCGTCTGGCATAAAAATCGGATCGTAACCGAAACCACCTTCACCAAAGACTTCTTTAGTTAAATTACCATAAACACGTCCTTCAAAATAATGTTCTCCAGAAGCATCAACCAAGCATAAAACTGTGATAAAATAAGCACGACGATTGGTTTCGTCTTTCATTTCGTCAAGAACTTTCTCGATATTTTTTTTGAAATCGTGATCGCCAGCGTAACGTGCAGAATAAATGCCTGGACGACCATCCAACGCTTCTACAACCAATCCGCTATCATCACCAAGACTTGGTTTTCCTGTTTTTTCGAAACAATATTTAGCCTTTATTAAAGCATTTTCTGCGAAAGAATGTCCATCTTCAACAATTTCTTCGTTTAAGTCATAATCTGTTAAACTTAAAACAAAATAATCTGAGCCTAAAATCTGTTGAATTTCTTCTTTTTTGTGAAGATTGTGTGTCGCAACCAATATTTCCATCGAGCATAATTTATCCTTCAAAGATACTAGCTTTTCTTCGAAAACAGAAAGTAAACGCCAACATAAATATGTTAAAAATCCCTACACCAATCAAAAAACTGTAGATTGGCTCAATCGGAAGAATGCCTTGTGTTGTATCTGGACCATACTTCATCATGATTAAAGCAGAAATCAAATTATTGAAAGCGTGTAAAAGTATTGGTAACACGAGAGATTTTGTTTCTTCGTAAACAATTCCTAAAACTATACCCAATAAAAAAGCTCCGACAAACTGCCATGGATAGACATGAAAGGCACCAAAAATAAAAGCGGAAATAAGAATGCTTATTTTATGATTTAAGCCTGTTTTAATAATCGATTTTTGAATTAAACCTCGGAATAAAAATTCTTCTAAAAGTGGCGCCAAAATCACCGTTAACAAAATCATTGTCATATTATCCACCGCTAATGATGACATTTGATTGGTAAAATTTTTGTACAAATTACCGAAGAAATAACCACTGGTTGGGACCAAAGTCACCAAATATTCGGCAATCAACATCATCCCAAACATTAACGGAAACGCTAATATATAAGTAACGAACGTATTTTTTTTAAAGTCAAATTTTAAATCGAGACCTTTGGGTTTTAAAACAAAAAATTGATAAAAAATAAGTGGCAAAACCATACTTAACATATAGCCAATCAGCATAAACCACGATGACGAAGCATAATCGATATGAAAAACGTAAATGCATAAAGCGGCCGCAAATGCAATAATTGTTTGCCCAGCCATAAGACCGAGAAACAGCATAACTGCCGAGAAAAAATTAAGCGGTTGAACTGTAGATTTCATCATTATTTCAATTCTTTAAGATAATAAAGATTCTCTTTCGGAAATAATTCTGGATGAAAAATTTTGATATAATCTTTTAAAACCAAATCCGCACGCACAGCACCACTTTGGAAATAATCGTTTGCCATCCCAACTTCGCGGTTGTTAATCATGTACAATTTTCCATTTTGGAAAACCTTCATTTTCGAATAATTAGGATTGATATTTAACATCGCTTGCTTCGTTTGATAAGCGCCAATATTCACCCAATATTTTGCATTTTCAGATTTTTTGTAAACTTCTTCAAAACTAAGTGGAATTGCATTAATTTCCGTATTTTCTGCTAAAATATAATTAGCATTCGCGTCTCGAAAATAATTAGCTGCTGCAGATTTTCCGCCTGGTAAAAACCATTGACTTCCGTACATTTCGTTGCAAAGAACAACCGGTTTTTCGGCACTTTTTAATGCTAACTGTTTCAGATATTGATATCCTGTTTCAATAGATTTGTATTTCTGTTCCGCCAAATCTTTAACACCGAATAATTCACCAAACAACAACAAATATTTTGACTTGTTAAGTGGCGTCGTTTCCAAATATTCGTCAAGGAAAATAATTTGAATATTGGTTTTTCTAAGGATCTCATAAGTATTTTCGAAGCTCGGAACATAGTTTGTAAAAATCGCGTCTGGTTTTAAAGAAAGAATTCTTTCGACGTCGTATTTTTGTTCGTTACCGATATTTGCGATTTTGTTAGAAGCTACAGATTTTCTAATATTTTCATCAAAAACATACTCTGGACTAGAAAGTCCAACAATTCTGTCCACCAAATTAAGCTCTGTAAAGAAGCCTAACAACGAAGAATTGAGCAAAACCACTTTTTTGAAGCCTAATTTTGAGGAATTAAAAGAATTTTCGAATTTTCCTGACTTCAGGACAAACTGCTTTCCGTCATTTTTATAACTTAAACGTTCTGAAATAATTACAGCGTTTTCGGCAGTTGGAATTTCTTTTTTCTTACACGATGTTAAACAGAAAAATGAAAATAAAATAAAAAAAAGTGCTTTCATATTTCAAAGAAAAGAAAAAAGTGTTATATTTGCAAACCCTTACGAAACAAGGTAACAACGGCCTCGTGGCGCAACTGAATAGCGCATCTGATTACGGCTCAGAAGGTTATAGGTTTGAATCCTATCGAGGTCACACACATTGCCAAATGGCGCCAACTGATGACAGTTGGCGCAATTTTTTAAAGATGGTTCTTTCGAAGCTATAAATTCTCAGCAGAAATAAAGTGTTTCGTAATTATTCTCTATAATTTTTTTCTAATATTTAAGCAAGGTTTTATTTTAACACCTAGCATTATTTACCATTAAAAATAGATTCGGAACTGTGATATAGCGCTTTATACCTTACAGGAGATATTGAATTAATAATATATTAGAAAAGTCGGTTAAGTTTAGATAAATTTGATATTGTTATAAAATACCTTTATTTTGTAAATTGATTTACAGATTGTCAAAATGAAAAAAATAATTCCAAAAATTTATATAATTCCAAAAATATTCGGATTATGTTTTTTGTTGAGTTTTATTTTTATAGATGCTAATGACAAAAATCCAATTCAATATTCGCACCAGCTCATTCGCCAAAATAAAATTGATTCTGCAATTGTTTACATTAATCAACACATTTCAAAATCAAAATCCGAAATCAGCAAAGCCTTTTTATATGTAGAGCTTGGAAATGCCTACAAGCTGAAGCAAGAGTATGAAAAATCTCCCGAGGCTTATAAAAATGCACTTCGGATTTTCAAACAGAAAAAACTTTTGCAGGAAGAGTTTTATGTTTACACACATCTGGCAGAATTTTACAGATACCGCAGATTGTTCAAAAAAGCTGAAGAATATTTTAGTATCTGTGAAAACATTTTAAGAAACCACAAAATCAAGGATTTGTATCTCATAAAATATTACAACAGGAAGGCCGCTCTTTTTTCAAAATATAAAGTCAATTCCGACAGTGTCCTGATATATTCACAGAAATCTTTGGTCCTTTCAAGAGAATTAAAAGATTCTGAAAACGAACTGATCTCTATGATGGAGATTGCAAATATTTACGAAGGCAGGAAAAATTACCGAAAAGCTATAGAGCAGTTACAACAGGTTATTAACTTGGCGAGAAGAAATTCCAATATCCAGTTGCAATCCGATGCGATGATCAATCTTTCCAGAAATTTGGATTTGACCAAAGATTATGATGAGTCAATCAACGTCGCTATTGCAGGTTATCATCTTTCCGAGGCAAATAAACTCAGCTATAATCAACTTGTTTTTGCGGATCATTTGCAAAACGTCTATGAGAAAACGGGCGATTATGTACAAGCTCACAAATACCTGAGAATCAGATTAAACCTGACAGAAGATTATTATCACAAATTGTATGATGATAAAGTTTTGGAATATGAAGAACGTTTTAAAATTGCCGAAAAGGAAAAAACAATCGAAGAGAATAAAAAGCTTCTTTTGCTAAAGGAAGAAGAAATCAAAAGACAGAATCTTCTAAAATATGCTATTCTTTTTGGATTGATTGCAATTCTGATTTTCACTGTTATCTTGCTTAATTATGTCAAGATTATCACAAAGCAAAATAAGAAATTGACCGTTGTTTCTCAGCAGAATGAGTTCCTGGTTTCCGAAACGCATCATCGCATCAACAATAATCTTCAGCTTGTGAGGATTTTGATTGATAATGAGCTGAAAAAGAATTCTAATGATGATCTGAGTAACAAGAGAATCATTGCGAAAATCGATTCTTTGGGGATTTTGCATCGTCAATTGTATGATAATCAAGACAAGAAAAATCTGAATCTGAAATCGTTTTTATTGGAAATTAAACAAAATCTTGATTTCCTGTTTGTTGAAAATCATATCAAAGTTAAGTTTGATGTGAAAGATTTGGTGATTCCTGTCAATAGCGTGATGTATCTCGGATTGCTGGTTACAGAGCTTTGTATGAATTCTATGAAACACGCTTTTCCGAATCAGGATAATAAAAATATAGATCTCAAAATTGATACTGACGAAAGTAAAATCTATTTTCAATACGAAGATAATGGCGAGGCGAAAAATGAAATCACGAAACTGAATCTCGTGGAAAAACTCTGTCGTCAATTAAAAATAGAATATAGAATCGATTTGGAAAATGGTTTTAAGTTTAGTTTTAATATGAAATTGTAGGTTGTGAATTTTATCAAAATTTTAATTGTTGAAGACGAGGTTCTGATTGCAGATTACATCAAAGATATTTTGGAGAGCAATGGTTGCGAGGCTATTTCTATGGCTCATTCTGTGAAAGAAGCTCAGGAAAAAATGGAAATAATGAAGCCGGATTTGATTTTGATGGACATCAATCTGGAAGGCAATCTGGAAGGTATAGCGCTGAGCCAACAAAAAAGTGAAGATTGCAGTATCATTTTTATTACTGGACAGACTGATTCTAAAACGATAGAAGATGCACTCAAAATCTCTCCAGAATCTTATCTCACAAAACCAATTAGAGAAGTGGATTTGCTGACTGCGATTAAAATCATCATCCAGAAAAAACAAAAGCAATATGTCTTTGTGAAAGATGGTTACAATGATATTAAATTAAAATTGGACGACATTATTTACATCCAATCCGATCGAAATTATCTTGATATTATCACTACAAATTCTAAGTTCACTATCAGAAATACTTTGCTGGAGTTTTCGAAAGAATTGCCTTCAACCTTTAAACAAATCCATCGTTCTATTTTTATAAACTCTTCTTTTTTGGAAAAAATATCATCCGATGAAGTGGTTGTAAAAAGCTTTAGACTACCACTTTCTAGGAATTTCAGACAAAATTTATAGTCAATTTTTTCCTTTCATCTACAAAGTTCTGCATTTCGTCCCAGTTTTATATTATGTCAAATTAGCTGTGATTATTTTTGCTTCAACAATTAGTAAAAATAAACGATTATGAAAACTTTTTTCCAAATGGTTTGTCTGGGAGTTTGCCTATTTTTAGGTATTCCTATCTCAGCTCAAACAATCTTAGTAGATAATCTCAACGCACCTTATGATGTGATTGCAGATCAGGATGGTAGCATTTACATCAGTGATACTGGAAACAGAAGAATTATTAAAACCAATGCCGACGGAAGCAATCCCATTGTATTGAATACTTTTTCAGGCAATGTTTACGGTCTTTTGATCAGTAATAACAAATTGTTTGCTCTGGTTGGCGGAAACCTAATGAAAATGAATCTCGATGGGACTAATCCAGAAATTATTGCACCTGCTCCGGGTGTTTATTATCTAACGTCTGGTAATGATAATCATATCTATTTTATAGGCAATCAGAGTAAAAATCTTCAAAAAGTAAAAGAAGATGGAACTGGCCACACTAACATTGCTAGTTTGATAAGTCCTATGGGTATTACCTATGATCCAAATTTGGATTTGTTATATTACACGGATAATGGTGCAGTCTATTCCATAAAAAAAGATGGTACGGATAGACAATTACTGGTAAACGGATTCTATAATCCTCATAACTTGAGATTAGATTCTTCTGGAAATATATACCTCGCTGTTACAAGCAGTAATTGGATTAGAAAAATATCAGCCGATAGAAAAACAGTGACGACATTTCCAAACACAACCTTGAATGCTCCAACTTCTACATTTGTAACAAAAAACGGAAGGATTTTAGTTGCTGATACTTGGGGTGCAAAAATCCGATATATAGATGCGCCCGCTGCAACTACTCTTAATTTTGACGGGATTAATGATTATATCTCGGGAACAAATTCTTTTCTACCACAAGGTTCGGCAGAAAGAACAATAGAAGCTGTTATAAAAGCGCCATCAGTAAGAACAAGCCCTTATACATCATCCGCGATTTTCAATTATGGAACTTACGCTAACTCCAAAAGATTTTGTTTAATGCTTTCTAATGGCAATTTGGCCTTTGTTGGCGAATTTAATGATACAACTAGTCCATACAATTTACGAGATGATCAATGGCATCATGTGGCGGTAACGCTAAAAAATAGTACAATAAAGTTATATGTGGATGGTGTACTTGTGCAAAGCGCGACGATGAATCTAAATACAACAGGTACTTCATTTCTCATTGGAGGTAGCCAGAGAAACGGTATTGATGAACACTTCGAAGGCGATATAGATGAGGTTCGTATTTGGAACAGAGCACTCAGCGAAAACGAATTGAAAAATAGCAAAAGCTGTGAAGTTGCCAATCCAGTTTCTCAGGATGGATTGGTGAGTTATTTCAAATTCAACCAAGGGAACAATGAAGCTGATAATAGCGCTGTGACCACATTGGTAGATGAAACAGGAAAAAGTAACTCCGTAACATTGAATAACTTTGCATTGGCAGGAACAAAGTCCAACTGGCTATTGGCTTCTCCAATTGTAACAGGTAATTCTTGTCCGCAATATGTTTCGCCACTTTCTTGTGCAACAGTAACACTTCCTTCTAATGGAACATCTCCAAACGGAGTTCCTACTGTGAGTTGGCTAGCAGTAAACGGAGCGACCAGCTACAAAGTTTTCGTAGGAAAATCCTCTGGAAAATATGATTTAGTGTCAGCTTATGTCACATCAACAACTTATCAATTACAAGGTTTAGAAGAAAATACAACTTATTTTGTAAAAATTGTTCCAGATAGTTCTACTGAAACAGCCATTGGTTGTTCGGAATCTTCTTTCACTACAGGTTCATTTTTGTCTATTAATGATTTGAATAAAAAACTGATTAGCATTTATCCAAATCCATTTGTAGATGTTATTAATATATCGAACCTAGATTCTATCGCATCAATTTCTATTAATGATAACTCTGGAAAAACGATTAAGAATCTTAAGCCTGAAAAATCATTAAACCTATCTTCATTATCAAAAGGATTGTATATTATCAATTTAAAAATGATGGATGGAACTACAAAATCTTTCAAAGTCATCAAAAAATAAAACAAAACCATCAGAACCCAAGTTTTGAAAAGGCAGCTCTCGGGCTGTCTTTTTTCATTATTAGATATGTTTAGAGAAAAAAGTAAGATAACATCAAATTTTTGTGAATTAAATTGAATGGACGATCTTGTATGAATTAGAAAATATAATATTATTTTCCAAATGATAATAAGTTTTCGGCAAAAGCATTGTTTTAATTTTTATTTACTCAACAATATACTTCAATGTACCAAGTTTCATCTTTGTATAAACGCTATTAACTATACACAAATTAAATACTGGAGTTAAAATCTTTATGATAAAAAGGGAAAACCAATCGAAGTAAAATGAAGTTAAACGATTCCAATTTCGATTATTTCAAATATATACAATCATCTTGCAAAAAATTTATAACTGTAAAAAATTAAATTCTAAATTAGGAAGAGGTAAATCCTTTTTAATTTGGCTCAAACGAACCAAATCATCCATAAAAGTGTTTGAAGATACGCTCGTCAAGGTCACAAGACCGACATTTGTAGATTTTTTTCTCTTATGTCGGTTTTTTTTATTTCCTAAGCCGTTGTTATACTGATAGATACATTGAGCGACAATATTCATTTTAGGTGTTTGAAAACTTTTTCCGTCAAATTCGACTTTTTGAGGAAATATCAAACACCCTATCGTTCTTTTTGTCTGTAAATCACCCTGTTGATAGAGATTTGCAAGGTTTTCCATTGAGTCGAGAGCATTTTCTATTTTTGTTTTTATATCAAGTATTTTACTCTCTGAAACAATATGCTGGAGCTCTTGTTCCAGCTGTTCAATTTGTGCTTTTGTTATTTTTTTTACCTCTTTGTAATCTTGTTCATCTAATTTATCTGCAAGATATTTATCTCTTGCATTAGCAACTTTCTCATTCAACTCATTAATCTCTTTTGATATGGACTTCCTTTTTGCATCTATATCAAAGGTGAATTGTTTGTAGTTATCTAAAAGTATATCTTTCATCAAATCTTTGATGATAGGATTGTATTCCAATTTCGAAATTTCCAATTCGAATAGTTCATTTAATCGATCTGAATCAAAACGAAATCCGTATTTATAATGGCAATGATAATAGTAATACGTTTTAGACTTTCCTTTAGCCCCACTTGCCGTAAGATTTTTGCCACATCTTGGACAACGCAAAATTCCACGTAATGGAAAACGTTCATTTTCTAATACTCTTCCGCCCGGTCCTTCTACTCTTCTTTTTTTGTCCATAATCTGTTGAACCTGATTAAACAGTCTTTCTCTAATCAGTGGTTCATGTTTTCCATCAATGTAATAGGCCTCTTCCTGTTTATATTCCTCAATATATATTTTACCACAGTAAACCGGATTTCTCATAGCTTTTGCAAATGCACTTCTTGACATTGAAGCACCCTCTCTTTTGTTCATCTGCAATCGAACATGATCTGCGGGAATATGTCCTTTTGCAACCTCGTTAAATGCCCAGGCTATATTAGATCCTTCTGGCTCTTTGATGGCAATATACTTTTTGCCATCTTCATGGCTTCTATTGATATATCCATATGGAGCAATTCCCATCAATCTACCTTCATTTTTTGCTCTCCGCATACCGTGAAACGTGTTGAGTGCCCTTCTGTCATTTTCTACCTCCGGAGTGGATACATAAATCGCAAGCATAAGCTTGTTTTCAGGAACAGACATATCCAATGGCTGTTCAATAGATTGAGGGATAATGTGATTTTTATGAAGTAAACTTATCATTTGATAAGCATCTGCTGTATTACA
The DNA here is from genome assembly GCF_057652215.1 of Soonwooa sp. T0.1_25. Taxonomy (NCBI): domain Bacteria; kingdom Pseudomonadati; phylum Bacteroidota; class Flavobacteriia; order Flavobacteriales; family Weeksellaceae; genus Soonwooa; species Soonwooa sp. T0.1_25. The sequence goes on along the minus strand of NZ_JBYFBZ010000003.1, from coordinate 134,978 downwards.
ACTGAATCTGTTCCACTTGGTAAATAAGACTAAGTTGATTTTATGGCTTTTGTCTCTTATTTCAAGAAGGTATTTTTTCCACTCAGGGCGATTAAAACTTTTCGCTGAATGATCTTCATAAATTACTTTGTTGATCGATATATTGTTATTAGCACAACCCATTGTACATTTTAAATGATACTTACTTTTAAGTTGTTAATGTTTCTGTTGAAGTATTCTTTGTTCATAAACTGTACAACTGTTAATGCTGTTATTTTGGCCAAAAGTCTGGTTTTAAATCCTTGAAAAGTTTTAGCATAATTACGTCTAATCATAAATTGGTCGCATTGTTGAGAGAAGAGTGTCTCAATCCTTTTTCTTTGCTTTTTAAATAAATAAAATTGGGGTTTATAGTCTTTTTGATTCACTCTTTTTGGTGTTTCCAACTCTATATTTGCATAGTTGAATAAGTCAATTTGAATTTCGGAAGATAAATAGCCTTTATCACCCAGTAATGTGCAATTGGATAATTGTTCTTTAATGTCTTTTAAATAGTGAATATCATGAACGTATGCAGGGCTAATGTTTATACTTTGAAAAATACCACTAATATAACAAACCGCATGAAGCTTATAGCCATAAAATGAAATTTGCTGAGAAGCACAAAATCCTCTATTTGGATAGCAATATTCCATCTCTTTACATATTTTTGAGGTGTTGCTTCTGGAAAGTTTACAAACTTCTAAAGGCATACTGTCGATGATAAAGTAATTTTCAAACTCATTAAAATATTGAACTAACTTTAAACGAATTTCATTTATACTATCAGAAAGTCTTCTTTTGCGAGGATTATAAACACTTCGTTCTATTTTATTTTTAATTACTTGAGGAATATGACGAAATAGATGATTTTCACTATCAATACCCATATATTCTGTCGTTAATGCGAGACTTATTAATTCTAAATCGCTTAGTTTAGGAATTCTTCTTTGGTAAGATAGAAGAGTTTCATTTGATAATTTTTTCAAAACTTCCAAAATTCTTTCGTAATTTGGAAGTAAGTTGTTCATTGTAAATGTTTTGTAGGTAATTCAATTTACTGATTTTCAATCAAATGAACAACTTTTTACTTTTTAATTCATAATGCACAACGGGTAAGATTGTTTATCTATTTGTATCTTTCATTTTTATGTCATGACGCTTTATACCTTAGAACGATTTTTGCAGATTGACAACAGTGAAAATATCCATAATATGATTTCTGATCCCTCATATTTTAATTGAAATAAAACTTTGAAGGACTATTTTTTTTTTTTTAATCTTAATACTTTTTTGTACAAATTTTATTAATATATTTCTATAACCTGCGTGATCATTGTTTATATTCTAATAAGAAATAAGATCGGATTAAATTAAAAAACAACACCTTGTTATGTAGAAATTTAAAGTTCTAAATGTTTAAAAAAAAAACAGACCAATATGTTCGATTTTTGTTAAATTTGTTAAAAAAAATAATGCAACTTCCACGGGAAAGAATTTTAATAACTGCGAGTGATTTATTTGACTGACAAGGCTTCAGTAATACAGGAATTAACCAGATCATACAGGAAGCTAATGTTTCTAAAGCCACATTTTATGCCCATTTCAAGTCGAAAGACGATTTGTGTATAGAATTTTTGGAGAGAAGATTTGATTACTGGGTTGCAGAGCTTGAAAAATTTACCGACGGATCTCCCAGTCCTAAAATTAAAATTCTCAAGTCTTTTGATTTTCTGATGCATATGAATGAAAAAGAAAATTTCAGAGGTTGCAGCTTTCTAAATATACTTTTTGAAGTCCCCGAAGATAAAACAGAAATTCATTATATTATCAGAGAGCATAAGAGGAGATTAAGAATTTGTTTTGATAATGAAATCAATGATGAACTTCTGTCTGCACATATTTACCTGCTTTTTGAAAGCTGCATCATTACCAGCAAGATTTACCGGTCCAATGAACTCATTGAGAAATCTAAAAGTATCCTTTATGATAGCTTAAAGCATTTAAACTGAAAAAAATAAACTACTAAAAACTACTAAAAACTATTACATTATGAAACACACGATGATTCTGAGCTCATCTCGCAACACATTACTTAATGCACCTTTTTTAGTTGCATTTTTTTCCGGCTCGTTCTTATTTTCCCAAGTAGGAATCAATACTGTAACACCTAAATCCACGTTAGAAGTTGTCGCAAAAACCGATGGTACTGCACAGACCGAAGGCCTTATGATACCAAGACTCACTGGGGATCAAATCAAGACAATGACTAACAACCTGCAATCAGGAACAGAATCTCTGATGATATATGCCACATCAGCCCCTACGGTTTCTAATGCAAGCGTTGCAAAGATTATCCAACCCGGTTACTATTATTGGAATGGAACAATCTGGGAAAACATCGGCGGAGTAAATTCCAATATTTATACAGCTGATGGAACAATTACAACAGCTTTGGCAGCAAGAAATGTTGACTTGAACGGTAAAAATCTAATTTTTTCGGGGATTGGAAGTGTCGGAATCGGAACTAATACTCCCTCTCCTTCTGCTAAGCTAGATGTTGCAGGAACGGTGAAAGCCAGCGCTGTGGACTATAATTCGGATGCAAGATTAAAACAAAACATCACTCCGATTTCTAATGCAGATGAAATAATATTAAAACTAAATCCTGTTTCTTATTTCTGGAACGAGAACGGAAAAAAGAAAGGTGGAAATGCCCAGCTTCAATACGGGCTTATCGCTCAGGAAGTAGAAAAAGTACTTCCCAATATCGTAAACAGCGATTCGGAAACCTATAAATCGGTAAACTATAACGAACTGATTCCTATTTTACTGAAAAACGCTCAGGATCAGAATATCAAAATCAAAGAATTACAAAAAGAAATAGAACTCCTGAAAAAAGGAAAATAATCCAAAATTAATTCTGTACAATCTATTTATTCAGTTGAAGTATAACTATTCTTCAATTCTTTTTATAATGTAATTCTCATCAAATGAAACTAAAACTATATCTCATTTTCTTTCTGGCTCTCTGTCAACAGATCCTTGCACAAAGCGATTATTACTGGGTTGGCGGTGCAGGCTCCTGGAGTGACCTCAACCATTGGCGGATCGGCTCGTCAACGGGACCACAAGCGACTATTATTCCTTCCAGATATGATAATGTTTTTATTACCAATTCTAGTGGGTTTACGGCATCTATGGCTAGTATCTCCAGTTCGTCAGCAATATGTAAAAATTTTACTGTTCAGGATGGCTTTACCGGTAATTTTACACTAACCGCTGGTATTCGTATCTACGGAAATGTACAATGGCGGAAAGGTGCTTATCTATCAGAGAATACTGGTATGACGCTAATGTATGATAATACACAGATCACACCCAATCTTATAGATATACCCTCGGATATCTACTGGATAAATAATACTTCTTACGAATATGGTGGTGGTTGGGGTAATACTAAATCGGCGTATGTTTTTCTCACAGGAAACGGAAAATGGAAACTGATCAATGACCTTGGCGGTGAACATTTCGATATGATATTGACGATACAAGATAACGCTTCGCTGGATACCAATAGTAAAAATATTACTGTAAAGAAATTCAATTACACTTCAAGCACCGTTTCTGATTTCGGAAATATCGTCATTAACACAACCTTTGCCAACATCAACGATAAGGTTAATCTTTCTAATTCCACAATCGATAATACTACGCACAGTTATTATAGTAATTATAATATTAATAGTCCTGGATTGACCTTTACAAAACAACAGACCGTAAAAAAAATTACTTCGAGTTCCAATATGTACAAGCCGGTAATTAGCTCTACAATAGGAGTTTTGAATGTTGATGAAATGGTAATGAACAGTAATGCAACATTTAGTGGTTTGATTTCTGTAAATAATCTTAACCTTAATAATTTGATTTATTCTTTAGACAATACTAATATTAATTACTATCTTCAGATAAACCAAAGCTTTACCGCCAATGTATCTTGTAAAGGAATATCGCCGTCACTTGGGATTTCGAATAATGGCTATATTTATAAAGGAAAAATAATAGCACCGAAAGGCGTGGCAATGGATTTTCCCAATTATACCTTTACCAACATTAATGCAGGCGGAGGGGCTAACTATACTGCCGCAACAGACGGTGGCGGAAATATCGGCAATATTACCTATAACAATTACACTTCCCATACGTACTACTGGATAGGCGGAGCCGGCAACTGGTTCGATCCTTCTCATTGGTCTTTGACCTCTGGAGGTACACCTGCAAATTGCGTCCCGATGAGATGGGATGATGTCTTTTTCGATCAGAATTCCGGGACAGGGCTAATTGTTTCTGCAAGTAATGGTCAAAATGCAGAATTCCGGGATATGAAATGGCTGAATGTTCCTGGAATCCCACAATGGAATGTATATACCGCAACCTCTTATGGCAGTGTTTACCTGCAAAAGAATATGCAAATAAATACAACCAATACCAGTTTTAATTTCTCAGGAACATCTTCATCTGCGAATTATTATATAAGCTTCGAAGGAAACACTATGGCATATATTACTGTTAATGGAGTGGGGAATTATTATCTGGTTGCTCCCAATACAGCTGGTGATTATCATTTAAAATCCATTGGAGCCTTTAATTTCAGTTCCAATGGGGCAGCCAATCTTTTTGCTGATAACAGTAAAATAAGTGTTCAGCAAATGACTTTGGGCGGGAATTCGGTTTCAATAAGCAATTCGGATATTACTGCAACCAATATTACTATTTCCTCTATACAGGCTATTAATGCTCAAAATACTACTGCCCGAGTTGGCGGAGTTACAGTTAATAGTGATACCAATAATCATTTCATTGATACTATTATTTTTAATGGCACTGGAAGCGTAGGTGTTCGGGGAAAAATTTCTGCCAATACGATGCAGGTCGTAAGCGGAACAGATTTTCTTCTTAACGGGTATAATACATCCAATTCTACAATTTCTACCAAAAGCTTTATTCACAATGGAACCGGAGGGATAATTTTCGGTAATTACGGTTACAGTCCCTCTTTCTCTGTTACCGATGTATTTCTTTTTAACAGAAATGCCTGTTCTTCTATGCAGAATATGAGCGGGATCTCATCTGCGCAAAAGGGAAAATTGGTGTTGGGAAGTAATGTCAATGGTAACGGAATTGTTCAGCTCAACAGATTAAATATAACCAATATAACGGCGAGTGGAGCAACTGTATTAGCAGATAATTCTATTGATAATGGGAACAATACAGGAATAACATTTACAGCACCTACCGGAAAAAACCTGTATTGGGTTGGTGGTGCAGGCAATTGGGATGACGAAACGCACTGGTCTTTGGTAAGCGGCAGTACAGATTCTGCCAACCGTTGTGGTACACCTACGATATATGATAATGTCTTTTTTGATGCCAATTCAGGGTTTGCAGGTAATGGTAATACAATTTTACTGAACAGCAACGTTTTTGTAAATGATATGACCTGGACTGTTCCAGCGCCTGCAAGTGTTAGACTTTATATGGGTACTTTCTCTATTAACATCAATGGTAATCTTAGTTTACAGTCTAATTTTGCAGTAGACGGTTATTATGGAGACGGTTACAGGAATTGGAGTTTCATTAACCAGGGAAAACCGGCAGGTATCACAAAAACAATTAATACAGCAGGAATAAGCGGCATCACTTCAATTAATTTTACAGGAAATGCTATCTGGAAAGCTACCAATATAATAAAATCAAATCTCAATCTCCGGCAATATACTGGTGCGACATTAGATTTTACAGGTATTACAGTACAAGCACCGGCTATGTCCTTTGCCGGGGAAAAGCTTATACTGAATAACAGTACAGTAAATACTAATTCTATCATAGTAAATACCGTTCAGCCAATACAGGATATCAATAGTGTTATTAATATTACACCAGCATATTACCAATACCTGGCATCAAGCTTTAATGCGCTTAATCATTATATCGAAAAGATAAATATTACACCTTCCTATCAGGATAATTCCTCTAATTCAGGATATTATGCTACTTTTAGTTTTCCACAAGGTACAATCAATGAACTTAATATTCTTCCTTATTCTGGTTCCACTGCTTATGCAGGGCCAGGGTTTCGTACATTGGCTCTTGGAAACTTAAATAAAGTAAATACTCTTAATATTAGCGGGAAAAATACGATTTCCCTTGGAAATGATATCTATGTGCAACAAAAAATGAATCTGATAGGAAACTGCTCTTCCGATAAGCTGGCAATAATTGGTAATGATGCATCGATTAAAAAAATTATTATCCCTAGCTATAACACTATTGACTTTAAAATTACCAATACATATCTTAGAAACCTATCGTCATCCGGAGGTCAAACCTACGAAGTAAGTGCTAGTATTGATGCCGGTAATAATGCGGGTTTTAATTTCAATACTATTCCCGCTGCCAGGGATCTTTATTGGATAGGAGGACAAGGTGATTTTGATGATGCACAGCACTGGTCTTTAACTTCGGGAGGAACACCTTTAACCGATTGTTTTCCACCGCGTGCTACGGATAATGTTTTCTTTGATGTCAATTCCGGATTTACGGCTGAACAAAACAGGATATATATATCAGCTAACAGGAATGTAAAGAATATGACATTTGATAATGCTCCTAATAAACCCATTCTACATTTTGGAACAGATCCTTATCGGGTATATTTATTATCCATAAACGGAAATCTTACATTACAAAGTGATGCAACTGTTAGTGTACCAACCGGATCTACAGTTCCTTTCAACATTATAATGCAACAGAGCGCAACTCCGGGAATTACCCGATATATTGATACCAAAGGGGTCAGCACACTAATCAGTATCGCTGCTACCCAGGATTATTTTGAGCTTCAGAGTGATTACTATGGCGGCTTGACAGGAACGAATGTGAAAAGTTTTAAAACCAATAATTATTCTTTGACTACAGTAAGCACCTCCAAATTTGAATTAATTTATCCTCAGAATATAGGTCCTGTACTAAACTTTGGACAATCAGTTGTTAATAGTCCTATCTTTACTATTGATTCCTACAACAATTACCCGGTAACGATAAATGCCATCGATTCTAAAATAACAACGGGTAACTTCTATGTTCGTGTAACAAATGTAAACAACTTCGGAGATGTGACGATAACAACGGCAGGTACATTAAATGGTGGAACTCCTGTTCATAATTTCAATAAAGTAACTTTCCTTGGAAGCGGTACACTATCATCAAAAGGCAATTACAAAACTTTATATTTCAATCCCGGAACATATACCATCGCCAGTGGACAAACGGTAACAGAAAATCTCTTTATGACAGGAACTTCATGTAATAGGATTAACGTGAGCAGAACAGCTGCTTCCGGTCAAACTATCATCAATCTTGATCCGGCAGCTGCTTATACTATATTTTACGCATCTGTAAAAGACATAAGTTTTTCACGTCCTGTCAGTGCTTATGGAAATAGCCAGGATTTGGGTAATACAACTAATCTTACCATTGTGCCTACCAATGTTCAGGCAGCAGGTTTTGGTGGCAACAAAACACTTTGTGCTTCAGAATTTCCTAAAACTTATGATGCAGCAGCATTATACGGAACAGATCCAAATGCATCATATACCTGGACAAAAATTGGAGCACCGAATGCCGGAGTCATCAGCACTTCGCCAATGGTTACTTTTACCCAGCCGGGAAATTACAGTGTAAAAGTGGTGTATGCTCAGGATGGATGTAATATTACAGAAAACTTTACGATTTCGTCCGTTGCCTTGCCTGCAGACAATACCTCTACGGCAGCATTAAATGCACTACAGCAGCCGACAGGTGATGTTACGGTAACCTTCAAAGGAAGCCTTACGAACCAAATTTATATTTTCACGTATAATATCAATAATGGTGCAGATATGGAGGTGACGTCTAACTCAAGCGGGGTGGCTACTATTGACCATCCCAGAAATATTGCAGGGACTTTTGTATATCGTTTGAAAAGTATCCGCTTTGCCAGCGGTATGGCTTGTCCAGCGATTATCAGCAACAAGAATGTTGTGGTTTATATTAATCCCGCATGTACGGCGCCAGGTGTTGTTCAATTATACGGAACAGAGTTGAGAGGCTGTACAACAAATATGGGAGCAAGACGTTTGGCAGAAGTATTACCGGTTATTATTTCAAACCCACCTGTGGATGAAAATCAAGCCCGATTGATTCCGGGAAGCGGAATTGTTATCAAAGAAGGGCCAGATGTTTTTTTATTGAGAAATGTAAGCGCTTCTCCAGAAATATTAACAGGATTACCGGCAAGCAAACCTCATATTCAGGGAGCAATTATTTATCATAACGACCATTTCTATGAAGGTGTAGAAAACGGCAGATGGATAAGGATTGATAATGATTAAAAAAGGGCTATCTCATAATGAGATAGCCTTTTTTATACAAGACTACCATACCAAATAGAGAGTTGATTTCCAATACAAATCTATATTAGTTACAAAGCAAATTTGCGATAATTACAAGTTATAAAAAAATATATGTTTATCAGTAAAGTTGCCAGTATGACAATATTTCCATATCTTTCTCATTATGAATATAGTACAATTTATTGAAATGTTCCCCACAGAAGAAAGCTGTAAGCAACATTTAAAAGAATCCATAGAAAAAGAAGGTGTTATTATGTAAAAGTTGTGGTGGTGTAGATCATTATTTGCTAAAAAACAAGTGGATGTGGCAATGTATTGTTTGTAATTTTAGAACCTCACTGAGAAGCGGAACCATTTTAGAATCATCAAAACTTCCAATTCAGAAATGGTTTTTAGCAATGGCTTTTATGAGTTTTTCAAAAAAAGGAATTTCTACTAAAGAACTTCAAAGACAACTTTCTCACAAGAATTATGAACCTATTTGGTTGATGATGCATATATTACGTGCATCCATGGGACAGAGAGACGGTCAAAAAACATTCTCACAGAATCTATGAGAATGTTTTCTTAATGAAAATTAAAATAATATTGAATTACATATTTTAAATTCTAGCGACCAAAATCGTCCTGAAGTCTTACAATATCGTCTTCATTCGAAGGATTGGAAGCGTCAACGTGCTGCCAAATTTCTGCAACAACGCCCCAATTATCCAAACCAATCAAACGATGTCTTTCGCCTTGCTTTAGCTTGATTTGATCTTTTGGTTTGTATTCAACAAGTTCGCCTTCCTCGTCCGTTGGACTTCTTTTAATACCGACAGTACCTAAAACCACTTGCCAAATTTCAGCTCTTCTGTGGTGATACTGCCAACTTAATCTAGCTTCTGGCGCCACCAAAAGAATTTTTGGACTTAGCTTTCCACCGATTCTCAGCCCGTCCACATCTATACCATCAAAATAGATGTTTGCAAAATCTTGCGCCTGATTTTCATCAATTACAAAAAAACCTCCCCACGGTCTTGTGTCGTCTTTTGTAATGATATTAAAATTTTGTTCGTTCAGCATTTTTTCAACCTCATCAAAGATTTTATTCTTTTCCATTTATTGTTTATTTTAAATTTTACTTTTCTTTTGACATTGAGTAAGGGAAATCCTTTTCCTCACTTACTCTTTGTTTATTTGGAGTTTTATCCATTTTAAAATCCAAAACCGCGCCTTTCATCAATTCTTTATGACTTAACCAGTTTTTAGAATAAGCTTGATTATTCACCTTTAAACTATTGACATAAAGATTGTCAGCATTATTTTCTGGTGCGTTGATCTTGATTGAATTTCCGTTTTCTAAATGAATAATCGCATTCTTAAACAATGGCGCTCCCAAAACATATTGATCCGTCGCTGGCGTCACTGGATAAAAACCTAAAGCCGAGAAAATATACCAAGCCGAGGTCTGTCCATTATCCTCGTCACCACAATAACCATCAGGCGTTGGTTGATACAATTTATCCATAACCTTTCTTGTCCAATATTGCGTTTTGTATGGTGCTTCAGCATAGTTATAAAGATAAATCATGTGTTGTACCGGTTGATTTCCGTGGACATATTGTCCCATATCCATAATCTGCATTTCGCGAATTTCGTGGATTACAAAACCATAATAACTGTCATCGAAAACGGGAGGAATTGTAAAAATTTCGTCCAACTTTGCTTCGAATTTCTTTTTGCCACCTATTAAAGTAGCCAATCCATCAACATCTTGGAAAACCGACCACGTATAGTGTAGGCTATTTCCTTCCGTGAAAGCATCGCCCCATTTGTAAGGATTAAAAGGCGATTGGAATTTTCCGTCTTTGTTTTTGCCACGCATCCAACCTGTTTCTTTATCAAAAAGGTTTTTATAATTATAAGCTCTTTTTTTATAAATATCAATCTCCGAAGCTGGTTTCCCCAAAGCTTTTCCTAATTCATAAATTGCAAAATCATCATAAGCATATTCTAAAGTTCTAGCAGCATTTTCGTTAATTTTAACATCATAAGGCACATAACCCAAAGTATTGTAATAATCAACGCCTTTTCTACCGACCGCGCTCATCGGTCCTTCGTTGTTTGCACCGTGTTTTACAGCTTCCCAAAGTGTTTTGATGTCGTAACCGCGAAGACCTTTAAGATAAGCATCCGCGACAACCGACGCCGAATTATTCCCAATCATAATATCGGAATATCCAGGACTACTCCACTCTGGCAAAAATCGGCCTTCTTTATATGCATTAGCCAAACCTTCTTGCATTTCTACATTAATGCTTGGATAAACCAAATTCAACAATGGATATAACGCACGGAAAGTATCCCAAAAACCTGTACCAGCAAACATTCTTCCATCCATAATTTTTCCGTTGTATGGACTCCAATGTTTGATTTTGTTTTGAGCATCAATCTCATAAAGTTTTTGAGGGAAAAATAAAGTTCTGTACAACGACGAATAGAAAGTCCTTGTCTGTTGATCTGTTCCTCCCTTAACTTCGATTTTACTTAAAGTTTTGTTCCAAATATCTTTGGCTTCGGTTTTTACTTGATCAAAAGTTTTGTTAGCGATTTCTCTTTTTAAATTTAATTCAGCTTGTTCAAAACTGATAAAAGATGAAGCCACTTTTGCATAAACCGATTCTTTATTTTTAAGTTTAAAACCAACAACTGCACCAGCATGATTTGATGTAATTTCTAGTTGGTTATTTACAAATTGATCATCCTTCCAAGTTGTTGTTAAATCAAAATCTTTATCAAACTGAACAACAAAATAGTTTTTAAAATTCTCATATTTTCCTGAAGCATATTTGGTTGTATAGCCAATAATTTTGCGTTCTTTAGGAAGGATTTTAATATAAGAACCTTTGTCCAAAGCGTCGATAACCACGTAAGCACTGTCCGTTTTTGGAAAATCAAACTTAAAAAAAGACGCTCTTTCCGTTGGCGTGAAAGCGGTTGTAACATTCGCGTCTGCTAGATAAACGCTATAAAAATAAGGTGTTGAAATTTCAGCTTTGTGGCTAAACCAACTTGCTCTATCTTCCTCCTTAAATTTCGGTTTTCCAACACCTGGCATAATAGCAAAAGCGCCATAATCATTCATCCAAGGCGATGGCTGATGTGTTTGTTTAAAACCTCTAATTTTGTCTGCATCGTAACTGTAAGCCCAACCGTCGCCCATCTTTCCCGTTTGTGGCGTCCAAAGATTCATTCCCCACGGAAGTCCAACTGCAGGATACGTATTTCCGTTTGACAAAGACGGCTTCGACTGCGTCCCCATAAAAGGATTAACATAATCGACTGGCGAATTTTGACCAAAAACGATAAGATTAAAAAAAACAAAAAGTGAAGTAAATAAGAATTTCATTTTCATAATTTTATTAATAATTTGACGATTGTTTCAAGGCATAACTTGCGGCGCCAAGAATGGCTGCATCTTCAAAAATTGCAGATATTTTTATTGGTAAATTAATGTTATTATTCTCAAGATTATTAGTCAGTTTTTCCTGAAAATAAGGATAAGCTTTTGCAATATTACCGCCAATCACCAAAACTTTCGGATTATAAGCTTTGACATGTTGCACAACAAAATCACTGAAGTGATCCGCGTACTCATCAAAAATTATAGTTCGGAGGTCTTCTGATTTTTCTCGTAAATCTTTAGTACCAGAAATATCTGCGCCTGTTAATTCTTTATAACGTTTAATAGACCAATTGGTTGTCAAATAATTTTCAAAAATACTTGTTTTATATGGCGAATCCCACAAATCTTCGTCTGTTGTGATTTTGCCATCATAAAAAGTGCTCCCAAGTCCAGTTCCTAAAGTAATCCCAAAAACTCTTCTATGATTTTGAACTACACCATCAAAAATTTCGCCTTCCAAAAATGCAGCGGCATCATTAATAAAGTGAATTTGCTTCTCAGAAATCGAAAGTCGTTGCGCTAATTCTTTTTTAACATTCAAATTAATAATATTGAAAAATTTGACATATGCCATCAACGAAATTCCGATTTCGTAATCGAAAGGTCCACGCATCGCAACACCTAATAACACTACATTTTTATCGAGATTAGCAATAAGTTTTTGTATCGCCGAAACCCAAGCTGATAAAATAACTTGATTTTCGGCTAAAGAATCGACATGTTCTCGCAGATAAGTTGAAGCGATTGTTTCGCGGTTTTCGGTTGTTACTTGTGCCATCGTAATATGCGACCCACCAATGTCTATTCCTACAATTTGTTTCATTTTATTTTGGCTTAAAAATAAGATAAACAAGCGCAAATCTGACATTTTTAAACGTCAAATTTGCGCCTTGATTTTAAAAAAAAAATTTAAATATATATGAAAAAAGTGTTATTTAACCCTTGTTTTTCGAGAATCAATAATATTATTATCTGTTGACTGAACCTTGTACATGTAAAGTCCTGTACCTAAGTGAGAAGAACTTACCGAAGCCTTTTCTCCTGACACTTTTTGAGTTTTCACCAACTTGCCAATAGCGTCGTTAAGCGAAATAGTTGCAGACTTTTCTTTAGTTACAAAGTGAATATCGTGACCTTTTTTAACTGGATTAGGATAGATTTTAGTTTTAGCAGAAGCAACATCATTAACTGCCATATCTACCGCACAAGCTACATCTGTACTCCAGTTAGCATCTGTCATACTACTCAAAATTGCGAAATGCGTGATAGCCGTTTGGTCAAAAGCCTCTACACCACTATCTTTGTTGAACTTCCAGTTAGCCTCTAATCCAGCAGCATTTGGTGCTACAATACATTGCATTGCTACAACTTCCTCTGCAGATAAAGCTCTTGTCCAAACTCTAAATTCGTCCAAGAAAGCGTTAAGTCTTCTGTCGTTATTATTAGAATTTCTTGCCGGTAAAAAAAAAATTACCATTTGCGTTAAATGCTCCCGAAACTGCAGCTGTTGCATCTAAAGCACCATTAAGATAAAGTTTCATAGCTGTAACATCGTAAGTTGCTGCAATGTGATATCAAGCATTTTTGTTAAATTTAGTCGCGGATTTCAATTTAACTTGCGCTCCACCAATACTTATAACAAATTGTAAATAATCACCCGTTGGGATATCACCATCACCAAAGCGTAATAAAGCCAAGTTGTTGTCACCTCCTTCGATACCTGCAACAGATGAAATATATGGGAAATTTGCTTGGAAAGCATTCATTTTAACCCAACCTTCAAGCGTTAATGCATTACCACTAATATTAAAACTACCGGCATCAAGATAATTGGTGGTTCCATTGAACGAAAGCGAACGATTACCTATACTTTGTACCGGTGTGAAACCACTTTTGAATGTAGACTCTGCAGAATAAGCACTTGATTGTCCTCCACAAGATCCTTGTACTTTGGCAGGATCAGTTGTATTAGGTGTTAAACCTTGTAAGTCATAATTATTACTCGTTACATTATTAACTGTTGTCTAATCTGATGCTGTTGAAGCTTTGTACTGAATAGTATAAGAACCTACATTGGTAGCCGTTCACGACACAATTGTAGATGTTCCTTTATAATTAGAGGAAGACAAATTATATGGAGGAACGCATCCATTACCACTATTAAAACGAGGTGCAAAAATATAAGTACTCGTTAAAGAAGCCGAACAAGAAGATTGAATTCTCTAGTCATATTCTGTATTTGCCGTTAAATTATTAATCGAAAGACCACTTCCAGAATAATTAGTAGCTGCTGATATCCAATTTGATAAGTTTGCTAATTTATAATCGATGTTATAAGTTTTAGTAGAGTCGCCAGTTCAAGAAAGCGTTGCGAAAGTTCCTGCTAAATTAATAGCATCTAGACCAATTGGTGGTTCGCAAGTTACTCCCGATGTCCAAGCATAAGTTTGTCCTGACAAAGTCGTTGCCTCACCATACAAATTATTAGTAGAAGTAGAAATCTTAGCCGATGCATCTCCTTGACGAAGGTCGTACCAAACAATCACGCCATAACCATCGGTTTTTGTTCTTGTAGATTGTGTATTAATAGTAGCTGTAGAAGTCGATTGTACATTAAAAGCTGCTGCACCTAATTTTGATTTTGTTAAAGGTGGAACTGCAGTCGACATCTGCGTCATGTATGTTCCGTACAACCCATTGTAAGCATAATTGATATAGTTACCCGCGCGATCAGCCCCACTTGTCAAATAAATTGTTGGTATTGGCGCACCAAACGCGTCAGAATAATCATATAGCGTGAAAAGTTTATCTGGCATCGCTGCTTTTAACTCTTGTAAAAGCATTGTGAAAGATGCAGGATTTTTGATATTACCCGTTTTGGGATATCCCGCATATTCGTCATCAAAGTCAATACCCTCAAGACCATAAGTATAGACTGTATTTGCTAATTGAAGTGCAAAATCTTTCGCAGCTTCTTGTGTCTGAAAGTTAAGAATTCCAGCGCCTTGATAGTTACCTATAAGACTCAAAAGAACTTTAATACCTTTAGCTTGTAATGGTCTTACATACGGACTAACATCGTTAAGAACTTTTGTAACGTTGTTATTTTTGTAAATTTAAGCACGAACTTTAGCAGCATCATAATTAATATTTCCAGCAAAAATTATCGCCGAATCAAAGGCTTGCTTTCCAGACGTTGCCAAAGTGTAAAAACCTACGTTAAGTAAGTTATTATTGTTAACTTCTACATAGCAGAAGGTTTGAGGATTTTGCTGTGCTTCAACTTGTGTCGATAACAAGCCTGCAAGCAACATCATAAGAAGAGATTGTTTCTTAATATTAGATGTTTTTTAAGTTAGTAAAATTTGAAATAGGTGTATATATACATTTGTGTGTTCTTATTAAAATTACAATCGTTTAATAATTAACCTAAATTCGGGATGAGAAAGTTATCGTCAGTTCGAGTAGATTTTGCTAAAAATAGTATCGAAAACTTATCAATAAAACTTCTCGATACTAAATCTTTAAGATTTTTACTCCTTTAGATTTGTAACAAGAAAAGAGATAACTTTAAGATAAAGAGAAAAGTGTTTAAGTAAACTAATATTTACTCAGAGTTGTGGCTAATATTTCGATTTATACTTAAACACTTCTTATCATAAAATCCAATAGAAATTCGGGTTTAAAACCCATTATAAAGGAGTTGAGCTATTGATAAGTTTCTCTTTAAAATCTTAAAAATCAAAGTTATGGAAAAAGTTTTTATTGCAGTAGATGTTAGCAAATTTACCTTGGATTTATTTGTAAAATCCAACAAAACGGAAAAGCATTATCAAATTAAAAACGATGTTAAAGAGATTAAAAAGTTTCTCAAATTATTAAAATATTAGAAAAAAAGAGGCTTTGTCTACAAATTGTAGATGCTGTCTATCAAAAATACTATTCAATTTTCTTAATTCCGGCAAATTGTTCCTTAAAACCGGAAGGCGTTGTATTCTTAACCGACTTAAAAATCTTGTTGAAGTTCGCGATATTTTTAAATCCTGCTTCAAAAGCAATCTACGAAATTGTCATGTTGCGATCCAACATCCAACGCACCGTGTAACTCACCCGAATATCATTAAGATAATTAATAAAAGTCTTTCCTGTCCTTTGTTTTATAAAACGGTTAAAAGTCGGGATACTTATGTTAACCAATGCTGCGATATCGTTTAACATAATTTTGGATTTAAAATTTTGATGCACATAATCATGTACAATTTGCATCGTGTATTTATATGAAAATTTCTCCTGCTCTATGCTGTACGAAGATAAAAGCGTGCGGTCTTTAGAATTAGCGAGTTGGTTGAGAATTTTCATAACCTCAACAAAAGAATCGAAACTGTTCATTTTTGATAAATTCAAAAGCGAATTCTTTAGTTTTTCGGCAGTTTCTTGGGAAAATAAAATCCCTTTGATCGAATCGGGCATCAAATTACTAATCGGTTTAAAAATATTTTTAGCCATTAATGCCTGCGAAAAAAAATCTTGATTAAACTGGATTGTAATCTCGTGCGATCTCTTACTTTTACAATTATGATTTGCACAACAATGCGGCAGATTGGGTCCAATTAAAACCAGCTCTAGGTCATCGATTTCGTCAGAATGATCTCCCACAACTCTTTTATAAGCTTTCCCATGAACGATAAAATTAAGTTCGACTTGGGGATGATAATGGTACGGAAATTCAAAAGATTTATGAATATGATCAAAAACCAAAAAGCTGTCTTCTGACGACAAAGGCGTTATCTCGCGCAATATATTTTCTAAATGACTCTTGATTTCGTTACCATTTCAATTATAATTTCCGTAAATATATACTTAAATTAATAAATTTAATATACTTCTTTATTTATATGAGAGTTTAATTTCAAAAATAATCCAACATTACAAATCACCACAAAGCATTCATTATCAACACTTTAAATTTAAACGAAATTAAATTTAGAAAAATAAATAAAATCTGCTTTTTTAAATTAAAACAGAAAATTTTATGCATATCAGATTGATTTTCAAATTAATTAAATTTTGAAAAGATTTTTTTCCTAATTTTATTTCTAAAGAAAAAAAAGCACATGAAAACAATTTTACTCATAAGACATGCCAAGAGCGACTGGCCAGAAGGCGTGGAAGATTTTGACCGCCCACTTACCGAAATAGGAGAAGAAAATGCCCCAAGAATGGCGAATTTCCTAAAAAATAAATCCGTTAACATCGATACTTTTATTAGTAGTCCTGCTAAAAGAGCACAGGATACTTGCGCGCTATTTTCTAAAGTTTTCGACAAAAATTTTTCGACTGAGCATCAACTTTATAACGCGCGAGAACAACATTTTGAAAACGTAATCTACGGACTTCCAAAGGATAGCAATTGTGTCGCTATATTTTCGCACAATAATGGTATTTCGAATTTTGCAAATTATTTAACGGACGAAATTATAAATCTTCCAACTTGCGGTGTTGCAGCCTACCAAGTAGATTGCGAAGATTGGTCAGATTTTGAAATGGCCAACAAAAAATTCTTGTATTTCTACTCTCCCAAAAATATTTGATAAAAAAGGCTTTCAATTTAAATGGAAAGCCTTTTTCTTCACACACTTGTAATTATTTAATTACCAACTTTTTAGAAATCCTGTTACCTTCTGGTGTATTAATAACCAAGATAAGATTCTTAGTTCCTTTTGCAGCTTGAGCAAAAACAACTTTAATGTGGTTAATACCATTTGATAAATTTTCATTTTCATATTTTATAAGTTTACCATCAAGCGAATAAAGCTCGATTTTTGCAACGCCATCTTTCGAAGTTCTCAGATCAATATTAATGTCATCAATAACGAGATTAGGATATACATTAACTGTCAGTTTACTGGCCTCCACCCCATTGCTAGCTACCACCAATTCTGGGATATTAACAATCCATCCGTAAGCAAAAACTGCAGATCCATCTTCAAAACTAATAATAAATTTTCCATTTGGAGAAAGTGCTAAGGCTGGCCCATATTGTTAGCAGTACCACCACTTTGGACTGTAACGCCTCTCGATTCTAAATATGCTTTCATATCTAATGGTGTAGTACCCAAATTCGGATGATATATCGTTGCAGAACGGTTACTTTGCCCAGCAGTATACCACATTCCTATAATAGTCCCATCCTCTGAAATGCTTGAAAACGCACCTCCAAAATATTAAGCGTGATTAGGGTTTGCAAACTGCGTATATGTATCTTTGGCAGGATCGTAGATAAATGGTAAATTATCAAGTTGTCCAACCGCTACCCCATTATTATTATTAATGGCTTTAACTTCGTTATTAATAACCTGTGGCAAATTCCCGTTGTTATTTTTGATGCACTTAAAAACACCAGAATTACTATATAAAGTCGGCACTCTTCTCGTACTCGTCAACGGAATCTCAATCCATCCTGCAGTATCTCCGGCATTATTAACTGTTAAAAAAGTTCCGTCTACGAAATCGGAATTCGACGCTCTACTGGTAACTCCTATTGTTGTATCGAATATGAAAGATAGTACAATATCTTTTTGTAATTGATTATTAAATAAGCCTATACTTCCGACAATATACTTTCCATTTTCTGAAATTTGATACGGAACCCCTTCTGTATATAAAGTTGAATTAACCGTATTTGGTGGCAATGGTATTGAAGTCCAAGAATCGTTACCATTCAGCTTGTAAGACGCAACCTTTTGAACACCAACAGTAACAACGGCAGTCATATCGCCATTATTATTAATAGACCTCAATCTATAAACTACTCATTCTTTAGGAGTTACCACCTTCGTAGTCCAATCATACATTAATCCAAAACCAACTGCTACGCCATTATCATTAATATCTTGAAACGCTGAATTGGGTTGTGTAATCTTTCTATATTCTTGCGCACTCATTGTAGAAGACACAAGAAGCATTGCTCCACAAAGTTGTAAAAGTAAATTTTTCTTTTTCATATTATTTAAGTTGTTATTTATCTCAACAATATTAAAACAAGCATCGAAAAGCTACATTTAATGCTATTTTAAAATGCCTGATTTTTTAAACAAAAATTTAATAGATGATTAATATTTAACCTATTAAAAAAATAATTTTGATAAGTAAAATGGCAGTTAATTCCGTTTTAAAAAGTCTTTAGGTTACCAATTTTAACAACTGAAACGCAAGTATTTTAATATCTATAGAGCACAAAAACCTAAGTTATGATTATCAATAAAATCTCTAATAATCTTCCAAAATATCAAAAAACAGTTTTTGACAATCTGTCTACAAAAACAAAAACAACTGTCAACAAAAACCAATCAATATTCTGATAAACAACACATTAAACAGACTACCCTTCTAGGTAGTAGACGGAACTACCTTATAACTACCTCAGTGAAGTTTAGTTTTAATTTTAAAATAAAACATCTTTGTCAGCAAGATTGAAACACCCGAGTTAAGTACTTATAAATGTCTAACTCAAAACCATTAACCAACTAACGAAAAACTAAAATTATGCTGAGAAGAAAATGTTCAATTCTCCTCCTGTTTGGGGTGACGTTATTTCCCATGACACTAGTCAACGCTCAACTTGGCCAGATTACATCAGTTATTAGTATTGCAAGCAAGTATGCAACCTTACTGAAGTCTAACCAAAATGACGTTATATACGCTGATGAGAATCTCAAAGATGAAATCGACGAGCATGTCAAGATTGCGATTATTCCTTTTAATACAGCGATATCGTACATCAAACCTTTAGATTACACCGAAGAAATTGCTGAACAACAATTTGAAAATCAACAGATGATTGGTAAATTGTTGCAAGAACAGTTTTGGGATGTATTTGATAATTACAAATCCGAAATCTATTTACAAGACATAAGAATAACAAATAAACTTCTTCAGGATATTGGCTACTTCTTACATCCAGGCGACTATCCACCATCATATTTAGCTAAATTGTTAAATGTCGACGCCGTGCTTATTTGTACGTATGACCTAGAAGTCGATAATCAAAAAACTGGTTGGCAGAACCTTTCTAAAGCTTTAAGTGATTTAGCAATATCTCAGCTTAAAGGAAATATTCCTGGGCTACAAGCGCTTAAGTTTATAAAAAATCCAAATGCTTTAATAGACGCAATTACAAAACCTGGTGAGTTTTATCAAAAATTAAAATCTGGAGATATTGCCGCAATTACGTCAATTGCTGGATCTCTTCTTCCCGAAGGTAATTGGCAAAAAGTTGCAGAAATTGCAGCAAAAAATTCAAAAACGATAACTAAACTTACGAAAGGCGATACCTCAAATTTATTTAGTGATTTAGTTTCCAATAATGCTAGCTTATTAGGCAGCGAACTTAACCTTAACCCTCAAGTTGTCAAGTTGATACAAAACAACACCAAAGTTGTACAGAATGTAATTGACGGCAATACGAAAGGGATTATGTTCGATATTATTTCTAGTAATGTAACGAGTATTACGAGCAAATATGCAGGTGAGCAAAATTCGTTTTTGACAACGGCGCTTAGCAACAATGCAAGTATTATTGCAAAGTTAGCGACGGGTGACACTAGCAATTTGTTAAATGATGTTCTTGACAAAAATATCGGTCAAGTAACCAACATGATTGGCGGTAATAATGCGTCTTTTTATTCTAATTTAATATTGAATAATAAAGAACTAGTTGGTAAAGCATTGAAGGGTGACTTCACAGCATTGACAACAGATTTATTAGTTAATAATATTTCTTTAATTGGTGAAAAACTTCCACTAGGTGAAGCTCAAAAATATGCCGCTTTATTAACCAATAAAGAAGCTATTAAAGGATTATTGTCTGGTAATACGCAATCAATTATTTCGACTTTAACACAAAGTGGAGCGCAGCTTTTCGGAGATCAAATAGGAAATGCGGATGTACAAAAATTTGCAAAACTCATTGCAAACAATAGAGAATTTATCCAAAGTACTATCGATGGCGATCCAAAAAAAATACTGAATTCCTTATTAAGTAAAGACAGTAATATTCTTGGGACAGCACTAGACGCAGCACAGTTGGGAAAATTTGGAGAAATCCTAAGTAACAATTCTGATATTATTGTCAAAATAGCTTCTGGCGATACTTCTAATCTTTTGCAAGATATGTTAAGCAAAAACATTTCTACCATATCAGGAATGGTGCCGGCAACTTCTTCTAATTTTTACACAGATTTAATTGTAAAAAATAAAAATCTTTTTGCGAAAGCTGTTAGTGGTGATTTTACATCTTTCACAAGTGATTTACTAAGTAACAATGCTTCTTTAATTGGTGAAATTTTACCATCAGAAGAAGCAAAAAATTACGCTTCTCTTCTTACAAACAAAGAAGCTATCACCGGGCTTTTATCTTTTGATACACAAATGATTGTAACTAATTTGACAGAAAATGGTTTGAAAATCTTCGGAGATCAAATACAAAATGTTGATATTCAGAAATTTGCAAAACTACTTGGCAACAACAAAGATTTTTTACGAAATGCGATGAATGGCGATGCTAAAAGTATGATGACATCCTTACTTAGCAAAGATGCCAATATCTTCGGAACTGTGCTGGACAAAAATCAGTTGGGCGAATTCGGAAATATTTTAATTGACAACCAAGAGCTTATCGGCAAGCTAGCATCTGGAGATACGTCTAATGCTTGGCAAGAGGCTTTGGGTAATAATGTTGGGCGATTGGTAGGTAGTTTCGGAGACGAGTCAACTTCATTTTATACCAATTTAATTTTAAAAAATAAAGACCAATTGGGAGGAATCATCAAAGGTGATTATTCTGGATTGGTGAATATGGCTCTAGCGAATAGCAGTCAAATTATTGGTAACAAATTATCGACAGATGGCGTCCAAAAATATGCTTCAATATTAACGGATAAAAACAACATCAGCAGTTTAATAGATCTTGATCAAGAATCGATTATTAATAATCTTAGCCAAAACGGAACTCAACTTTTCGGAAACAAATTAGAAGGTATCGATATCCAGCAACTTGGTTTATTTATCAGTAATAACAAAGATTTTATCAGCAATATCAACAGCGGAAATATCCAAAACATTATCACTGGTTTATTACAGCAAAACAGAAATCTTTTTGGTGTAGAACTTAACTTCAGCCAGATTGGACAATTCGCTCAGATTATCGGCAGTTCGACAACTTTGTTAGGCGATTTACTTAATGACAATTCGCCTTCAGGAACGCTTAAAGTTTGGTTTTCAGGTTTAAAAACGGGGCTTAATGACAATGCTATTTCCAAAGCTTCGGACTTGTTACTTAATAATAAAGAAGGTATTTTGTCTCTTCTAAAGGGTGATAAAATCCAACTCGCAAATCTTCTTGGTAACGACGAAGCCACAGCAAATATTCTAATTGATAACCGTTCAAAAATTAATCAATTATTAGGTATTGCAGCCGACGAAGATTTTACAATTCTTAATAAAACACCAGAAGAATTGGAAGTACTTGCGTACAGATTATCTGATACCAAAGAAGTCCTTAATGGTATTGTAAAAGGCGATCATCAGGAGATTATGGCAAGTTATGCTAATGATAATTTAGGCATTGATAAAAACTTGTTTGCACAAATTTCTAAAGGATTAACGCAAGAACAAAAAACTGTTGCCGAAGTTATCGTGAATTCTAAAATCAACCAAATGTTATTAAATGACATGATCGATTTACAATTCTTTGATTTTGGAAAAGATGCATTATCTCACAAATATGATACGGTAAGCCTGCGTGAAAAAACATTTTCGCAAACGACGGCTTCTATCCTAGATCCAACATTAGATCCGAAAGACAAATCAAAATTTACCATTAACGTCTTCGGAAAAGATAGCGACAAAGTGCTTTGGCAATACATCAACGAGAATTCTAAAACCAGAATTTACGACATGTCAAAAACCGTAGTCAATGTTATCAAGAGACTCAACAAGAATTTCCCTTATTTCAACAATAACTAACAAACAAATCTTAACATCATGAAAAAATTTTTACTTTCTGCGCTTCTCCTTGTAGCAGCGTCACAAGTTAATGCCCAAATGGCGATGCCTCCAACAAAGGCAGTTACCAAAGCTATTAAGAAAAATCCACAAATCCTTAATGCAATTAATGCTAATCCACAGTTAATCAATTCATTAAACATGAATGAAAAATTATTGGATGCAATTGTGGACGAACCTCAAGTTCTAAATTTAATAATTGCTAACCCGAACATTATCAATACAATCAATGCAAGTCCAGATTTTTTAAAATTATTGACTAAAAATGAAGATGTTGTTTTAGCACTTAGTCTTAATCCAAATATTGTTAATACATTAAATAGCAATCCAGCATTGATTAATAGTTTAATCAAAAAACCAAAAACAATCAGCCAAATCGCAGGTTCTACAGCTAATCTAGGTAATATGATGGTTCAGTCGACTGGTACAGTGACGACAAAAGCAACTGAAGAAAAGAAAAAACCTAGTCTTGGAAACATGATTGTGGGTGCTGCAACTAATGGAATTATTGGTACAGATCCTTTTACTTCAGGAAAATTATTCCAAAAAAGTACTGAGCTACAAACGAGTTTGGATAAGTCAAAAAACAAAAATATTTTCCTGTCAAAACGTTATGACGACTATATTACAGCACATAAGACTGTAGCAATTATTCCTTTTTCTGTTGACATAGAAGGTGAAAACAAAAAACAAATTACCAGTAAAAAAGAACGTGTCCGCAACGAAAAAGAAATAGAAGAAAAAGTACAAGAAAGTCTTTACAAATTTTTGTTAAGAAATCAAAATAGTTACTCTATTGAATTTCAAGACATTAGCACAACTAATCTTAAACTAAAAAATAGCGGCATTATGTCGACACTCTATACAACGAGCAAAGAAGAAATTGCGAAAGCATTAGGAGTTGACGCTGTTATCGCTGGAGATTATGTGCAAAAAATGAACAACAAAGAAAGCAAATCAGGTATCATCAAAATTACCTTATTCGACGGTGCTTCTGGCGATTGGGTTTGGAAATTGGACGAGAATGCTGGTTCTAAATATTCTCTAATCGATGAAACTGACAAACTAATGAATAATCTTATGGACAAAGTGGTTAACTACTTCCCATACAGAATGGCAAAATAAGAGCAAGTAGGTGATTTGTATTGTTTGAAAAAGGAAACTGTAACAATCATTCGACAATAATTTTCATTTGTAAAATCTCTATGTCTGCCTTTGAACACGCAACTTTATCATAGATTTCAGTATTTCAATCTAACTTACAAATGTATTTTAAAATCAAATTCATTGGAAAACTTCTACTTGCTTTATCGTTTTCTTTTGGAAGTCGAATGATCTGTTACTTTTTCTTTTCTTAAGATTAAAAAACGCTAAAAATCATCAATATATTTAACCTTTTTTCAGTTCACGGAAAAGCAAAATCGGGAGCAACTTTGTTGCTCCCGATTCTTTATTTTTAATAAGCTTTTAGACTATCTTACAATCCTAAAGCCTTTTGATAAGCATTTTCCAATCCATCCAAATTCTTTCCACCAGCAGTCGCAAAACCTGGATTTCCGCCACCGCCGCCTTGGATTTCTTTTGCCAAATCTTTTACAATCGTTCCAGCTTGGTAATTTGATTCCAAATCTGCTGAAACACCAACAGTTATCATTGGTTTTCCGTCAGCGTCAGAAAGGATAATCGTTACAGAATTTGGAATTTCACGTTTCAATTCGAAAACGATGTCTTTTACAGAAGCAGCGTCCAAAGAGGTTTTCTTTACTAATAATTGTTTGTCGCCTTTTTGTTCGTAAGCGTTTTTCCAATCGGAGATTTCGCCTTTTGCTTTTTCTTTTTTGAAAGCGTCTAATTCAACTTTTAAAAGGTGATTTTCTTCCATTAATTTCTCAACAGATTTCAAAACATCTTTTGATTTCAATAATTGAGAAAGCTCGGAAATCTGATTTTCTAAAGACTGATAATATTCTTGCGCTTTATCGCCCGAAATAGCTTCAATTCTTCTAATTCCAGCTGCCGCAGAAGCTTCTGAAACCAATTTAAAATGTCCGATTTCACCAGTTGATTTCACGTGCGTTCCACCACAAAGTTCTTTCGAACTTCCAAACTGAATCATTCTAACATTATCGCCATATTTTTCACCAAATAAAGCCATCGCACCTTTATCCAAAGCTTCCTGAATTGGGATATTTCTGAACTCTTGAAGCGCAATATTTTCTTTGATTTTATCGTTTACTTTTTCCTCAACCAGAGCCAATTCTTCCTCATTCATTTTACTGAAATGCGAGAAGTCGAAACGCAAATAATCTGGACCAACATAAGAACCTTTTTGCTCAACATGCGTTCCCAAAACGTCTCTCAAAGCTTCATGCAATAAGTGTGTACCCGAGTGATTTCCTTGAGAATTTCTTCTATCAGCCGAATTTACTTTCGCATAGAAAACTGCAGAAACGTCTTTCGGAAGTTCTTTAATTAAAGAAATAATTAAATTATTTTCTTTTTTAGTTTCTAAAACTTCGATGTTTTCAACCGCATTTTCGATAGTTCCTTTGTCGCCAACTTGTCCACCTCCTTCTGGGTAGAAAGGCGTATTGTCTAAAACAATTTGATAAAACTCGCCGTCTTTATTTTCAATTTTTCGGTAACGAGTGATGACAACTTCGTTTTCCGTTTTGTCATAACCAACGAAAGTTTCTGGCTTTTCTTCTAAAACAACCCAATCATAAACTTTCGCTGCCGAATCTTTTTTAGAACGTTGTTTTTGCTTTTGCAATTCAGCTTCGAAACCTGCCTCATCAATCGTCAAACCTTTTTCTTCTGCGATAATTCTCGTTAAATCATCTGGAAAACCGTAAGTATCGTACAATTCGAAAACTTCTTCGCTTGGAAGTACTTTTTCTCCTTTTGAAATCGTTTGTTCAATTAGTTTTTGTACTCTTACCAAACCGTTTTCAATCGTTCTTAAGAAAGAAATTTCTTCTTCTTTAATAACTTCTGTCACCAAGGTTTCTTGCTTCACGATTTCTGGGAAAGTTGCGCCCATTTGGTTTTTCAAAACATCAACCAACTGATGAAGGAAAGCTTCTTTCATGCCTAAAAAACGATAAGCATAAGAAATTCCTCTTCTCAAAATTCTACGGATAACATAACCCGCTCCGTTGTTAGAAGGCAGCTGTCCATCGGCAATTGCAAACGAAACTGCACGAATATGATCCACCACAACACGGATTGCGATGTCTTTTTCGTCAGTTAAAATTCCTGTATATTTTTTCCCTGAAAGTTCTTCAACCTTCGCAATTAAAGGTGTGAAAACATCAGTATCATAATTTGATTCTTTGTGTTGTAAAGCCATACAAAGACGCTCGAAGCCCATTCCGGTATCGATATGTTTTGCTGGAAGATTTTCTAAACTTCCGTCTGCTTTACGGTTGTATTGCATGAAAACGAGATTCCAAATTTCTACAACTTGCGGATGGTCGTTGTTTACCAATTCAAGACCAGAAATTTTTGCTATTTCTTCAGCACTTCTCAAATCTACATGAATTTCCGAACATGGTCCACAAGGTCCACTTGCGCCCATCTCCCAGAAATTATCTTTTTTGTTTCCGTTGATAATGCGGCTTTCATCAATATGAGCTTTCCAAAAATCATAAGCTTCGGTATCTCTATCCAAATTTTCGGAAGCATCGCCTTCAAAAATAGTTACGTAAAGATTTTCCTTTGGAATTCCATAAACTTTTGTCAACAATTCCCAAGCCCAGTCGATGGCTTCTTTCTTGAAATAATCGCCAAAAGACCAGTTGCCCAACATTTCGAACATTGTGTGGTGATAGGTATCACGACCAACATCGTCCAAATCGTTGTGCTTTCCTGAAACTCTTAAACATTTTTGTGTATCAGCAATTCTTGAAGCTTTTGGCTCTTTATACCCTAAAAAATAATCCTTGAACTGCGTCATCCCCGAATTGGAGAACATCAAAGTAGGATCATCTTTCAAAACAATTGGCGCAGAAGGCACAATAAGGTGCTCTTTGCTTTTGAAAAAGTCTAAAAATTGCTGGCGTATTTCTTGTGAAGTCATATTTATTCAAGTTTTGGAGTTTTGAGTTTTAGGTTTAAAGTTTTTCAACTTAGTTCTTGGCTCTCAACTCTTGTCTTTGTAATTTACAAGATGCAAATTTAGTGAATTTTATCATCTTTTTGGATAGAAAAAATAAGAGCCTGCTTAAAATTTTACCAAAACTTTTTTTTGAAGCGTTCCAACCTTATTTGCTAAATTTTCATGCCTCTTTGAGCCTATTTCTCACTTCATATTTTTGATTTATCCCGATAAATCTTCAAATATGAAGCAAAAAATCCATCTCAAATTGTCTATAAAAATTTTAGCAATAAAATATAAACAGACTCTAAGCTTTTCGATGGAAATAAAACTAAAAAACCAAAATCCTCAACGAATCCGAAATTGCGGCCGGGATAGTAAGGGCGCGACTGAAAGGAGCGGTCTGAAGAAAAGGCGTTGGAAAAGCGGAGCTTTCTGAAGACGAAACCCCTGAATAGCCCGAATTGTCCGCAAAAATAAAAATTAAACTAATTGTAAATCCACATCAAAACTGGCTTTTTGGAGGCTTTAAGTTGTGGATCGATTTCACGAAATGAGTTGTTAGAAATCGTTGGACAGCCCCAACCTTCGGGCGAACCTTTCGGAAAAACCTCTTCGTCGCTCATCTTCTCCCACGAATGGAACACGATAATTCGCTTGACCGCATTGCTGTTGGAGTCCTCCAAACCGTGCATCAAATATTTGGTATTGACGCCCCAGTTGCTGTAACCACGCGCGCCCAATTTGTACTTGCCCAACGACGTGCGATGGCTGTCCTCAACATTGCTGAATGTGGGATTGTCTTTGGTCTCGTCAGCACTCCAAGATGCATCGCCACAACCGTGACCGACAAGATATTGATTGGTTATCTCTTGTTTTTTGAAATCATAAACGAGGAATCTTTTAACACCCGAATGCAAACTCATATCGATAAGAATGCAAAAATCTGTATTAAAATTTTGCTCTTTGCAAAAAGCTAAAGCTTTGTCGGCTTTTAGTTTTGTTTTTTCTAAATCGAGTTCTGGTTTCTCTTGTTTAATGGAAGTTTGATCTGTAATCATCAATTTTTTCTGTTCTAAAATTTCTTTTGAACAACTAAAAAATGACACCAATAAAAACACGAAACAAAGCGTCCTCATTCTATTTATAATGTTGGAAAATTCCGAAATCTGATGGCGACCAAATTGCAGCCTTTTGTCCAGCGGCTTTTAGCGCATTATTTGCCCATGTATTGCAAGTATACAAAAAGCTATAACTGCCTTTTGCATCGTAGAATGCATCATTATTTCCGTAAACTGCATCTGTCGGAATCAAGACATAATTTCCGTTAGAATCATAATCAAATCGCGCATCGATAAACTTAATAAGGCTTTGATATTGCTTTTCGGTCAACATAATTTTTTTGCAATCGTCGCCTTCTTTCATTTGGTTATAAAAAGTAACGTGCATCGCCGAGTCGCTCAACCAAAATGCGGCATTAAAAGCTGTTGAAAATTTAAGATCCGCCCAAGTCGGCGTGTCCAAATAAAAGCCTTTGTCTCCCCAACCAAACGAGGTGTATTTGAAATCTGTTTGCTTTCCTTTGGTATTAGCATACAAAATTTTGGTACTCCAATCCATTTGTTCTGTTTTGGTCGGCACCACAATATCGGTGTGTACACCGTTGGTCAAAATATATGCTTCTATGGTTTTGGGATCGTTGGTTTGTTCGGCGTTAACAGGAATCATCGGTAGAAAATACGCAACAATTACATACAACAAAACGATTCCGATAATAATGCCTATCATCTTAAGAATACTAAAAAGTACTTTTTTCATCAATTATTTAAATTAATAATTAAATATAGGATAAAATTTAAGATGATTGAAACAAAAAATTAACATCGGAATTAACTGATATTAAAAGCTTTTCATTAAATTTAGGAAACCAATCAAGCAAATATTTATGCAAAAAAATCAGAAAAACAACCGTCGATTCAAATTCCGAGTTAAAGTAGCGCCAAAAAGATTTCAGAAAAAATATTAATCTGACAGGAAATCCAAATTGCGCTTAAGACCCGCAAATTTGGTTCTTTTAACCGGTGACTTTCTGAAAACCGAAGAAAAAATCTCTTGGGTCATTTCTTTCCACTCCGTTTTGGTGAAGTTTTGTAAGGCTTCATTCGGGTGGAATTTCTCTTCTAATGTCGGTGCCGAAAAACGATTCCAAGGACAAACATCTTGACAAATGTCGCAACCGAACATCCAATTTTCCATTTTATTTTTGAACGAATCAGGGATTTCTTCCTTTAATTCGATGGTTGCATAAGAAATACATTTGGAGCCGTCAATTAATTTATCACTGACAATTGCATCTGTTGGGCAAGCATCGATGCATTTTCTACAAGTGCCGCAATGATCGGTTGTTGCATGATCATATTCTAAATCTAAATCGCAAATAATCTCCGCTAAAAAAAAGAAAGATCCACTTTGTTTTGTGATGATATTCGCGTTTTTACCAACCCAGCCAATACCGGACTTTTTTGCCCAAGCACGTTCCAGAACTGGCGCGGAATCTACAAAGACACGAAAACTAAATTCTCCAATTTCGTCTTGAAGTTCCGAAATCATTTCTCGTAAAATATCTTTTATAACTTCATGATAATCTTCACCATAAGCGTATTTTGAAATCTTTTGTAATTTATCTTTAAAAATATCTTGCTTCGGAAAATAGTTGTAACTGAGCGAAATAACAGATCGCGAACCTTCTACCAACAATCGTGGATCGAGACGTTTGTCAAAATAATTTTCCATATACTTCATCTCGCCATGGAAATTATTTTTCAACCAAGCTTCCAACTTTGGCGCTTCTTCTTCCAAAAATTCTGACTTTGAAATACCACAAGACTGAAAGCCAAATTTCTTGGCTTTATCTTTAATTAATCTCGTCAGTTTTTCGGATAAATTCACGATTGCAAAATTAAGTTTTCTAAAGCATTAATAAAAAGTATAGTAATTTTAAATAAAATTTATAATTTCTAAAAAGATGAATCCAAAAATTAAGTTGTAGTTTTGTTTAGAATCAAAAAAATTAAATAAAATGGCTATAGAAGATGTATTATTAGCTGGTAATTATCACCTAATCGATGTTCGCGAACCAATGGAATTAGAAATGGATGGACACATCGAGGAAGCACAAAATATTCCACTTGGCGAGCTTGAGGATCGTAAACAAGAAATCCTAAACCTTAGCGGAACAAAAATTTTCTTTTGTAGAAGCGGAAACAGAAGTGGAAAAGCTGCAGAATACTTTAAAGCAGAAGGTTTAACTGACGTGTACAATGGCGGTGGTTATAATGATCTAAGCGAAGTTTTGGAAAATTTAAAAAAATAATTTTATATAATCCTATAAAAATGAGCATTAAAGACGGAATTATAGCGGAACTAAAACACGAGACTAACAATACAAAACGTATTCTCAATAACCTGAACCAAGATCACTGGACTTGGAAACCTCACGAAAAATCGATGTCAGTTGGAGAATTGGCTATCCACATTGTAGAATTACATTCTTGGGTTGCTGGTGCTGCGGATAAAGATGTTTTCGATTTTCATGTAGATTATAAACCAATGGGAAATTATAATCTTGATGAGCTAAAAGCAATGTTGGATGAGAATCTACAAAAGAATATTGATTTTGTTAATTCTAAAGATGAAGCCTTTTGGTTACAAGATTGGACTTTGAAAGCTGGCGATAATGTTATCTCTCAGTTGCCGAGAATAGGTGCGGTACGTTACATTATCACCAATCACCTGATCCACCACAGAGGACAATTGACAGTCTATATGAGAATGCTAGATCTTCCTCTACCAGGAATCTACGGACCATCTGCCGACGAAAAATAAATATAAAATCCGATGATTAATCATCGGATTTCTTTTTATAATTGTTACTTCTTTCCTCCCATAAATTTGGATAAGATCCAAATAATTAAGGCAATACCTGCGAACATTAAGATAAAAGCCCACCACATTCCGGCTTTAAAAACGGTACTTACTGCTTCACAACTTGTCAACATCGACAACACTAAAACTGCAAAAAATCCAAGGCCTACTTTCTTCATTTTTATTAAATATTAAAAACATCAAACAATTTGCAAGATTACTGCCAATAAATAAAAAATTCTACAGTTGATGTAGGATTTTAATTGTATTTTAATATTTTTAAATTAGATAACACCTAATTCTTTTCCAACTTTTTCGAAAGCAGTAATCGCTTTATCCAAATGCTCTCTAGTGTGCGCTGCAGAAAGCTGAACTCTAATTCTCGCTTTACCTTTTGGAACAACTGGATAGAAGAATCCGATTACATAAATACCTTCATCCATAAGCATTTCCGCCATTTTTTGAGAAAGTGGCGCATCATACAACATTACAGGAACAATTGCAGCGTCACCATCAGGAATATCGAAACCTTTAGCTTTCATTTCGGTTCTAAAATATTCTGCGTTGTCCATTACTTTATCGCGCAAAGATGTATCATCAGAAATCATATCCAAAACCTTCATCGCAGCACCAACAATACCTGGCGCCAAAGAATTTGAGAACAAATAAGGTCTAGAACGTTGACGTAACATATCGATGATTTCTTTTTTACCAGAAGTAAATCCACCTAAAGCACCACCTAAAGCTTTTCCTAAAGTTGATGTAATGATGTCTACTCTACCCATAACGTCGTTAGCTTCGTGCGTTCCACGACCTGTTTTACCAATAAATCCTGTCGCGTGAGAGTCGTCAACCATTACTAAAGCATCATATTTATCTGCTAAATCACAAACACCTTTAAGGTCAGCAACAATACCATCCATCGAGAAAACCCCGTCAGTAACGATGATTTTGAATCTATGATTTTTCTTCGAAGCCTCAATTAATTGTGCTTCTAGATCTTCCATATTGTTGTTTTTATAACGGTATCTAGCAGCTTTACACAATCTAACACCATCAATAATTGATGCGTGGTTAAGCTCATCCGAAATAATTGCATCTTCGTCCGAGAATAATGGTTCGAAAACCCCGCCATTAGCATCGAAACATGCAGCATAAAGAATAGTGTCTTCAAGTCCTAAAAATTTAGAAATTTTAGCTTCTAACTCTTTATGAATATCTTGCGTTCCACAAATAAATCTAACCGAAGACATCCCATAACCATGTGATGCAATCATGTCTTGCGACGCCTTCATCACTTCTGGATGGTTAGATAATCCTAAATAATTGTTGGCACAGAAATTAAGAAGTTTTTTTCCATTAGCTTCAATCTCCGCAGATTGTTGTGAGGTGATAATACGTTCTCTTTTAAAGAGACCTTCGTTATCGATATTTTGTAATTCGTTTTGTAAATTCTGGAGATACTTTTTAGAGATCATAATTTTCTACTTTTCAGTTTTAACAAAAGTACAAAAAAAGCCATCAACACAACGATTGAAAAGCGATTAGAAAGTGTTAATTTCATTTAAAATATAATCCTACAAAAACAAAAAAACCACTCTTACGAATGGTTTAATATTGAAAAATTTAATTTGATATAAATGACTTAGACACCGTAGTGACTTTTAACTTCATTAAGAACTTCTGCATCGTTAAGCTGCGAATCTGTGCCTAAAGTTATCTTTAGATTTTTGTATTGAGGCGTTTCTAAAAGGTAGTTTCTAAGTTCCTCTTGCGCAGTGCCAGGACCAGTAATATAAAGCTCTGTACTGTTGGTGATTTCTTTTTCTATTTCTTTATAGAATTTTATTCTGTTGGTTTTTTCAACATTATTAGCAGTATGTTCGTTAGAATTCCCGACTTGTACTTCAACTTTTAGATTTCCTTTTACTTCAAAATCAGAAATAGTTTCGGCATTGTGATTACTTACAACAATTGCTTTTCTCCCATCGATCCAAAGACCGGCTACTTTTTTATTTAACATGATACTGTGTTTTATAATAATAGTATTTGCAAAGTTGGTGCAAGTCTTACGTTAACAAAGGTTAAATGTTTTACAAAGATTTCACAAATAAAAAATCTCAGAATATTCTGAGATTATAATTATTATTTTTCGGTTTCATCATCGTGATCTTCGCCCATTAGATAACCCCAAGCTTTGGTATTGTCGATACGGTCAAATACAATTTTTGCAATGGCAAGAATCGGAATCGTTAACAACATCCCCGAAATCCCCCAAAGCATCTCTCCAACTACCAAACCAATAATCACAATAAGTGAATTAATCTTGACTTTAGAACCGACAACTTTTGGCATAATAATATTGCCATCTATCGCATGGATTACAACTATAGAAATCACCAAGAATAATACACTCGACAAACTTGATGTTGCAAATGTGATGAGAACGCCAATAAGCAAAGCCGTAAAAATGCCGATGTATGGTAAAATATTGAAAACGCCCGTCAATACTGCTAACATGACATTGTATTTAATCCCAATAATTGTATAAGCAATAAAGGACAAAATTATCACTATTATCATTTGTAAAAACAAACCTACTAGATATTTTTTTACCATAAATTGAATATTTTCAACAACTTCGTACACAACATTTTTATGTTCGTCTTTGCTAAAACTTAATACTAAAAAATGAACTAATCGAGTCCTATACAACAAGAAAAATAAAGTGAACAAAAATGTAAACGCTGATATCATCAAGACATAAGAAACCGAGCTGACAATCTTTTCCAAAATAGCCGTCCCTGTACTAATGCTTTTTTTGGCAGTATCATTAATATATGTTAATTGCTCACTACGTTTAACGCCAAATGTGTTGTAAAACCAACTCTGCAACTGATCAAACAGATCTGTAATTTGCTTTTGGAAAGCTGGCCAATCTTCGGACAACTTACCAATCTGAACCGCCATAATATAAACAACACCCGAAATCGCTAACATTGCTAAAATGCTAACAAATATTGATGACATACTCCTAGAAAACCTTAATTTCTTTTCTAAAAAACGACTAGTGGGCGTTAACAAAATTGAGAATAACAAACCCAAAATCATGGGTACAATAATGCGTTCGCCAAGTTTAGCTAAAAAACCTAAAATCACTATACTTACAAGCACACTCGAGAGTTTTAGATAAAATGGAAATGTGGTTTTCATAGTATTTGTGTTTGGTATTTTATTATTTTCCGATTAAAAAAACGGCTGGGATTTTATGTAATTCTGGTTTAGATTTTGACCAATCTTTAGCAGATTTTGTTTTGATAAATTCGTGCTCAGGATCGTTGATGTTTGCCGCGATACACAGCTGAGTATTTGGTTGTAAATACTTAATTAAATCCTCCAACATTTGGTTATTACGATAAGGCGTTTCCATAAAAATTTGGGTAAAACCTGTCTTCTGCATCAAGCTCTCTAGATGCTGAATCTGTTTTTTCTTTTCTTGCTTATCAATCGGCAAATAACCACTAAAACTAAATTGCTGTCCGTTAAAACCACTCGCTACCAAAGCTAAAACAAAAGAACTTGGGCCATTAACTGGGATAACTTTTATATTGTGTTGATGCGACCATTTCACCATAATATTTCCGGGATCGCCAATGCATGGCAAGCCGGCTTCTGATAGCAATCCAAAATCCACATCCGACTTCATCAAGTCTTGCGCTTCTTTAAGGTCCGAAGTTTCAGAATATTTATCGAGTAAATATAATTTTAATTCCGACTGCTTCTTTTCAGGGGCAAAAAATTTAATAATACGTCTTGCCGTTTTTTCGTTCTCTACAAAAAAATGATCGACATTCATAATTATCTCACGAATTGTTGGCGCAAAATAATCAAGCGGCGAATTTTCTGACAAATAGGCTGGCAACAAATATAACATGCTTTAGATTGTTTTTGAATTAAAATTAATTTCCTTTGCAATCACATCGCAGGCTTCATCCAACATTTGATAAACCTTTTCAAAATCGGATAAATCGCCCCAATAAGGATCGGGAACTTCATTGCTTTTTCCAGAATTAAGAACATCCAAAATTAAACTAACTTTTGCACGTTGTTCATCATTTTTCGCCATTGATAATGCATCTTCAAGATTATGCAAATCCATACAATAGATTCTATCGAAATTTTCAAAATCTTTAGCAGTAATCGGGCGCGAGCGATGTTCGTTAATATCGACATGGTGATTAGCAGCCACTTTTATAGAACGCTTATCCGCTTTTTCACCTTCGTGCATCGAGATTGTTCCGGCGCTATCAACCTCAAAGTCAGAGGACAATTTACTTCTTAATATTCCTTCTGCCAATGGACTGCGACAGATATTCCCTAAACAAAGCATTAAAATTTTCATGTTGTGAATTTATTAAAAAAAGAAAAGGCTTTAAAATAAATTAAAGCCTTTTCTATATTATTTATCATCGATTAATGATTGATACGCTCTTTCAAATCTTTGATATATTTTTTGATTTCTTTATCGATTTTAGAAACATCACGAATCGTGTCACAAGCGTAGATTACCGTCGAATGGTCTTTTCCGCCCATTTCTTCACCAATTTTGGTATAGGTAGAATTGGTCAATTCTTTTGCAAAATACATGGCTAACTGTCTTGGTAAAGCCACTTCTCTTTTTCTAGATTTTGACAACAACAACTCTCTGTTGATCCCGAAATATTCGCAAACCACTTCTTGAATATATGGAATATTGATCGTTTTCTTCTGAGTCGTCGCGATTTTGTTAATCGTTTCTTTAAGTAATTCTAAACTTAAATCTGATTTATAAACTGTTGAGTAAGCAATCACCGAATTGATAACGCCCATCAACTCACGAACGTTGGTTTTAACTTCTGTTGCTAAGAAATCTAGCATATCATCTGTTAAAACGATACCGTCACGACTTAGTTTATCAACGATAATTTGACGACGTGTCTCGAAGTTAGGCGATTTAATTTCTGCTGTTAAACCCCATTTAAAACGAGAAACGATACGCTCCTGAATATCCATAATATCAGCAGGAGCTTTATCAGACGTCAAAATAATCTGTTTTCCGTTTTGATGTAGATAATCAAAAATATGGAAGAAACTATCTTGTGTTGCTGCTTTTCCCGATAAAAACTGAATATCATCAATTATTAAAACATCAACTAACTGATAATAGTTTTGGAAATCTGTTTTGTTTTGAGATTTCGCCGCCTTAATAAAATCTTGAATAAATTTCTCAGAAGATTGATACAAAACTACTTTATCTGGACAAGAATTTTTAACTTCTAGACCGATAGCTTGCGCTAAGTGCGTCTTACCAACACCATAACCACCATGTACAAACAATGGGTTAAAAGCCGTCGCACCAGGACGTTTAGCAATAGTTTTACCAACCGTCGCAGCCAATTTATTACTCTCTCCTTCTACAAAATTATCAAACGATAAATCTGCTTTTAGGTTAGATTCTATATTAACT
This sequence comes from Soonwooa sp. T0.1_25, assembly GCF_057652215.1. Taxonomy (NCBI): domain Bacteria; kingdom Pseudomonadati; phylum Bacteroidota; class Flavobacteriia; order Flavobacteriales; family Weeksellaceae; genus Soonwooa; species Soonwooa sp. T0.1_25. The sequence goes on along the minus strand of NZ_JBYFBZ010000003.1, from coordinate 98,466 downwards.
TTTTTGATACCTGGAACCACGAACGGATTAATGTTCGTTTCTTTTTGGATTGGTAAAGCTTCCTGGATTTTAGGCGTTTGTGTACTATTACCTTTTACATTAACAGTAATTGGAGCTTCTTTACCAACTGGTTTGTTTTCCATAACAGAATACCAAAGCTTAACTCCTTTACCAATGTATTTTTTAAGCGCAGCAGATAGCAAAGACAAATAATTGTCTTCGATATATTCTTTATAAAAGTCACTAGGAACTAATAAAGTCAAATTATGATTAACTAGAGATAATGGTTTAACTTTATCAAATAATAAATCAAAAGAGTTTTCTAATTTTTTAAGGTCCGAATGATCCTCGGCAGCATTGAGATTATCTCGCATGAACTGAAGACATTTTTCCCATATCAAAACTAAATTTTCATCCATTTTTCTTGCTGCTTTTTCCAGGTTAGACCACTAATTTTCATAGGGGTGACAAATATCTAATTATAATTTAATAAAAAAAATTTTTGCTCTATTGCTTATTAAAAAATATATTTGTATGTATTAATAATCGCTTAAAATGATACACACAACAACCTCAATAAGAGTACGTTACGCCGAAACCGACCCTATGAAATATGTCTACTATGGTAACTATGCTACCTACTTAGAAGTAGCCCGAGTAGAGCTATTTCGTTCACTTGGAATATCTTATGATGAGATAGAAAAGAAAGGTATTTCTCTTCCCGTGTCGGAATATCAAATCAAATATATAAAACCTGCGTTATATGACCAAGTTTTGAATATTAAAACTTATGTTAAAGCAAAACCTGGCGTAAGAATCTTCTTTGATTACGAAATATATAATGAAAATGATGAAAAAATTACAGAAGCCCGCACTACTCTATTCTTTCTGAATGCCGAAAATAATAAAATTATTAAATGTCCAGAATTTCTTATGGAGTTAATCGAAGAAAGATGGACGGAACAATAATTGCTAAAAACAAGACGTGAAAAAATTATTTTGGATTTCACTTTTTTGTATAAACATTTTAAGCCACGCTCACACTGCTGTTCCACAAAATACACTAATTATTATTGTTGATAATGTTATTGTCGATCGTCTTTTTATACATGATCTAGATCCTAACAAAATCGAAAAAATAAACGTCTATAAATCAAAAATTGAAAACCGACCAATTCTTGACGATTTAACACAAAATGGAATTTTAGATATAACCTTGAAAAGAGAAAGTTTTTATCCCAAAACTTAACATCAAAGAAGCTAAGCAAATATTAAAATTAGAAAACAATGCGCCAGTTTTTCTTAATAAAATTAAAGTCAATCGTGATGACATTTTAGTTACGGAGGATCTTCTAAAAAGAGCAAAAATTATACAACCTGACAAAATCAACGGATATCAATCTGCCGCTTTAAGTTTGGAAACGGGCGTTTTCTAGTGTGAACATTTTGAAAAAAATAATTTTACGTTTAGATTTGTTATATGAAAATCGCATTCCTAGGTCCAGAAGCCTCTTTCACACAATTGGCAACGACTCAACTTTTTCCGAAAGAAATTAAAATTCCGCAGGTTAGTATTTTGGATTGCTGTACGGCAGTCGGATAAGGAATCGTTGACAAAGCCGTTGTCCCGTTAGAAAACTCAATTGAAGGAACAGTTTCTATGACCTTAGATTATCTTTATAAAACACCTGAAATCCAAATAGAGGCCGAAGCTGTTATGCCAATTGCTCATCATCTCATGATTCATAAATCACAAAGTAATGATGCTGATTTAGAAAAAATATATTCGCATCCGCAAGCTCTAGCGCAAAGTTTCCATTATTTGGATCAGCATTATAAAAATACGCCAAAGCAAGATTTTTCATCAACAGCGGCAGCAGCAAAACATGTTTCTGAAAATCCAGACAGAAAACTTGCGGCAGTTGCTAATGAGTTTGCTGCAAAGCTTTATGATTTATAAATCATCCAAAGCAACAATCACGATTTTGAACAAAATGATACGCGTTTCATCCTCATTTCTAAATCAAAAAACCCATACGTCAATTGGAATTCGGAAAATATCGGTCGCAAGTCGGGCTTGCTTGTTAGTTTGCCCGAAGACCATGCCGGAGGTTTGCATCAAATACTTTCAGTTTTTACTTGGCGTCATATGAACCTAAGCAAAATAGAATCTAGAACGTTAAAAACTGGTTTGGGCAACTATTTCTTTTCTTAAATATTGTTGGCGATTGGCATTCTATTCTTCATTAAAATGCTTCAGAAGAACTAAAAGTATTTGGAACAAAAGTGGATTTTTAGGAAATTATAACGAATATCTTTTGGAAAATTAAAGATTTAGTTTTTAGTTCTTTGTTCTTTATTCTTGGTTCTTTGTTCTTTGTTCTTTGTTCTTTGTTCTTTGTTCTTAATACAAAATCTACTTTAACGAAAATTGATATATTTGAGTAATATTAAGACAAATGGAATTATTACTCCTATTTTTTATCGTCATCGTTATTTGGATTTATTACCATTTTAATGGACGAATAAAAGAGCTCGAAGAAGAAGTATCGCGATTAAAAGGTCAAAATACGAACGCAAGTCTTCCTTTTGAAAAACCCGTTAATCCTCAGGAGGCAAAGCTCGAGCAAAAACCAATCGAAGCCCCAACAACAGCATTACGACCAGAGTTTATTGTTAAACCCGACCCTCCAAAACCAAGCTTTGAGGAAAAAATAATCCCAAAAGAACCCAATGTTTTCGAAGTAAAACTAGAACAACTCATGTCATTTTTAAAACAAAATGCATTAAGTATTATAGGTATTTTCACATTGGTTTTAGGTATCGGTTATTTTGTAAAATACGCGATCGATCGCAATTGGATTGGCGAATCGGGACGTGTCGCTTTAGGAATGATAACTGGTGGAATTCTTTCTGTTATCGGGCATTGGCTCAGAAAAAATTATTCAAATTTCGGATCAATTATTACAGGTGGTGGCATCAGCGTTTTTTATTTGACAATCACAATTGCTTTTCAAGAATATGGCATGTTTTCGCAAAATGTCGCATTTGGGATATTGGCAGTCATCACGCTAGCTTCTGTTGTTCTTGCTAATTTTTATAAAAGTGAAGTCTTAAATACAGTCGCATTAATTGGCGGTTTTTTAGCACCGATTTTAGTTAGTACTGGACAAAGTAATTATCTATTTTTATTCAGTTACTTAAGTATTCTCAACATCGGAATGCTTGTTATTGCTTTCCTTAGAAATTGGAAAAGTCTGGGCTGGCTCGCCTTTTCCTTCACTTCCATTTATTTTTTAACGTGGATAATTGACGCGCCAAGTACGAAGATCTTTTATTTTATTATATTATCGTATTTGATATTTTATGCTTTTGCGTTACAAAATTATTTTAAAACAAAAATTATTTCTACTGCCGAAATATTACTTTTAATTTTCATCAATATTTTTGCTGTCTTAGGAGGAGTCTATGTGCTGTGGAGCGAGAATATTAAAGGATTTAGTCTACTTCCAATTGGTTTTGCAATCATTAACGCATTACTGATTTTTAGAGATAAGAAAACGACTTCTAAAAATTTGAATTTTGCAATATTTAACAGCATCGCCATAAGTCTTGTTACAATAGCTGTCGCCCTAGAATTAGAGACTTATTTTGTGACGATAATTTGGGCGATCGAGGCGAGTTTACTTTTATTTATCTGGAAAAAAACGGGACAAAAAATTTTCAAACAATGTTTTAATATTTTATTTCCTATATTGATTGTTTCGCAAATCTATACGTGGAGCAATTATTTTTCAGAAACACGATTAGCGATAGCTTTCAATCCAATTTTTCTGACAAGCCTGGTTGTCATTGCGTCGTTTTTGTTCAATTTATTTTACATTAAAAACCTTAGCGAAGATGTTCTTAAAAAAAGCAGATTTCAATATGTGAAGTTTTTTGCGGGACTAAGTTACATTGTCATTTATTTTTCGATTTCGTTTGAGATTTGGTATCACATCCAAAATCAGTCGGACACATTCATCTATTGTATTATCCTTGTTTACACGATTTATTATTTGTTCGTCATGTTAGTTTTACGACAAAAACTCAACTTTCAAGCAGCATTTGTCAACATTTTAATTGGCCTTTTATTTTTGTTTGCACTCATCCATGTTTCGGTGACAGATATTAATTACAGTATTTTTAAATACGAGGTCAGCAAAATTTTTTACCTAGTCTATCTATTGTATTGGATTCCTGTTTTACATTGTTTAATTGGTATTATTCCTAAAACGAATTTCGTGAGCGAAAAATTAGCGTATTGGGCAATTGGTTTTGTATTAGTGTATTTGATAAGTTTTGAATTTTACCATATTTATATTTTACTAAAACTGAATCATCTCAAAAATTATGCGTGGCTACAAAGTCATTTTATCGTACTTTATTTACCAATTATTTGGACAGTTTTAGCAGCAAGTTTTATCTATTATGGATTACAAAAATCAAAGTCTGAAATCAACAAAATTGGTTTTGTATTGATAGGTATCACGATTGCAAAGCTATATCTGTATGATGTGTGGCAGTTGGATAATGTATCAAGAATTGTCGCATTTATCCTACTTGGCGTATTGTTGTTATTAAGTTCGTTCTTATTCCAAAGGCTTAAAAAAATCATTTCTAAAATGGTGGAAACCAAAACAGAAAACCATAAAACTGAGAATAATGAAGCTTAAGAAATGATTTTAATTAAAAACGAAAAATGCTTCATTTATAATAATTTTAAAACTACTATCGATGAAGCGTTTATTTATATTTAAAAAAATCTAAAAGCTAGGTGTAGCGACTTCCCCACTTTTTATTGAGCTGATCTTTAATTTTTTGCTCAGTTGAGTTTTGTCCAGGTTGATAAAGTTGTAATCCCGAAATAGCTTCTGGCAAAAACTCTTGATCAACAAAATTACCTTCATGAGAATGGGCGTACTGATAGTCTTTTCCGTAGTTCATATCCTTCATCAACTTTGTTGGTGCATTCCTAAGATGTAATGGCACTGCAAGATTTCCAGTTTTTTTCACTAAAGCCATTGCTTCGTTAATCGCCATATATGCCGAATTACTTTTTGGGGAAACCGCCAGATAAATTGCCGTTTCGCTAAGGATAATACGTGCTTCAGGATTTCCAATAACATTAATAGCTTGGAAACAATTATTCGCCACCACCAAAGCATTTGGATTCGCAAGACCAATATCTTCGGATGCTAAAATTACCAATCGTCGCGCTATGAATTTGATGTCTTCGCCGCCCACTAACATCCGCGCAAGCCAATATACTGCAGCATTTGGATCACTTCCTCGAATGGACTTTATGAAAGCAGAAATAATATCATAATGCTGTTCACCATTTTTATCATAAAGCGCCATGTTTTCTTGTAAAACCGACAAAACTTCATCATTGGTGATGTGTGTTATTTTCGAATTTTTAAACTGATTAAGCACCAACTCAATCGAGTTAATCAATTTGCGGGCATCACCACCAGAATATTGTATAAAAGCCGCCTTATCATCGAGAACAAAATCGGTTTTGTTGAGTTCATTATATTTTTGAAGACTTGTATCGGCGAGTTCTTCCAATTTTTCAAACGTTAAAGCTTTAAGAACATAAACCTGACTTCGCGACAAAAGTGCTGAAACCACCTCGAAACTAGGATTCTCGGTTGTGGCGCCTACCAATACGATCCAACCTTTTTCGACAGCGTGTAACAAAGAATCTTGTTGAGATTTATTAAACCTATGAATCTCATCAATGAATAAAATGGGAGATTTTCCAGAAAAAAGATTTTGTTTTTTAGCATCATCAATAACATCACGAACATCTTTAACACCAGAAGTAACCGCACTTAGTTTATAAAATTTCCGTTTTGATTGTTCAGAAATAATTTCTGCCAAGGTCGTTTTGCCTGTTCCTGGAGGTCCCCAGAAAATCAGAGAATTAATGGTATCATTCTCCAACATACGACGTATAGGACCTTTTGGACCAGTTAGATGTTCTTGCCCAACAACTTCTTCAAGCTTTTTGGGACGTAAAATTTCTGCTAAAGGTGAATTATTATTCATACTTTAAAATTACAAAATAGAAAACGAATTCAATTTCAAAAAAAACACACAATTTAATTCAGATATTAATTTAAAAGGAAAAATAAATTTATAAACGATTACAAACCAATGAATAAATTACAAAATATTAAATTATAATCAATATTTATTAAATATATCGTTAAAATAAATAATTAAAGCAAAATTACAACTAAAAGTATTATTAATTTTATAAAAATAAATCAAGCCAATGTAATAAAAACTTATAAACTAAAAAACAAAACCACCATGAAAACAAAATTACTAATTAGTCTTAGTGTAATTTTTACAATTACATTAAATGCACAAGTTGATATTAACACCACCAACCCTGAAGCAACTTTGCACATCAACGGAAACACAAAAATAAATACTGTCCCAGAAATTACTAGTCTCAGCAATACCAAAATTTTAACTTACAACCAAACAACTTCCGAAGTAACAAAAGCAGATATCTCTTTAATACAAGCCTACGTCAATACAACAATTACAAAGGCGACATCGTCTGGTGGCACAATTCTTAGCGGAAATCTTTTCACGGGATGGGATCGACTGAGTTTCACAAAAGATCCAAATTTCATCAGCAACTTTAATGAGACTACATCCACATACAAGGTGCCTGCAAATGGCGTTTATGCTATCAATTTTAAATTCAGATACGGAACTGGTGTACAGTTGTCAGTATTAAATTTTGGAGGAACGCCGAAAATTGGCATTCTAAAACATTTGGCAACTGGTGGTTATACAGAAATTAATAAAAAAGACTTTAGTGGTGCTACTTTGCCGCTAGTTTTAAGTTTACTAATAAGCGATACCGAAATAAATTCAATCCACAAATTGAACAAAGATGACATACTTTCTTTTGAGTATTATCGAGGTGGAATCTCACTAAATCTTCTTAGTGGGAGCATTTCTGAAATAAGTATTTATAAAATATCTGACTAAATTATACAATTACAATTTTCTGCTAATCACATAATCTAGCATCAATTCTAATGATTTTTTGGCTTCAGAATCAGGAAATTCAGAAAGAATGTCTAAAGCTTTTTGTTGATAATCTTTCATGACTTTGATGGCGTAATCCATCCCGCCAGAAGTTTTTACATAATCAACCAACTCGCGAACTTTTTTAGGATCGTTGTTGTAACGCTTTATCGTATTAAAATACTTTTTGTAATTTTCAGGTGTCGAAGTTTTAAGCGCATGTATTAAAGGTAAAGTCATCTTTTGCTCTTTAATATCGATGCCTACAGGTTTTCCGATGATATTACTACTGGTATAATCGAACAAATCATCTTTAATCTGAAACGCCATCCCAGTGTAAGTCCCGAAGTCTTTCATTTTCTTTGCAAGAACTTCGTCTGCGTCGTTGGACAAAACACCAACTTCGCAACAAGCCGCAATTAAAGTGGCTGTTTTTTGACGAATAATCTCGTAATAGACATCTTCGGTGATATCTAGTTTTCTAGCTTTTTCTAGTTGAAGCAACTCTCCTTCTGCCATTTCGCGGATCGTGCGAGAGATAACGGAAAGCAAATCAAAATCTTTATTATCTGTAGACAGTAGAACCGATTTTGACAATAGATAATCACCGACAAGAACAGCGATTTTGTTCTTCCAAAGTGCATTAATGGAGAAGAAATTTCTTCTTTTAAAACTCTCATCCACAACATCATCATGCACCAAAGTCGCCGTATGGATCAACTCGATCATCGAGGCGCCGCGATAGGTTTTCTCGTTAACGTCACCAACTAATTTTGCACAAAGAAAAACAAACATCGGACGCATCTGCTTCCCTTTTGTTGTCACGATAAAACGAGTCACTTTATCCAACAAAGACACGTTACTCTTCATCGATTCATAAAACTTTTGTTCAAAAAGTTTCATCTCGGTACTTATCGGTCGTTTGATTTCTTCTACAATATTAGCCAAAGCAAGAATTATTAGGTAATACGCAAAGATAAATTTTTCTTAGCGAGAAACGAAATTTCGTTATTTTAATTTTTCAATTGGGATAAAATACAATCGTGGCTTCACAGTTCCTAAAGGCGTCTTAAAAAGTTCGCTCGAAATAAAGATTCCATCGTGGTTAACAGCAATTCCTTCGATTTGCCCAACAGACAAAGCACTTCCCAAGTGGTACTTTTTCCCTTTTTTAGAAAAGAAAAATCCATCTTCTGATTCTTCAAAAACCATTAGAAAGACTTGCGTCATCTTCGTATAACCTACAACATACAGTTTTTTATCAAAATAAGAAGCGTCGGTCACAACAAATCCTGTATCATAAGATTCGAGCTTTTTTGCAGGTTGTTGTTCAAAAACATTAGGATCAATTTCGTAACGTGTCACTCTTCTACTCTTCCACTCTTTAGTAAAAACTTGGAGTTTATCCTTGTAAAAAATGATAGCTTCTGCATCGTAATCTGTGTTTAGATTTTTTGCAATAAAATCTTTTTGATCTGAATAATAATAAGAAATTACTTGTGTTGAATCAACTTTGAAGTTCTCCCCAGAAAAAGGTATTTTATATATTTTTAAATCTCTTCTTGTTCCGTCATTATTTCCGACATCTGCAACATATAGATTCGTGGAATCTTTTGTAACAGCTTCCCAATCGCGGTTGTTAAGTTGCGTCGGGAGATAATCTGTTATTTTTCCAGTTTTTGGATTTAGTAGAAATAAATCTCCAGCATTTCCGCTATCATTAAAACTTATAAGTTTATCTCCAATAAAATCCAAACCCGAACTTTCTCTCAACGAATCCGAAAGCTCTGCAACTTGATAATTTTTAATTTTAAATATCTCAGCTTGTTGCGCAAATCCAAGAGTCGTACAAAAAATAAAGATTAATAAAATTTTACATCTCATAGAGAACTACGCAATTTTTGATTCCTCTTTGTGCGCTTCTTTAGCTCTAGCTTGCGCCTTTTTTTTAGCCCAATATTCGCGTTGATAGTCGCTAACGGTTTTTCCTTTTCCGTCATGGCGCCAACCTGGAGAATTAAAAATATAATTGAAACGGTCTTTAATGGTCAAATTAGGTTGACGAAGATCTTTTGCAATTTTTCGCCATTCGTACAATAAAGTCGTCACAGGTCCATCATCAGGCATCTTGGGATAGATACCGAATTTTACAGGAACTTTTGGATCTTCAGGCTCGAATGTTCCAAAAATTTTATCCCAAAAGATAAACACCATTCCCATATTTTTGTCCAAATATTTGATGTTACAACCATGGTGTACCCGGTGATGCGATGGCGTTACCAAAATATATTCTAAGAATCCCATCTTCTTAACCGTCTGCGTGTGCACCCAGGTTCCGTAGACTTGGCCAACGGCGTAGCAAACCATAATTGACCAAGGATTTAATCCTAAGAACGCCAATGGCGAAAAGAATAAATAACGGTATAATGGCTGGAAAACTGGACTTCTAAATCCTGTTGTTAAATTGAAATATTCCGAGTTGTGGTGCGTGATATGCACCGCCCAAAATGCTCTTGATTTGTGATCGACCAAATGATGGAAATAATAAGCTAAATCGGTTGCCATAAAGCAAAACACCCAATAATACCAAGTCCCCATATCGAAATCAAAAATGCGGAAACTATAAAAGAAAAACATCACGCCCATCGCGAAAGCCTTCATTATCAAGTCAAGGCTAAAATTCATTAAAGCGAGATAGATATTTGTAAATAAATCTTTTCCACTATACAACTTGGCTTGTGCAACACTGCTGTATATCATTTCTGCCAAAATCACCGTAGCATGTAGCGGAATTGACCACATATAAACACTTTCTAAAGCATTTTCTCCAAATACAAAATCCATGGTAAAATAAATTTATATCTATATTATTCTGCTCTTTTATTTGCTAATTGTCCACACGCTGCATCAATATCGCCGCCACGACTTTTTCTGACCATAACTGTAACGCCAGCTTTCTCCAGCTCGCGGACATAACGTTCTTCTGCTTCGATACTTCTATGATCGAACTTACCTTCGCCAATTGGATTATACTGTATCAAATTAACTTTTGATGGTACTTGTCTCGCATATTTTATCAATGCTCGGATATCTTCATCTTTGTCATTAATGCCTTTCCAAACGCAATATTCGAACGTGATCACCGAGCCCGTTTTTTGATACCAATATTGCATAGCTTCCATAATATCTGTCAACGGAAACTTATCCGAAAACGGCATAATCTCATTTCTGGTTTTCTCAACTGCGGAATGTAATGACAACGCCAATTTGACGCGAAGTCCTTCGTCCGCTAACATTTTTATCATTTTAGGAATTCCAGATGTTGACACTGTAATTCGTCTTGCAGACATCCCCAAACCTTCTGGTTCTGTTATTTTTCGAATGGCTTCAACAACGTTTTTATAATTCATCATCGGCTCGCCCATTCCCATAAATACGATATTGGAAAGCGGACGATCGAAGTAGGTTTTACTTTGGCTATCAATTAATGCAACTTGATCTACAATCTCGGCAACTTCTAGATTTCGCATTCTTTTAAGTTTTGCAGTTGCACAAAATTCACAGTTAAGCGAACATCCAACTTGTGAAGAAACGCATGCTGTAGTACGAGTTTCGGTTGGTATTAAAACCGATTCCACCATCAATCCGTCATGAAGTTTAACACCATTTTTGATGGTTCCGTCCTTTGATTTTTGCAAAAGGTCAACAGCAATAGGATTGATAAAAAAATCACGCATCAAGTTTTCTCTCAAATTTTTTGAGAGGTTGGTCATATCTTCAAACGAATGTTGGTTTTTACTCCAAAGCCAATCATAGACTTGCTTGGCGCGAAAAGCCTTCTCACCAATACTTTCGAAATAGTCTTTTAACTGGTCAAGAGTTAACGTACGAATATCTTTCAAATTATATTAATTTTCTGGTGCAAAGATAAGGCTTTTCATATAGAGCACATCTACTTGTAGAATCGATTTCGAATATTAAAATCATATTAATACTAAAATATAGAGCCTTGATATTATGTATCTTTGCAAATACAAACTTGTGAGCTTATGACGTTTAATCAACCTTTTGATTCTCCTTTTCAGATTACTTTTACTTTTAAGACTTTAATTGATGAAATAAAATCCTTGGCTAAAGTTGATAAATTGTATGCGGAGCGACATGAGTATATACTTACCGAACTTGAAAAAAATCCAAATCTTGGGCTCGCCTTATCCGATAGATTGCTGAGTGAGAACGATTATTTTTATAAGCAACTGCTAAGTGAACTTTTCCCGCCATTATTGACAAACAATGAGATAAAAGCTGTAGGTATTCCGTTTGCTAATTTCATATATAACCCAACAAAGCGTTTTCAGAAAATCATTGAAAATGCTGGTGAAGAGTTTTACTTACAAATTAGTGGCTTTACTGCAGAACAATTTTATGTATTAAGTTGTTGTGTGATTTTGGAGTCATATTTTGAAACACCTGTAAAAATTGATTTTCCTTTTATATATGATATTCCAAATAAAGACGGTTATCTCAACCATTATCGAATCTTAACCAATGCGGACTTTAGCGAAATAAAAACAACCGAAACTTCAAAAATTTTAACACAAGAAGAAATTGAAGAACTGGTCGATAACTTCGATAACATTGATCTTTGGAAAGAAAAATTCCCGCCAAGCTCTTGGGAGCTCACAGGTTTTGGGATTGTGTCGATGTACGATGCCACTTCAGAAATCGCAGTTTCTAACCTCAAAAGTCAGTTGATACAAGCTAAAGATGATTATCGCAACATCAAATCTGACATTACGAATATTTTCCGATCAATATTCCGACTTTCTGATTTAGAAATTGGTTATACCGCTATTAATTATAAAGAAAATAAATTTGAGATAACGCCTATTAATACAGTTATCGAGAGTAAAATTCTATCAACAATTCCGAAACAATTTTTGTCAGACAAAGTGCACGAAGCTTTGTTACAAAATGCTAAAGACCAACGTAGATATTTTAGTATTTCGGATATTGACAAAGTAGAACTTCAAAAAACCGATGCTTTCATAGTTTCGACTTTTAAAAATTTAGGAATAAAAAGCGCCATTTTTGCACCACTTTATAAAGATGGAAAACTTCTTGGTATTATGGAGCTGACCTCTTCTAAAAAAGTGCTTAACAGCATTAATGCTAACAAAATGGACAGCGTTATTATCTATATAGAAGACACAATTAACCAACTCTACGAAAATCTCGAAAACCACGTTGTTGCGTTGATACAACAAGAATATACGGCGATACACCCAAGTGTCTACTGGAAATTCCACGATGAAGCGATGAAGCACATTAATATCGCTAACGAACATGGTGATAAATCGCCCTATAAAAGTATTACGTTTGATAATTTAATCCCTTTCTACGGACAATCGGATGTTAAAAATTCTAGTAACGAACGAAACCAAGCAATTGTAAAGGATATTAAAAACAATCTCGATATCCTCAACAACTTACTAGCAACTTTAACGTCTTCCGAAGATCTTCAACCAATTTTTGATAAACTCACTTCAAAAAAGAATGAATTAAAATTTGGTCTTAAAGCCAATACTGAAAGCGAAATCCAATCTTTTTTGCAGGAGGAAATCTACCCAACGCTTAACCGATTAAAGTTCGAAAATCTTAGCAATAACGAGGAAATCACGACTTATTTTAAACAATTAGAAAAAAATTCGCCAGTTATTTATCATCACAGAAAGCAGTTTGATGACAGTATTTCGATGATTAATAAAGAGCTCAGCAATCTACTAGACAAGCGCCAAGACGAGCAACAGAAGCGCTTCCCATTCTACTATGAACGTTTCAAAACGGATGGTGTCGAGCATAACTTCTACATGGGCGCAAGCATCGCACCTTGGCTAAGTTTTGACAATGTATATCTCAAAAATTTGAGACTTTGGCAGCTTCGCGTGATGACCGAAAGCGAAATTAAATTCCGAGAACTTACCAAAAAACTTCCTATGAAGTTAGATATCACATCTCTTATTTTGGTCTACAGTGCGCCAATTAGCATAAGATTCCGAATGGATGAAAAACGATTTGATGTCGACGGAAGTTACAATGCACGTTATGAAATGATTAAAAAACGCATCGATAAATCTTTAATTAAAAATACGACAGAACGCCTTGTACAAACAGGAAAACTGAGTGTTGTTTTCTCTCAAGAAACCGAAAAATACGATTATCTTAAATTTATCAAAATCCTTCAGAACGAAGGTCATCTAGAAGATAATATTGAGATTGTAGATATCGAAGATCTACAAGGTATCGCCGGTCTACAAGCGATAAGAGTTGGTATCAACTACGATCCAACGCCAATGCAATACGATTTTTATCCTGAAATTTAATTTTATTTGAAAACAAAACGACTTTATAAAAAAAGCTTGTAGTAAAATTCTACAAGCTTTTATTTTTTTTAAATAATTTCTCGGAAAGCCAAATAAAACGTAAGCACCGAAACCAAAATCCCAACTGTGAAAATAGTGTAAGTTGTTCGCAACAATTTGTATTTTCGATTCAGGACAATGCCGAGATAGTACAAATCTTTAACAAGACTATCATACAGATAAGTTCGGTCTTTCATCATTTCCTTCATCGCCCACATATATTCGTCAATAGGCATTTTGTGGAAATTTCCAAAAAACAGAAGATTCACTTTTCGTTCCTCGATTTCTTTTCTAGTGAAAGTTCCGCTTGATATTTTTGGACGCGTCGACATAATCGCCATAATAATAGTGGCTACGCTAAAAGCGATCATCATAAAAGTCGGAATCACCAAATGCGCATTTTTTGGCGAGTCAAGCTTCGGAATAATCGTCGATAACGCCACCGAAATAATAATCGCATTAACCGATAACAGAATGTTAGCTTTCGTATCTGCAATTTGACTTAGACGCGTATGGTTATTCATTGTCACACGGAACATCGTTTCTATACCACGTTCTGGTGAATCTAATTTTTCGAGTTTTTTCTTGTTAAGCAACGCCTTTTCTTCCTCAGTATTTTTCGATTTTTCCTTATCCTTAATAAGGTCAGCAATTAGCTCTAACGTTTTTTCTATATTTTCAGTTTTAGTCTCTTCCCAATTTTTTTTAGCGTAATCCGTGTAGAAGTGGTGATGTTGTGTCAAAAACTGCAAATTTGTATTTGCCCAATCCAACTTGCTTATTTTCTTTTGATAAACTTGCTTACATTCTTGGCGTAGAGTTTCTGTAATATTAAAAAAGTCTTCCGATCCAATGTGTGAGCAATCGGCATCTTTCATAATTTTTTCTAACAAATTTTGCGGTTGATATTCCATGGAAGTTGCATGGATCAATTGTTTAACCGCATCAATTTCTTCTTGCGAAATATTTTCTTGTTTTAAAAAAATTTCTGCTTCTTGCATACCAACATTCTCATGGACTGTACAAGTTTGACAATAACCAACATCATGAAACCACGCTGCCAACGTCAAAATCTCCATGTCTTTTTCGTTAACGTTCTCTTCTTTGGCCAACAATTCTGTAGCAGCAACCACTCTTTTGGTGTGCTCAAGATTATGAAAAGAATAAACTGGAGAAAGCTTATCTTTGAAAAGTTGAATAACGTATTGCTCCGCTTTGTGTACGATGTTCATTTATAAAATGTTTGATTCAAATTTATGAAAATATTTGCTGCAAAATATACCATGCTTTCTGCACTGGCAATTATAAGCATTTCTTGTGCTACAGAAAAAGCTCAATATGGAAAAAATATCAAAAACTTTAATACTTCACAACGTGTAAAAGACGAAGATATTGCCCACACTTTTTATCTCGTTGGCGACGCTGGTAATGCCGATCAAGATCATTCAAAGAAAATTCTGAATCAATTAAAATCAAAACTTGACTCCGCCGACCAAAACAGCACGCTATTATTTCTTGGTGATAACATCTATCCGCGCGGACTTCCTAGCAAAGATTCTAAAGACCGAAAATTAGCAGAAGAAAAACTCGACGACCAAATCGCGTTAGCAAATAAATTTAAAGGTCAAAGTATTTTTGTGCCCGGCAACCACGATTGGTATAGCAACGGCATTATGGGATTAAAAGAAGAACAAGATTACGTCATTGAAAAATTAAATGACAAAAAAGCTTTTTCTCCAAAAAATTCTTGCGCCATCGAAACTCGAAAAATCGGAAAAGATATCGCTTTAATAACCATCGACTCCGAATGGTTTTTGGCAGATTGGGACAAAAACCCAGGTATTAATGAAAAATGCGACATTAAAACAAGGGAAGATTTTTGCACAGAGTTTGAAGATCAAATTTCGAAAAATCAAAACAAAACAATTATCGTAGCTGTCCATCATCCATTAATTGACCACGGCTCGCACGGCGGTTATTACTCGATGGAGAAACAATTATTCCCTTTAGAGAACAAAATTCCGTTGCCAATCTTAGCAACTGGAATTAATCTAATAAGAGCAACTGGCGGTATCACGCACCAAGATTTATCAAATCCTAATTATCGAAAATTAGCAGCTCGAATCAAAACTTTAATTGCTGATAAAGAAAATGTGATCCTTGTTTCTGGACACGATCACAATCTACAATATATCGAACAAGGCAACATCCGCCAAATCATCAGCGGCGCGGGATCTAAATCCGAAGCTGCCGCAGCTATTTCTCCTAACGATTTTTCTTACGGACAAAATGGTTATGCTGTTTTGAAAATTTCAAAAAAAGGAGAAGCTTTCGTTGACTATTTTGGAAGAGAAAACGAACAAGAAAAATTGCTTTTTAGCCATTCAGTTTTAAAAGGTGACAATTATACCAAAACCGATTATCCAAAAGACTTTCCAGCGACAACAACTACAAGTATTTACAATCAAAAAGACACCAAAAAGTCTGGATTTTATAAAATGCTTTGGGGTAACAACTATCGCGAAATGTATGGCACGCCAGTTTCGGTTCCTACTTTGGATTTGGACACGCTTTATGGTGGCGCAAAAGCAACCAGAGCCGGTGGCGGACATCAGACCAACTCTTTGCGATTGGACACGCCAAAAGGCGAATATGTCATCCGAGCGCTTCATAAAAGTGGTGTAAGATTTTTGCAATCGGTGGCTTTTAAAGATCGTTATGTAGTTGACGATTTTGCAGACGGATTTGCAGATCAATTTTTATTGGATTTTTATACGTCTTCTAATCCGTACACGCCTTTAGCAATCGGCGCAATGGCAGAATCTATCGGGGTTAAACATACGGATCCGAGTTTGGTATATGTTCCGAAACAAAATGCACTTGGTAAGTACAATCAAAATTTTGGAAACGAATTATATTATCTAGAAGTTCGACCTGCCGAGACCGAAGAAAATCCTAACAAAGTCTTGAGTACAGAAGATGTTATTAAACTTTTGGCTAAGGATGAAAAATATAAAATGGACGAATCCGCCTACATTCGCGCACGTCTTTTCGACATGTTAATCGGCGATTGGGACAGACATTACGACCAATGGAAATGGGAACAAAAAAATGTTGGCGACAAGGTTTTAATTTCTCCGATTCCTAAAGATCGTGACCAAGCTTTTGTTAAGTACGATGGCTTGGCAACCCAAATGTTTTTAAACTTTCCGGGACTTCGTCACATGCAGAGTTTTGGACCAAAAATCAAAAATGTAAAATGGTTTAATATGGAGCCATACCCTTTAGATTTGGCATTTACGAACAATGCAACCGAAGAAGATTGGAAGCGCGAGGCAGATTTTATTAAAGCTAATTTAACAAGGAATGTTATCGAAGATGCTTTTAAAAATTTACCAAAAGAAGTACAAAATGCCGACATCGAATCTATAAAACAAAATCTTGAACTTCGTAAAAATGATCTTGCAAGCTACGCTTCCGATTATTATAAAGTCTTAAGAAAAACTGTTATTTTGACGGGAACTAATAAAAAAGATAGATTCGAAATTACACGTCTTCCAAATCATGAAACGCAAGTAAAAATATTTAGAAATAAAAAAGAGGGCGAAGCGTTGACCTTCGAAAAAGTTTATAATAAAAAAGAAACTTCCGAAATTTGGGTCTACACTTTGGGCGACGACGATGATTTTATTGTAAAAGGTGATCAAAACCATCCTATTAAACTGCGTCTTTTGGGCGGTCTTAACCATGACAACTACAATATCGAAAGAGATAATCGTGTCAAAATCTATGAGTACAAATCTAAAAATAATACGATTTCTAAAAATGCGTCAGCAAAATTAACTGACGATTATGACCTTAACGAATATAATTACAAACGCCTTAAATACAGTTTTTGGACAGCGACACCTAACCTTGGTTACAATCCTGACGACGAAATTGTGCTGGGTATGACGACGAGTTTTGTTAAAAATGGTTTTAAACGAAATCCTTTTGCGGCAAAACACAATCTAAAGACCAATTACTTCACAGGTTCTCAAGGTTACGAAATCGCTTACGAAGGGATTTTCCCAAGATTGGTTGGTAATTGGTATTATGGCTTAAATACAGGATTCACGAGTTCGCGATTTATCAGAAACTATTTTGGAATCGGGAATATAACAATTAATGAGGAAAAGATTTTTGACGAAGATTTTTATCGTGTTCGTGCAAAAGAATTCTATGTCAAACCTTCTATTAATTGGAGAAAAAATTCTAGTTGGTTTACAGCGAATTTAGCCTACGAAGCTATCAAAATCGAAAAAACAGCTGATCGTCGCATTAGTCTTCCAAATGTTGTGGACGAACAAGTTTTCAAGACGCAACATTTTTCAGGAATTGATTTAAAATTTGATTTTGAAAATTTAAACAAAGACGTAAATCCAAGTTTGGGAATGAAAGTCAAGGCCGCCTTTAGCTATCGTCAAAACCTTGAAAACTCTGATAACAAACTTCCAACTCTCGAGACAGGATTAGGTTTTATCCATTACATCACGAACAACGAAAAAATAATTGTCAGCACTTATGCAGAAGCAAAATGGCTGTTATCCAACGATTATCAATTCTTCCAAATGGCGACTTTGGGTGGCAATCGAAACTTGAGAGGATATAGATTCGATCGTTTTTACGGTAAATCTAGTTTTTATCAAACCACAGATTTGAGATTCGATTTAGGAACTATTAAAAATGCTTATTTACCAATAAATGTAGGTCTGTTCGCAGGTTTTGATTACGGACGCGTTTGGATCCCGAACGAAATCACCGACAAGTGGCACAACTCTTATGGTCTTGGACTTTGGCTAAACGCTTTGGACAAAATTGGAGTCCAAGCTAGCTATTTCCGATCTAGTGATGGCGGTAGAATTGCCCTTGGATTCGGGGTTGATTTTTAAAAATATAAAAGGAGAAACTTACTAAAGCTTCTCCTTTTTGTTTGGATTAATTTTAAAATTAATGTTTTAAGAATTTGATTTGATCATCGTTGGTTTTTAGAATGTATTCACCTTTTTCGAGGTTTAAAATATTAATCGTTTTATTTGAGTCTAAATTTCCTGATTTAATAAGACGCCCATCAATACTAAAGATTTGATAAGCTGTATCTTTTTTAAGATTTGAAATAATAATCTCGGTTGTTGCAGGATTTGGATAGACCATAACTTTTAAGCTTTTAAGATCATCTACCGCCAAAGAATTGTCCTTAACAACCGTTGAATTCTTAGTTAAAATATGTAAATCTTGATTAAAATAAACCGCCGTCACAGGAAATCCAACTTCATTTGTAAAATACTGATTATTTGATGTATTATTAAGCACCAAATCCATAGATTGTCCATTGGCACCAACAACTTTAACTGGCAAAGGCATCTCATAATAATTAACAGAGTTATGACTTTGCGTTTGGGAAATCTTAAATGTTACATTAGTTGTACCAGGCTTCCAACGCACTGTATAAGTTGGATAGCCTTCGCCATATACCCAATCATTAAAAAATTCTGTTAGATTTTCTCCAGTAAAAGTATTTGCAAAAGTAACGAAGTCCGCAGTTTTTGCATAAGTATTTGCAAATTGCGGTGCCGTTGTATAAGCTTTCAAGAGATTATAAAACTTTTGCTCTCCAAGTTTCCATTTTAACATTCTTAAGACAAAACCTCCTTTTGCGTAGGTTAATCTTCCATCAAAAATTCTGTTCGAACTTGGTTCTGGATCTTGGATATATACACTACCAGTAGGATACATCGATATATAATCAATTTGATTTTTTAGGTAATTCTGAAAGTTGCTAGAAGTCATCAATAACTTTTCATAGACAAGATGTTCTCCAAAATTTGCAAAACCTTCGTTAAGCCAAATGTCATTCCATGTGGCACAAGTTACTTTATCACCAAACCATTGATGCGCCAACTCATGTGCAATTAAGCCTTTCGAAAAAGAGCCCATACTACTCATCGTGGTATGTTCCATTCCACCTCCAGCATTGAATTGCATATGTCCATATTTTTCGCTTCGGAAAGGATAAGGTCCAAAATATTCTTCAAACTTTGCCATGCAGGTTTTAGTCCATTGGATATTACTCATCTCAGAAGGGTTGTTATTGGTAGATGGATAAATGTAATTCACAAACGGAAAAGCGTCCGATCCAGTCCCAAAAGTATCATTTAGTTTGACATAATTCGTAATACCTAAAGCTACCAAATAAGCAGGCGTTGGGATATTAGTTTTCCAATAAGTCAATTTTTTTCCTCCACTGAGAGAAGTTTCCGATTGCAAAACGCCATTTGCCGCGACATTATATTGAGACGGTGTTGTAATTTTAAGATCGATTTTTTCAATCTTGTCATTAAGACTTTGCTTAGTTGGCCACCATTCTTTTGCACCAAAAGGCTCTGATAATGTTGCTAAGATTGGGACTCCATTTTGCATCTGCGATGAAAAAGCATCATCGGAATCATCTGGCACACCGCTGTAAGAAATCGTTAAAGAGTCTAAAGTCGCAGCAGGAATATTTGTAGGAAAATTAATTTTCAATTCCTTGGTTGATAATTGCTGGTAAGTCAAATTCTGATTGTGATATTTAACTTCACTCACATTAAGATTATTTGACAAGTCAAAATAAATAGTTGATGACGGGCTTAACATTTTAAAATGTGATGTTACTTTTCCTTTAACAAATTGTTGCGCTGGATCAAGATCCAATTCCATGCGGATGTAACGAAGATCGTAATTAAGCGTATTTGGATTTTCGTTTTCGTTAAAAAGCATTGCTTTAGAAGCTTTTTTACGTTCACTCTCAATCAGATTATCTTGCTCGGTTCTGCTTTGAGCTAAACTCAAAACCGAAATCATAGATAAAATTAAAATGGTAAATTTTGTTTTCATATAAAAAAAATACTCGCAATGTTGCGAGTATTAAAATTATAAAATATTATGTTACAAATCTAAAGTAGGATCCAAAAGTTGCTCCATTCTATCTTTGACTTGGGCAACAGACCCCGTGTAATTATTGATTAACAGTGAGAAAACCAATGTTTTCCCACTTCTAGTTTTTATGTAACCTGCAAGAGTTTTAACACGACTTAAAGTTCCTGTTTTAGCAAAAATTTGTCCATTAGAGGTATTCAAAAACATCTTTTTTAGCGTCCCAGTTTGTCCAGCAATAGGCAGAGATTCAAAATAGTCTTTATAATAAGGCTCCTTCATCAATCCAGTTAAAAATTTAACCTGAGCAATTGGCGTCACGAGGTTGCTGCGAGAATAACCGCTACCATCAACATAGTTAAGACCATTGGTATCGAACGATTTTCCTTCAAGATGCTTACGGACGACTTGTTTTCCAGCTTCTGCGACTTGATCTCCAGAAACATAAAATCCTAAACATTTTAATAAAGCTTCCGACAAGGCATTATCACTATGTTGGTTGGTATAATGTACTATCTCCGAAAGCATTGGCGACCTGTAATTGCTAAGTATTTCTCTTGGTTCAGGCGTTGGATCGATAAATCTTGCTGTTACTTTTCCAGGAACTGCAATGCCAGATTTTAACATCGATGCTCTTAAAGAATTTGCTAGCGTCGTTGGTGGATCAGCTAATTTTGTTGTTAATCCTCCACCTTCAAATTTGTCGGCATATACCATTTTATTATTGTATGGCGACATATAGAAGTAACGTTTTTCGTTGTTAAAAGGATTATTTTGTTTAACAATTAACTTCTCATTTCTTGGATTAATATCTCTTGTTGTCCCAACAGGCAAATAATAATTATTGTGGTCTAACCAAACGATATTAGATGGCAAATCCGTTTTGTTTTCTTTAAAAACGCCAGTTTCTACGATAATCTCGCCATTTACTTTTTTTATTCCCTTATCGCGAATAGCATTCATAAATTGCGAAACCAGACCTGAAACCGATGTAGAACCAACGCGCAAAGCTCCAAAAGAAGGATCACCACTTCCAATAATGTAAAGGTTACCATCTAACACACCATTTTCATCGATGTTTCCTGAAAACTCCAACTGCGTATTCCATCTGAAGTTTCCTCCAAAATAAGAATAAGCCGTTTCTGTGGTTAACAATTTGGTCGTCGAAGCAGGAATTAATGGTGCTGTTTCGTTGTAAGATGTTATAACCTTGTTGCTTTTGGGATCGTAAACAACAAATCCCCAATTTGCAGTTCTTAGAACAGGATCCGAAAACATTCTGTTGATGTTAACTTCAATATTCTCTTTAGGAGACAACAAAGATTTTTCGGGAGAAATTTCTTTCGCCAAAAGACCTGGTTGCTCATAAAATTGAGGAATTGAAGATACTGCAGATGTCTGTGCAAAAATGCTAATGGAAAAACCTAAACTAAGTACGCTAATGTATTTCTTAAATTTATTCATTCTCAAACATTTAGATAAAAAAGTTGAAAATTTGACAATTCTATATTTATCAAATAAAATCAACCTTTCTCAAAACGAAGTAAAGTTAGACATTATTGCTTCCGACAATGCTCTTCCAGGTTATAAAAGCTTTTAAACTTTGTTAAAAATAGTTAAAAGTCGACAAAAACATGCTTTCTGATGCTTCTATAAGCCGTTATTTCTTCGAATTCTTCAAAGCTCTTGCGGATGTAGTCTTTAAATACTAAATAGTTTTTGCCGCGCGGAAGTTTTAGCAAAATTTGAAACTGATACATATTATTCAAACGTGCTATAGAAGCTGGTTCTGGACCCAAAATACAATCTTCGGGCAAGTATTTTCCAAGGATCGAACCTAAAAACTGAGACGCACGATTCACTTTGTCTTCTCGGCGGTGTTTTAGTTCTATCATTATCAATTTCGTAAATGGTGGATAATGGAACTTTTTGCGTTCGGTCAAAAAATATTCGTAAATCCCTTGAATATCATTTCGTTGAATCAATTCAAAAACGCGATTTTGTGGATTATAAGTTTGAATTAAAACTTTTCCTTGCCCAGAAACCCGACCAGCACGTCCAGAAACCTGCGTCATCAACTGGTAAGCTCTTTCTTCCGCCCTAAAATCTTGAACATACATCAAAGAATCCGCTCTCGGAATGGCAACCAACTCGATGTCGTCAAAATCCAAACCTTTGGAAATCATTTGCGTTCCGACGATAATATCGGTTTCTCGGTCTTCAATTTTTTCGTATAATTTTTCGTAGGCAAATTTCTTGCGCATGGAATCTACATCCATTCTATCGACCTCAGCTTCTGGGAAAAGTTTTTGCAATTCCTCATGAATTTGCTCCACGCCAACACCTCTTTCATTCAAATTTTCGGAATGACATTTCGGACAAATTTTCGGTTTCGAAGCACGTTGACCACAGTAATGACATTTCATCTCGTTCGAATACTTATGATACGTCATCACGACATCACAATTTGAACAATAATTAACGTAACCGCAAGACTCACATTCCACAACATTCGCATAACCACGGCGGTTGTGAAGAACAATGGTTTGATTTTTATGTTCTAAATTTTGTCTGATATTTTCCAACAAATGAAACGAAAAATCTCCCGAAACATTCTTGGAATCTTGAGCTTCTTTAAAATTAATAAGTTCAAACTTCGGCAAATCTACTTTTCCGAATCTTTCACCTAAAAAAACATATTGTAATTTGTCTTTCCGAGCTGCAAAATAGCTTTCAACAGACGGTGTAGCAGAACCCAAAATAACATTAGCATTATATTTTTGACCTAAAATCTGTGCAGCATCTTTAGCATTAAAAAACGGCGAAACTTCTCTCGGACGATACGCCGAATCGTGTTCTTCATCGACAATAATTAAACCTAAATTTTGATAAGGCAAAAACAAAGCATTTCGCGTTCCGATAAGGATTTTAAGTTCGTCGTTCTTTACTTTTCGCCAAACTTCTACCCTTTCAAAATCGGTCAATTTTTGATGATAAAATCCAAGCGCGCTGCCATATTTTTTCTCTAAACGCTTCGTAATTTGCTTGGTTAAAGCAATCTCGGGAAGCAAAAACAAAACATTTCTACCTTCGTTGATGCATTCTTCAATTTTCTCTAAATAAATATGTGTTTTCCCCGAAGAAGTTACGCCATGCAAAAGCACATTTTTGTTTTCAGAAAAGGCTTCATCCACCAAAACCAAAGCTTGTTTTTGGGCAGAAGTCAACTCTTCTAAATCTTCGGTATCGCCGTCGTAGTAATCAATTCTATCTTTCTGAAGGAAATATTCTTCAACCCAATTTTTATCAATTAAAGATTTGATGTGCGAATGGGCAAAAAATCCATCATCAAACAATTCCGATTTTTTTATCAGAGAATCTGGATTTTCGGTTTGTTTATCCAAAATCGCCAAAAACAAATCTTTCTGTTTTGGCGCTCTTTTCAGCTGTGAAAGGATTTCGGTGAGTTCAAAATTCTTTAAAACTTCATCTTTTATCCTCACATAAGCCACTTCCTTGGCACGATATTTTTCCGCAACTTGCTCATCAATCTCAATATATTGCAAATCGATAAGCGAATTGATGGTTTTAATAATGTCTTTTTTCGGAATAAAAGCTTCAATGTCCGTCAAATTGATCAATTGTCGAACTTCCAAAGCTTGAATTAAGTACATTTCGTTGACATCCAAATTCTGAAAATCGACAACTGCATTAGGTTTTAATTTAAGATAAGTTTCGCTCTCCAGTTTTAAAGAAGACGGAAACGCAAAACGGTAAATTTCGCCCAAATTGCAGAGATAATAATCGGAAAGCCAGTTCCAAAACTCAATTTGTTGAATGGGAAGAATCGGCTTTTGGTCGAGAATATTAATGATATCTTTCGGGACAAAAGTTTCGGGTTCATTTTGATGCAAATCCCAAACAATTCCTGTATAAATTTTCTTACCACCAAACTGCACCAAAACCCGCATTCCGAGCTGAATTTCGTCCAATAAATCATCGGGCACTTTATACGTAAAAGAACCTGCAAGATTGAGCGGTAAAATAACTTGGGCGTAATGCAAAATCTGAATTAAAGCGTAAAAATAGAGATTTTTTACCGCAAAAGAAACAAAAGAATTTTATAAACGTAATGCTGTAAAGGTTTTTAATTAATAGATACAGCTATCGTACTTTATTTCCACAGCAGAAGAGTTAAAAATTTTTTCTTAATGCAAAAGAATATAAAAGATTTTATAAAAGTTAAGCATATAACATGACAAAAATTTAAAAAATAATTTAGAAATTGCTTTGTTTTACTTTGCGTTTTACTAAACTTTTGTAGTTTTTGTTGTAAAAAAAATATGACTTTGTTTTAGAAAAATAAACCAATCAACTCATACCATATCGCCGAGGTAAAAAAGCCAATAATAATGCTGATTCCAATAATTAAATTGGTGAGTTTTGTATTGAGTCGGAATTGTTCTGCGATAATACTAGAAGTTACTAAAGTTGGCATTGCAGCTTCGAAAATACTGATTTTAGCAACATCGCCTTTAATTCCGAAAATTAAAGCCAATCCAAAAACGATCGCTGGAGCTAAAATAAGTTTGTACAACATCGAAGTAGAAATCTGAGGCATTAATTTTTTCCAACCATTAAATTTCAATTGAAGTCCAACGGAAAATAAGGCTAAAGGACCAACTGTTGCCGCCAACTTATCGAAAAACGGTTCTGCAAAGCTTAAATCTACAAATTGAGAAATCACCAAAGCGCCAATGCAACCGAGAAAAGGCGGAAAAGTAAATAATCTTTTCAGAATAAATTTTGCGCTGATATTTCCAGATTTACTTCCTCCTTTTAAAGCAGAAATAATTCCTAAAGTTGATAATGCCAAAAACATCGTTTGGTCGCAAATAATGGCAATACTCAGCAAACTTTCTCCATAAAAAGCGGAAATCAATGGAAAACCGATGAAAGACGTATTACTGTAACCGCTTGCTAAATCCAAAGTGCTCTGCGAACGTCGGGAATAACCTTTGTATTTGCAATAATATTTCATGAAAATACCACTTCCTACTGCAATTAACAACGTTGAAAAAATTGGAAAAAGCATTTCCGTTGACCACTGAACTTTCGGTAAATATTTAAACGAAACTGCAGGTAACGCTAAATATAAAATCCAAGTATTGATGCCTTTGTGCGCATCGGGATGTATCGATTTTGTTGCTTTGAAAAGCATTCCGGCAATAATGCATACCGCAATCAAAACAAAATTTACCATTTTCTGAACTGAGATTTAAGATTTGATGTTGCAAAGTTACAATGCCTGAAAAAACTAGAACAAAGTCTTAACTAATAATTGAAAAAATGTGTCGAAAGTCATTGTTTGAGATACAAGAGTCAAGAGCCAAGAACCAAGAATTACGAATCAGGTTTTAAGAATCTCATTCATAATTCATAATTCATAATTCATAATTCATAATTCATAATTCATAATTCATAATTCATAATTCATAATTCATAATTCGTAATTCATAATTCATAATTCACAATTAAAAAACTACTGCATCGTATCCCACAAGCTCATCACTTCAATTTTATCCAAAGCTTTTGAAAGTTTAATTGTTCTTTTCTCGTTAGGAAGTAAATCAAAGAAGTTATCGGAAAAATGTGTGTCGCCCATCAAATAAATATCTTTTGCTAAAACATCTGTAGAAACTTCGATTTCGGTTGGTGAAATTTTCTTGATTTTGATATTGGGTTTTGGAAGTTCCAAATCTTTTGGTTTTTCCAGAAACAGGTTATTTTGAACTAACAATTTATCATTTACATCCAAAAGTTTTACAACAATCAAACTTTGTTTTCTTTCAGTTTCATCAAATAAATTTTCCACTTCTATTGGATCAAATTTTAATTGATCTTTAAGAACCTTCCCATTTGGAGCGCTTGAAATTTCATTAATTAATTTACCATCAAAATCAAGAACCTTAATTTCTATTCGAACATCTTTATAAGTTCCTAACCCGTCATTTACAGCATAAAAATTCAGAAGATTATCCTTTTCAAAACCAAAAACAGCAATATTCTCAAAACTTCGTTTTGTTTGATAATGCAAAGCTTTCCAGTTTCCCAAATAGTCAATCGCCGACCACGAAACCACTGGCCAACAATCGTTAAGTTGCCAAATTAAAGTTCCCATATTGTAAGGCTTGTTTCGGCGGTGCGCTTCGATGGCGATTTGCATTCCGCGAGCTTGCAACAACTGCGAAACGTAATTGTATTGCACAAAATCGGTCGGGACTTTATAATCCTTTTCCATATATTTATTAATGATTTCCCAACCTCGAGGCTGCTTGTGATGCGCCTGAATAATTGGAATTTTCAAATTCAAATCTGGCGTTCCCGAAAACATTGCTTTTATAGCTTCCAAGCTTGGCATTCCTTGAAAACCATATTCCGAAGCGAATATGCGGTACTTTTTCATTGTAAATTTCAAAAGGTTGTTCGCCCCACCAAACGCCCAATTATGTGAATCGCGTTCGGTAGGACTTTCTTTATGTCCCCAACCAATCGATGGCGAGCTCGTCCCGTAAATCGCATTGGGAGAAATTTTTTATAAAGTTTTGGGAATTACTTCATGAAAAATCGTTTTTTAATCCTTCCAAACTTGTAAAGAATCGGCTTTTTAATAGTTGAATTGTTTTTGATAACCCCAATTGACAATCGCTTCGTCCGCTTCATTATTTCCACACCACAACGCCAACGACGGATGATTTTGCAAACGTTTTACTTGACTTTTAACTTCTTGTTTCACATTTTCTTGATATGATTCATCGCTTGGATAAAAACTTCCTGCAAACGCAAAATCTTGCCAAACGAGAATTCCATTTTCGTCGCAAGCCTTGTAAAATTCGTCGTCTTCGTAAATTCCGCCACCCCAAACACGAATCATATTCATGTTGGCTTCTTTGGCGTCAGCAATTAATTTATGGTATTTTTCTTTGGTAATTCTCGGTAAAAAACTATCGGCCGGAATCCAGTTACTTCCTTTGATGTACAAAGGTTTTCCGTTGACTTTGAAGTAAAAAGATTTTCCTTTTTCATCTTTTTCTTGAACCAACTCAATCGTTCGAAGTCCAATTCTTTCGGTTTGAGAATCGATGACTTTGCCTTTATTAATGACCGAAATTTTAAAATCATACATCGCAGGCTTCCCTACACCATTGGGTTACCACAATTTTGGTTTTTTAATTTCAAAAGGAAAAGAAACTTTGTTAAGTTCTCTTTTTAGTTTTAAATTTTTATAGATTTTCCCATTAATAGAAACCTGAAGTTTTTCTAAATCATTATCTCCTACTTGGTCTACATTTATTTCGTTATGAAAAACCAAATCTGATTTTTTATCAGTTATTGATTTTTGTTCAACTCGAATATTTTCGATTGTGGCTTCATCCCAAGTAATGAGTTTTACATCTTTCCAAATTCCAGCGGTTACCCAACGCGGTCCCCAATCCCAACCGAACTGATATTGCGCTTTTCTAACCAAACTTCTCGGACTTTCAGGCAACTGAAACGGAATTTCCTTTGCTAATTCTTTTCCTTCTTTAACGCCTGATGTAAATCTTATCGTCAAAACATTTTCACCTTCACGGAGATAATCGCTCAAATAAACAACTTCTGGCGCAAACATATTCAAGGTTTTCGTTAGCGGACGACCATTGATATGGATTTCTGAAAACGCATCTAAACCTTCAAAAATCAAGACTTTATTAAGATTGCTCCACTCTTTATTGGTTATCGTAAAATGACTTCGATATTCCCAATCTTCATTTTCTATCCATTGCACTTTTTTCTCATTTTCGTCTAAAAAAGGGTCTGGAATAATTTTGTGCGTCATTAAATCGGTATGAACTGTCCCAGGAACTGAGGCTTTCAGCCATTTCTCGTCCTTCACATTTTTGAATTCCCAATTTGAGGAAGAAAGACTTCACTTGGTGGCTTGAGACGACATAAAATTTAATCCTATTAAAAAAATGATGAATGAAAAAAAACTTCATGGCAAATTATCTAAGTTGTTGTAGTAATTTCCTCAATTCTTCAACATCGATATTTTCTGAATCTGCCGAAATACAAGCCGAATGCAAATAATCAAAATCTTGCTTTAGCTCTGCTATATTAGTCGATCTAACGCCACCGCCCACTAAAATTGTTATACGATCGCCAGCCAAGTTTTTAAGTTCTTTTAATTTATCCAAACCTTGCATTGCCGAACTTGTGCCGCCAGAAGTCAGGATGGTTTTAAAACCGCATTTGATAATGTCTTCCAAAGCTTCTTCTTGATTCTCGATGCGGTCAAAAGCGCGATGGAATGTACACGGAATGCCTGCTGCGTGGCTCATCATTTCAAGATTTTTGTCAAAATCAAAACGATTATTTTCATCCAAAATGCCGAATACGAAACCATCCGCACCAACTTCTTTTAACATCATAAGGTCGGATTTCATATGTTCTAATTCTTTTTCATTGTAAAGAAAATCGCCACCACGAGGACGAATCATGGCATAAATAGGTACGTCTGATTTTTGTTTTAATTTAAGCAAAGTTTCGATATTTGGCGTAATGCCGCCCAAAGAATAATCTTCGCAAAGCTCGATTCTATCGACATTTTCTTGAATGGCTAAAAGTGCGGAAGCTTCGTTAAAACAAGCGATTTCAATTTTTGACATAATTTGACTTTTCACAAATATAAAAAGTAAAGGCTCTCAAAATTTGAAAGCTTTATGGGTTTATTCATCTTCTAAAACATCGGCAATTAAAAACTTGCCATCTTGCGCTTTGACTTTGATAATGCGCGGATAATTCTCATTAAAACCGACATCGCGAATATTAACATCAAAAATTAGAGTATCATTTTTCTGGCTAATTACATCAGATTTTGTTACTTTGATGTCTTGCCAATCTTGACCAGAAATTAAAAATCCAGTGCCAATTCCTGCTTTTTTAGTATCAAATTTTGGTTTCCATTTTTTATCAAACTCTGCTTGTGTTAATGCATCATCGACATCCAAATCAACATTGGTTGCATCCGTTTTGTAATCGTAATAATCATTAGTGGTCATCGTTTGCATCGCTTTGTTATAATCGTTATCCGATTTAAAAAATGCTTCGATGGTTTTCTTAAGCCAATCTTTTGCTAAAGTTTCGTTTATTTTAGGCGGATCCATTGTTTCAACTTTTACAGAATCTTTTTTAACAATAGGTTCAGTAGCAATCGTCTCTTTTTTATTTTGACAAGCTAAACAAAAAATTAAAATAACAGGAAGTAAATATTTCATCGTATGTGTCTTTAAAAATTGCTTCAAATTTAATTTAAAAAATAAAAAAACGTTTATTGTTTATGAAGATTAAAAGTTACATCGGTCTCGACGCGATACATTTTTTTAATTTCTTCAAGAGATTGACCTGTATAAAAAACCAACATTTGATAATAGTCATTTTTCAGATTGGTCAATTTCATATTTTTTCCATCGTTAAATAATTCGACAGTCATCACGCCGGGATACCAAGTTACCGTCACTTTATTATCGTTAACATTGTATTCTCCCATGTCGTTTACTTCTATGTCACCATCATACAAATATAATCGGTTATCTTTGGTGAAATAAAATGTTTTGCCTTTCCAATAAGTATTCAGAGGGACTTCGACCTCGGGCGTACCTGGAACAGTCATATAAAGTTTGCCGTCGACATTGTCAACAATCCACTTGCCACGAAGACTTTCTCGAGTTATAGTCGGTGGTAAATCGTCATCTGTTTTGTCACCGCAACCCACTAGAACAGCAATGCTAAGACATAACATCGAGATTAAAATTAGTTTTAAATAATTGTTTTTCATAATCTAATATTTTAATTGAAAAATGAATTAATATTACTAGTAATAAAGTTTTTGTAATCAGCGGCATTGGTACAATGTCCTTCTCCAGGCGCAATTAAGAATTTACTTTTAGCTTTAACATTAGCGTTTGTATTCGATTCAATCCCAGCTTTAAAATCTGTCCCATTACCGCCTGTCGCCCCGTCAGTCGCATTTGCCATGTACAACACGGGCAACTTTAGTGCGCTGCCTTTCCATTGGTCGCCGCCGCCACACTCAATAATTAGCCCTTTGATGCCCTCAATCGGTTGGCCGCCGCTGCCCATCTGTCCCGGAAGGCTGATGCCAAGACTAAGGTTACCACCTTTAGAAACGCCTCCTACAACAACATTGGATCTTGAAATGTTGTACGCAGGAGCTTCTTTACTTATAATTTCCTCAATATTTTGTTTGAATTTTATATTGCCGTCTGCGTAAGAGCTTCCTTTCTCATAAGTCGTTACAATGGCAACAAATCCCATTTTAGTAATGGCTTCGCATTGATTGTTTAACGAGGCATCATTAACATTTCCGCCATCGCCAACACCAAGAATGACAATACCTCTGCGCGCATCTGTTACAGTTGATTCTGGATAGTATGCTCGGTAATTAAAATTGCTTGCTTGGATATCTTTTGTCAAAACCTTGTATACTCTAGGCAACGGAAGCGGTCTTTTTGTTGCTCCCTTTTTTAAAAGTTCGTAATATCTATCTGTTATTTCTTTCGAAATAGTTTTTTGACTTTTAAAATTTCCAATTCCTAGAAGTGACGCCATAATGACGAATAATTGTGTTTTTGTTTTCATGGTAATTATTTTTTTAATTAGAGTTTTTAAATTGTAAATCATAAATGATATTTGATAAAGTTTTAGCATTCTTATCCGTTTTAATTAGTCTCGCATAACCTAAATTGTTATCTATAAAAAACCAATATGAATTGTCTAGTTTTAAAAAATGAGCATTTAGAATTTGTCGTTTTGAAATTGTGTTTGAATCCAAATTAACCGTGTATCTATCAAGAGCTGATATTTTAAAAGTTTGAAGTAAATCGCCTTTCTTATTATATTTTTGAAATCCATTTTTGGAAGAAACTTTAACAATATTTTGTTTTGAAAGACCTAATGGATTAATCTTTTTGGGTGCGTCAATAACTTGATAAAAATCTCTATCCGACAACAAATTAAAATCTCGAATCCACAAAGTATCGGTTACAATTCCTTTTTTTGAACCTTTCATTAATCCAGCATAACCGTAGCTAAGGTGTGCTTTTGTTTCGCAGTTTACGTCTTTGTAAGCTTGAGATGATCGATCTGGTGTTGCAAATTTTTGTTTGTGCACCAGCATAAAAAGCATCTCGCCCTCAACATCTACTTTGTACAAAGCGTTTGCAGTAGGATCTGTATCTATAATCTCTTGAAAGCATTTTGGAATAGTTTCTTTTTTTTGTCCAAAAGCAAAACATGAAAAAAGTGCAAAAAGAAGCGTAATTGTTTTAAAATTTAGTATCGTAATCATTTTTTATTTTAATTCTAGTTCGTATTGTAACATGATTTTTTCTTCGCCTTTGTTAAAACTTAAATTTCGATAATGCGTCACTTTTCCTTTATTGAGAAGTGATTTGACAAGATAATCGTCTGCTGGATGCTGATCTAGCACAAAAGAACGGCCGTCTGCAATTGTAACTTTGGCGCTAGAAGTCGCAAAAATGATATTGGTATAATCATCAATATCTGTTATTAAAAGAGGAAGCGATATCCCAAGATTAGCAATATTTGCAGAACTCGTAACTTCCAAAGGCGGAAGATTGTTGGCTGAACAATTTTTCTCCGCGGCTTGTGGCGCAAGTTGATAACCAAAATTAAAAGTCGGACAAAACTCCGCATAACTCCATGTAGAACTGTGGAAGGGATACAACAAAGTATTACCGCGCATCACCGCAATGGCTTCGTAAATACTTAGGCTAACTTTGGAAGACGAATTGGTCTTGTACCAAACCTTTACCAATTTGACACTTAGTTTTTTTCTAAGCTTAATGACCTGTCCTGTAATAATTGGTTTTACCTCTATTTTTTTTACATTCTCTATTTTTCGAGGTCCGCTTTTTTCTTGTGCAGAAAATGTTTGGCTTATTCCGACAAGTAATAATGCTAGGATAACATTTGATTTTTTCATGATATGTGTTTTTTAAGATTTTTAAATAATTTTATTTTTTAATTAAATGAAAAACAATATCACTAGGCACTCGATAGATGCTCTTCACTTTGTCTAAAGGTATTTTGGTTTGTGAAGCCAGAATTGCGTAGAAAGATTCTGGACTTTGTGTCATCGTCATATTTTGTCCAGAATTTGTTACCGAAAACGGCATCGAAAATTGGCCACTGTATTTCGGAATACTAAAAGCTTTACCGTTGTCAACGATTGTATAATCACTACTAATCATCACCGAATTACCATTAATAACATTTACTTTTCCATTGTTTTGAAACTTAAATATTTTCCCAATCAAAAAGCTAATCGGCGCCTCGATTTCCATGCTACTCTTCTCAGGTTTTACATAGATATGACCATCAACTCTTGCTATTTCCCAAGAACCAATAACCTGCATTGGTAAGAGATTAGTATTAGCTTTAATATTTGATGTTTTCGGGAGGTCTTTCACCTTCTTAACACTAACTTTTTGCGCATTGGCAAAATTGGTTGACAAAATCCCGAGCAACAACATAAAAATTTTAATCTGAGTTTTCATGATACTTGTTTTTATAGTTTAAATGTCAGAAGATTTGTTGCTAAGTTTCGGTACCAATTGTCTAATGGTTGCTTTGACTTGTCGAATGGCGAAGATTTGCACACAAAACACAAAAATGCCTCAGAATAACTTCCAAAGCATTTTTTATTTTTTATGAATTAAAATTTATTTTAAACTAAATTCTGGTTTTTCTAAACGATTTCCCTTTTGATCATGCACTGCAAAGCTAAACCCATCCTGAATACAATATGCGCCATACTCACCTATTTTGTTTAAGGCTACAAAGCCAACTTGGATATCTTTCAAATTTTTTCCTCGACGTTTTGCGATGTTTACAATACGTTCCACAGCTTCTTTACAAGCTTTTTATGGAGTGCGGCCTTGTCGCATTAATTCCACAACGAGGTGCGTCCCAACAGTTCTTATAACTTCTTCGCCGTGGCCAGTTGCCGTTGCAGCACCAACTTCGTTATCGACAAATAATCCAGCACCAACAATCGGCGAATCGCCTACTCTCCCATGCATTTTGAAAGCCATTCCGCTGGTCGTACACGCACCCGACAAATTGCCATTCGCGTCCAAAGCAATCATTCCAATTGTATCGTGATTTTCGATGTTGACAATCGGTTTGTACTTACTTTCTTTTAACCATTCTTTCCATTCTTTCTCGGATTCTGGCGTTAGTAGATTTTCCTTTTTAAACCCTTGCGAAATCGCAAATTCTAAAGCACCATCGGCAACTAACATCACATGTGGCGTTTTTTCCATAACCGCACTTGCCAACGAAATCGGATTTTTGATATGTTCCAAAGCTGCAACCGAAAGTGCCATCATTCTTGGAAAAACCATATTTTCAACATGTTTGAAATCCAAAATATATTCTGTCCAAAGGTTTCCTTGTGTTCCCCAAATAAGTTCACTTTCCTTCTCCGACAATTCACTTGGAATTGGGTTATAATTATAAACTTTTTGCAATCTCACATCGCCACCAATCGCGATTGGTTCTGTATCTGGACTTCCTTAATAGTAACCGAAATAATTGGTAGAAGTTGGCGTCATAATCGCTTTGTGGCCATTTTTTGCAGCATGAATTCCACCTTGAATTTCGGTCCAGCTCATCACCGTTGCGTTGGGCGCTAAACCGCCTTCCAAAATTTCGTCCCAACCGATGATTTTTTTGCCTTTGGAATTGATATACTTTTCCATTCTTGTAATGAAATAGCTTTGCAAGCAAATTTCGTCTTTTAAGTTTAGTTTTTTAATCAAACTTTGACAAAACTCGCTTTGCTTCCAACGGATTTTAGGTGCTTCATCTCCTCCAATATGGATATATCGATACGGAAATAGTGGCATCACTTCATCTAAAACATTTTCTAAAATCAGATTGATGCTCTTCGATCAATTGTAAAAGTGTCTGCACACCGCGGAAAATTCCAACATTGGTGTAAGCCGTGATCGAAATTCCGTTTTTATCGATTTTAAGACTGTACGATTCTGCCATTTTATCGGAAGGTTCTTTTATTCGTAGAACCGCCAATCTAATTTTTCCAGATTTTCCAATTTTAAAATCTTTTACAGTATTTTTTTTAGTTGATTTTTTAGATAATCTGCTTCTGAATTTGAGTCAAGACTTTGAATTCCAAAATCATGGGATAATTGTAAAAACCTTCATTAATTTTGACGGTTTCAGGTTTGGGAATAAATTGATTTTGCGTTATAATTTGACTTGACAACAATAAGACAGCAACTGAAAGCAGAACCTTCTTCATTTTAAAAACTTTGATAAAATAAATATACTTATTTAACACAAAAAAATCCCCATCAAAATTTGATGAGGATTTGCTTTTTATAATTATAAGTTTAATCTTTAATAAGACGTAAGACTTTAGATTCTGTATCAGTTTTAATTTTAATAGTATAAACTCCAGATTTCAAATCAGAGACATTGTAGTTTTCTGAAATTGGTAATATTTTTACCAATCTTCCACTAGCATCAAAAATCTCCACATTCTTACTTAAAATTTCTTTAGGAATACTTAATTTGAAATCATTTTTAGCAGGATTTGGATACAACCTAACACGATTATCATATTGTAAAACTTCTGTGGTACCTAGAGTCGTTTTAGTATATGTTATTACAAAAGGCATATCTAGTGGATAATCGGGCGCTGAAGCTGGATTTCCATTATCAATTATTGAAGTCCAAGTATTACTAATTGCATCATTTTGTTTTGCATTAAAAGTCGGTAATCCTCTAGATCCGACAACCGTTACTGAAGGAAGAAACCCCGCATTAGCCATTACAATATTTTGAAGTTGATATTTTATCCAATATGTTCCAGCATTAAGTTTTACAGGAGTATTTGCTTTAACTTTCCAAATCGCACGCGTAGTGCCTGGTGTAACAGTATTTGGCACCATTGTGTTACTTGTTCTGTACATTAAAGCATTTACCGAGGAGGCAAATCGATTAGTTGTATCATCTCCAAAAACAGATGTTGCACCTGAGACCGACGGATCCGAGCTAAAAATATTAACTCTTACTGTGTTAAAAGGGCTCGTAGTACCTGTATAGCCAGTTTGATAAGCAAAAAAATCTATGGAAACGATATCCCATTGCTCACCTGTTGGGATAGTAAAATCATCTGCCAAAAAATAAGATGCTGTAGAAGAAGAAGAAGTACCTCCTAGTCCAAGACTTGTATTAGATTCGGTAGTGTTTCCTGTATTATTTTGCAATTCTGACCAAGTATAACCTGCTGGTGCCATTGTTCCATTTTTTGCAGTTGATCCAGTTGATAGCTCTCCGTTGCTATAAGATTGTGCGATTGTAAAGTTGGCCATAGCAATAGCCAAAAGAATAGATGTTCTTTTCATGGTAAATTAATTTTAGTTTTAATCAAAGTTAACAGTATTTTTCAATTATGCAAATAATTTTAACAAAAAAATCCCCACCAAAACTGATGAGGATTTATTTATGTTTAAAACAAAATTTAAACTTGTTTTCTACGTTTCAATTCTTTTTCGATAAGCCCAAGCTCACGCCCAGTTTGTCCAGCAACAGACGTATTTTCTTGTGCTCTTCTTGTCAAATATGGCACCACATCTTTCACAGGTCCATAAGGAAGATATTTCGCAACATTATAACCTTTGTCCGCGAGATAATAACTGATGTTATCACTCATCCCGTACAATTGTCCAAAATATACATGCGGATTGTCGTGCTCCAAACCTTTAGCTTGCATTTTGTCCATAATTAGTTCAGTTGACTTTTCGTTATGCGTACCAAAAAACGCAGAAACTCTATCAAGATTATTCATCATAAAGTCGATACCAGCATTGTAATTAATGTCCGATGCTTCTTTATTTGGCTGGATTGGATCTGGATAGCCTTTTTCCGTAGCACGCGCTCTTTCTTTCTCCATATAAGCGCCACGAACAATTTTATAACCGATGAAGTAGCCTTTTTCCTTCGCTCTTTCAAGATGCTCAGCCATATATTCTAAACGACCAGTTCTGTACATTTGGATGGTATTCCAAACGATTGGTTTTTCCTTATTGTACTTCTCCATCATAACTTCGCAAAGTTGATCTGCAGCACCTTGCATCCAAGTTTCCTCAGCATCAACCATTACTTTTTTGTCGCTTTCGTAACACAATTTACAAACATCATCAAAACGCTTAACAACACGCTCCCACTCTGCTTTTTGACTTGTGGTCAACTCTGCGCCTTTACCCACTTCTTCATATAAGTCGATTCGACCAAAAGCGGTCGGCTTGAAAACCACAAACGGAATCGCCGGATTACCAACCGAAAAACGAACAATATCTTTAATTTCTTTACAAAAAGCATCAAAAGTCTCTTCATCAACTTTTCCTTCGATAGAGTAATCGAAAATACTTCCTATCCTGTGTTTGAATAAAGTTTTTACAACTTTCATACTTTCCTCACGCGTCTCGCCACCGCAAAATTGCTCGAACAAAGTTTGCTTCACAATACCATCAACAAAAGGAAAATTATTTCTAACCACAAAGTTAAGCATCGAAACGCCCACACTTGTCAAACTTGGATTTTCGATCGCCTTGAACATCCAAAAAGCCTTTTTAAGTTGTGCATCTGTTTTATCTGCAAAGGCCAATTTAGTATCATTAAAAATACTCATATCTTGAATAAAATTTGAATCTTCAAAATTAAGCATTCCTACGCATTAAAACTTGTATTAAACCAAAAAATAATACATTCTAAAAACCTATTCTTGCTGAAAATTCTCATATTTTTGCAAAAAGGCATTTTATGATTACTTTATTAGACGATGATTTCTCGGGATTAAATCAATTTTTAAAAGAAAATTCGGCGAGCAAAATATTTATTTTGGTTGATGAAAATACCCACGAATATTGCCTTCCTACTTTGCTTGGCAATATGGAAACCAATGTTCCGTTTGAGATTATCGAAATAGAAGCTGGTGAAGAACATAAAAATATCGGAACTGCGATTCAACTTTGGGAAATCCTTTCCGAGTTTGAAGCTGACAGAAAAGCTTTGGTCATCAATCTTGGAGGCGGCGTTATCACTGACATGGGCGGTTTTGTCGCGTCGACTTATAAAAGAGGAATTAAATTCATCAATATTCCGACAAGCTTATTAGCAATGTGCGATGCTTCCATTGGTGGGAAAACAGGAATCGATCATCAATTTTTAAAAAATATAATTGGCACTTTTGCAGAAAGCGAGCAGGTTTTCATTTATCCTAAATTTTTAAAAACATTAGATTTTATCCAACTCAGAAGTGGTTTTGCAGAAATGCTAAAACATGGTCTTATTGCAGATGCCAAACATTGGGAAGATCTCATTAATATTACAGAACTGTCCGAAAACAGTCTTGAACCATACATTCTTAAAAGTACAGAAATAAAACAAGACGTTGTCGAAAAAGATTTTAAAGAACAAAATATTCGTAAAAATCTAAACTTCGGACACACCGTTGGTCACGCCATCGAAAGCCTTTACCTCGCCAATCATCAATTACTTCCTCATGGTGAGGCTGTAGCTTCGGGCATGATTATCGAGACGCATTTATCTTACCTAAATCAATTAATAACTGAAGAGATGAGTTTGGAAATCATTAATACTATCCGGAGATTTTTCCCTTACGTTGATATTTCTCAATATAAAGAAGAAGATATTTTGGCGCTGATGTTTAATGATAAGAAAAATACGGAAGGCAACATCAATTTTTCATTAATAGAAGGCATAGGAATTGGAGTTTTTGATCAAAAAGTTAGCGAATCTAAGCTAATTTCTGCCTTAGATTTTTACAAAAACCTAAAAAATTAGTCAAAATTTGGGATCATTTTCAACTAAAATTCGACTGTTTTTGACATTTTTGTAAACAAATTACAACCCATTAAATATCAATATTTTAAACTCAAAATTTTAACAAATAATGAAGAATAATTAAATTAAATTTCGAAATAAATAAAGATTTTGGCAAAGTATTTGAAAGTACTCTTGGCGTAAAACAAAATTTAAAATTGAAATTTAAAAATTTAATATTATGAAAAAGTTATTTGTAGGATTAGCAGTTGTAGTAGGATCAATGTCATTCGCACAACAATTCGGTATCAAGGCGGGAGCTAACATTTCATCAATTTCAAAAGACGGGTTTGAGGACTCAAAATCAAAAGTAGGATTTTACGGTGGTCTTTTCATGAATGCACCACTTTCTGAACAATTCAGCATCCAACCAGAGGTTTTATATAGCCAACAAGGTGCTGAGGTTAAAAGAACTTACACAGCTTTAGGGAATACAACAACAATTGATGGTAAGTTAAATTTGGATTATATCACAGTACCTGTAATGTTCCAATTCAAAGCGACTCCAGAATTTTATATTGAAGCTGGACCAGAATTTGGTTTCCTAGTTAACGCAAAGCAAAAAGGAGATATCAAAGTTAATGGTAATACTGTAGCTTCTAATACTTACGATGCAAAAGACAACTATAACAGCTTTAACATGGGAGCAGCTTTAGGTGTTGGTTTCAACGTTACAGAAAACTTCGGAGTTAATGCTAGATACGTTGCTGGATTTACAGACATTAATAAAGATGGTAACACATCATTGCAAAATGATGATAACAAAAACAGAAATAATACGTTCCAAGTTGGATTGAATTATAAATTCTAAAAAACATTAGTTTAATATAACAGGAAGCTCCAAGAGGGCTTCCTTTTTTTATGAAAAATATCAGCCTTCTATCATTGAGTAACATAAAATAGTTAAATTGCAGAGCATTTAGTATAATTCAATAACTAAACAAATATCTATTTGAAAGTATTTTAACTCTATATTATGAAGAAATTATTTTTAGGAATTGCGACAACGATAGCTTCGTTAAGTTTTGCACAGCAATTTGGTTTTAAAGGAGGACTTAACGTATCATCAATAACTAAAGAAAAAGATTTGGATGACACAAAGTCAAAAATTGGCTTTCATGCTGGGGTTTTTCTTAATATACCTTTCTACAATTCGTTTAGTATTCAACCAGAAGTTATCTATAATGATCTAGGATCAAAAGTTACCTATCCTAAAGATAAAGGTTCTTATAGTACTAATTTGGGATATATTTCTATACCAGTAATGTTTCAGTTTCGACCGGTTCCTAATTTCCATATAGAGGCGGGACCAGAATTTGGATTTTTAGTAAATGCCAGTACAAAAGTTAAAGATAGCAACGGTAACTCGACGACATCTAACTTTACTAAAACTGCTAAAGAAGATTTTAATAATATAAATATGGGATTAGGAATCGGAACAGGATTTTATTTCTCTAAGAATCTTGGTTTAAATATTAGATACACTTTAGGCTTTACAGAAATCGGAAAAGCAGACCGTCCACTAGGAAAGGTTTACAAAGACTCTAAAAACAATGTATTACAAATAGGATTAAATTATAAACTTTAATTCAACAAATAAAAAAAGGCTGTCAATTGACAGCCTTTTTATTTAGTGTTAATTCTTCACGAACTTAGAAGTCGTTTGTTTAGAATTTTCGTCGGTTACTGTGATCATGTAGCTTCCCGCTTTAATAGAAGAAACGTCGATTTTATTATCTTTCAAACTTTCTGCTTTTATCAATCTACCAGAGAAATCGGAAATTTTCGCCTCTGTCAATTTGGAAGAAGACTTAATGATTAACATATTCTTGACTGGATTGGGATATATTTTAACATCATTTTTAGCAACATCAGAAACCGCTAAAGTACCTTGGGAAATTTTAAAATCATCAAGTATTAAATAGAAATCCCCTGTCCCAGCTTGCTCTCCAGAAACACGAAGTTTGAAACCCGCATTTTTAAGCACCTCACCTTGCGGAATTTGGTAAGAAAAAGTTGTGCAAGTCATCACTTTATCCAAAGTAAAATTGCCTATCTCCTTATAAGTTGTACCACCATCGGCAGAATATTCTACTTTCATACTTCCTTCTACTTTCCCAGAAGTACCCAATAGGTAAGTTCTGTATTTGAAATCGACAGTAATTGAAGCTCCATTAGACGAAAATGATGAAAAAGTCGTAGAACCAACTTTTCCACCGCTCCAAAAACTACGGATAAGAGCATAAGAGCCTTCACAAACTGGTGTTGTTTTACTTCTAAAAAAACTAACATTACTATAGTTTCCATTATCAACTTCAAAACCTTGGTTATCGTTAATTTGACCAAAAGATAAAGCAGCAATCCCGACTGCTAAAGAACATAAAACTTTTTTCATGAAATTATTTTAAATTTAGGATTGCAAGAATAATCAAAATTTTAGAAACAAAAAAATTCGCAAGTAAAAACGAGCGAATTTCATAATATTTAAAGCAAAAGCTTATTAATTTAGTTTTTTCTGCGGTAGATTCATTAAGACTATCGCAAATAGTATCATTGCAATTCCGCACCATTGGATGGCTTCTACTTTTTCATTTAAAAGGATGAACGCCATGGCAACAGAAACTGGCAACTCCATAGAGCTGATAATACTTCCCAATCCTAAACCGGCTTTTGGAAACCCAGAATTAAATAAAATTGGTGGTAAAATTGTTCCAAACAGAGATAGAATTAATCCATATTTAATAAAAATACTAAAATCAAATGCTCGGATATTAGCGGGATTATCCGAAAAATTAAAATAAAAAGCTTTTAATCCATCAAAATAATAAGGTCCAATCTGTCCAAAGAATAAAAACAAACTTACAATAATCCCTCCACCGCAAAGCATGAATAAAGTTTTACGAAGTGGTGAAGCATAGGTTGCAATCGTATTGGCAGCAAACATTGTTGTAGCAAACGACGATGCAGCTAACAATCCCCAAATAATTCCTCGCCAATCCATTGCAATATCCTGATTGATAATGTTGGTTGCCAAAAGTGTCCCTGCAAGTACAATTGCGACAGAAATCATTTTTCTAAGACTTGGTAATTCTTTTTTAATAAAAGCTTCGATTACAACGCTGATCCAAACCGACTGCATCAATAGCACAATCGCCACCGAAACATTAATATATTGTACCGCTAGATAATAAAACAAACTGGTACATCCCATGGAAGTCCCTGCAAGCAGTAACTTCTTTTTATCAACTGCAGTGATGCTTGGATAAGCTTTTTTTGAAAATTTAGCTTGATAAAGATTTAACAATAGCATACCTAAAATCCCTAAAACAAATTGAGAAGTTGTTACTTCGGCGGTTGTATATCCTTCTTTGTAAGCCAACTTAACAAAAGTGGCTAACATCCCATAAAAGCTGGCTCCTAGTCCTACTAAGATCACACCTTTCAAAACATTATTCTGTTGCATAATTTCTTTTTAATCCAATGTCTTTTTGATATTTAAAAACAAAGGGCGACAAAATTACGCCTATTTTTTGAATCCTAAAAACATCCCACAAAAAAACCGCTTCATTTCTGAAGCGGCTTAGTATTTAAAAGTGGATTAAGGATTATTTACCTTCTTCCATTCTCTTTTTCAATTCTGCTAGAGCGTCGATATCTCCAAGAGTTGATTTTTCTTCATTGCTAGAAGATCCAGCAACTGCTTTGTTAGAAGATTCTCTTACAGCTTTTTTCTCCTCATCTCTGAAGATACCTGTGTGAGATACAACTACTCTCTTGAATTCTTTGTTGAACTCGATTACTTTGAACTCAGCAGTTTCTCCTTTCTTGATTTTAGATCCGTCTTCCTTCTCTAATAATCTTGATGGGCAGAATGCTTCAACTTCAGCATCTTCGAATTGTACAGAAGCTCCTTTATCATGAACTTCTACTGCAGTACCAGTGTGTACAGTTCCTTCAGCATATTTAGTTTCGAATTTATC
This sequence comes from Soonwooa sp. T0.1_25, assembly GCF_057652215.1. Lineage (NCBI taxonomy): Bacteria > Pseudomonadati > Bacteroidota > Flavobacteriia > Flavobacteriales > Weeksellaceae > Soonwooa > Soonwooa sp. T0.1_25. The sequence continues at coordinate 55,997 of NZ_JBYFBZ010000003.1, read as the reverse complement.
CCAAGGATTTTCTTGAAGTTGTTTGTGACCTAAAGAAAGTCTTCTAGCTTGAGTATCTAATTCTAATACAACAACATCTAACTTATCTCCTACGTTGCAGAACTCAGATGGATGTTTGATTTTCTTAGTCCAAGAAAGATCAGAGATGTAGATAAGACCGTCGATACCTTCTTCTAACTCTACGAATACACCAAAGTTAGTGAAGTTTCTTACAGTTCCTACATGCTTAGAACCTACTGGATATTTAGTTTCGATATTTTCCCAAGGATCTTTAGATAATTGTTTGATACCTAAAGAGATTTTTCTTTCTTCTCTGTCAAGAGTTAAAACTTCTGCTTCAACCTCATCACCAACTTTCACGAAGTCACCTGCAGATCTTAAGTGAGTTGACCAAGACATTTCAGAAACGTGGATAAGTCCTTCTACACCTGGAGCGATTTCTACGAAAGCACCATAATCAGCAAGAACAACTACTTTACCTTTAACTTTATCACCAACTTTTAGGTTAGCATCTAGAGCATCCCAAGGGTGTGCTTCTAATTGCTTCATACCCAATTGGATTCTTGTTTTCTCATCGTCGAAGTCAAGGATAACCACTTTAACTGTTTGTCCATCTTCAAGGATTTCTGATGGGTGGTTAACTCTAGACCAAGAAAGGTCAGTGATGTGGATAAGTCCATCAACACCTCCAAGATCGATAAATACACCGTAAGAAGTAATATTCTTAACTGTACCTTCAAGAACTTGACCTTTTTCAAGTTGAGCGATAATTTCTTTTTTCTGTCCTTCGATATCAGCTTCGATAAGCGCTTTGTGAGATACAACAACGTTTTTGAACTCAGGGTTGATTTTAACAACTTTGAATTCCATTGTTTTACCAACGTATTGATCATAATCTTTGATTGGCTTAACATCTATTTGAGAACCTGGTAAGAATGCTTCGATACCGTGTACGTCAACGATCATACCACCTTTAGTTCTTGACTTAACAAAACCATTAACGATTTCTCCAGTTTCGTGAAGCTCATTAACTTTATCCCAAGCTTTAAGCGTTCTAGCTTTTCTGTGAGATAATTGTAATTGTCCTGTTTTGTCTTCTCTTTTGTCAACCATTACTTCAACCTCGTCACCTACTTTAAGGCCTGAGTTGTAACGGAATTCGTTAAGAGAAATAACACCTTCTGATTTGAAGTTGATATCAACGATAGCTTCTTTATCTGTTAATCTTACAACTTTACCAACGATAACGTCGTTTTCTGCAAGATCGTTAAGAGAACCATTGTAGATTTCTTCTAATTCTTTCTTCTCAGATCTGTCTTCTGCGTTAAGACCTGATTCGAATGAATCCCAATCAAATTGTTCTGGTGCTACGTTTTGGTTTAATAAAACCTCTGCTGAATTTGTCTCTTTTGACATAATTCTAATTTTAATTTGTATTCCTATTTCTTTTTAGTTTCAGCTAAAATGGACTAAAGAAATTCGGAAGATGTTAATTTATAATCATTTACCCCGCTGAAATCATTCCATAAAAAGTGGTGCAAAAATACAAATTTTATTTGAATTAGGATTATTTTACAAATTCTTTATTACTTATTTTTTAAATCTAGACTTCCTATTTTTATGATCTACCTCCTCAGAATGAAATAATACCTCTAAAAAATCAAATCATCTAAATGAACAAACCCAATTAATACAATGGATTAATACAAAAAATAATGGGTACATTTTTTCATTTTTATATTAATAAATTACTACTTTTTTCTATAAATAACATTGAACAAGTTACCTATTATACAGACGGATTAAGAAATCCAAATAGCCCCCGGATCTAGATTTTGATGGTTTTGTAAACTTGAATTTTATTAAAGACTTTCAAACAACATCTTTGTTTCATCGAAAAACAATTCCAAGAAAAATTCTGTTACCTTTGCAACATGAATACAGAAATTATTCTTAAAAATTTGCAGATTCGGGAACTGAATCAAATGCAAAAATCTACTTATAAAGCTGCCGAAAACAACCAAGACATTGTCTTACTCTCTCCTACCGGTTCAGGGAAAACTTTGGCTTTTCTGTTACCTGTTCTACGAAATTTAAAAACTGGTAAAAAAGGTGTTCAAGCTTTGGTGTTGGTTCCTGCACGAGAATTGGCTTTGCAAATTGAGCAGGTTTTCAAATCTATGAAAACCGATTTTAAAGTAACAGTTTGCTACGGCGGTCACGACAAAAAGATTGAAGCCAACAATTTAATTGAAGCGCCTGCTCTATTAATAGGGACGCCAGGACGTGTTGTAGATCATCTAAAAATGGAAAATTTTGACCCTTCAACAATTTCTACTTTAGTTTTGGATGAGTTCGATAAGTCATTAGAATTTGGTTTTCAGGAGGAAATGAGCTTTATTATTGAATCTTTAGAAAATTTAAAACAAAGAATTCTGACTTCTGCAACAGCCATGGAAGAAATTCCTGAATTTACAGGTTTACAAGGCGAAAAATACATCGACTTTTTGAAATTGGGTGAAGTGAAACCTGATATTCACTTCAAAAAAGTGATGACAACGGCCGAAGAGAAATTGGATACGCTTTTCCATTTAATTTGTAAAATTGGGAACAAAAGAACCTTGATTTTCTGTAATCACCGTGAAGCTGTCGATAGAATTTCGGAACTTTTAAAAGAAAAAGGCATCGAACGAGAAACCTTCCACGGCGGAATGGAACAAGACGAACGCGAGCGCTCTTTATTAAAGTTTAGAAACGATTCGGCGAGAATTTTAATTACAACCGATTTGGCGGCGCGTGGCTTAGATATTCCTGAAGTGGAATCGATTGTTCATTATCAACTTCCTGCAAAAGAAGACGCGTTTATCCACAGAAATGGCCGAACAGCACGTATGAATACGAAAGGCTTCGCTTATCTAATCATGAAAGAAGGTGATAATTTTCCTTTTTTAGAAAACGATATTCCTGTTGTTAATGTGAATGACGAAACTAGAATTCCGGCACCTACACCTTTTGAAACCTTGTACATCAGCGCAGGAAAAAAGGATAAAATCAACAAAGTAGATATCGTCGGATATTTGATGAAGAAAGGTGAATTAGAAAAAGATGACGTTGGGCTAATCGAAGTTAAAGATACAACCTCCTACGTCGCGATTTCTCGAAAGAAGATAAAGGACGTGATTAAAAAATTAGCCAATGAAAAACTCAAAGGCAAAAAAATAAAAATGGAAATTGCTTATTAATTTCTCATTAAAAAAGCCAATAGTTCTTTGCTATTGGCTTTTTATTTTGAATAAAAATTTCAATCTTATTTTAAAATTAAAACTCGACAATAATTCCCATATAAGGCAAAACGTGCTGTCTGTCTTGCTTTTCGTAAGTTAATTGATAAGTTTGATCCTGAATTGGCGCCGAAGGATTGCTCACAATTCCGTTACCGTTGCCATCTCTTTCGATGTTGATGACGGGTAAATTACTAGGACTTTGGGATCCGTAAAGATTTACAACATCTACATAACCAGTAATTTGCCATTTCTTGAAAATCCATTTTTTCTCTGCACGAACATCTAATTGATGAACCAAACGACCTCTTCCGGTGTTGAGTAAGTTGTAATCATACACTGGTCCGTTCGCAACATTCCAAATACTTACCATGCTGGATCTAGAAGTATCATATGGTGTTTCTGGAAAACCGCTTTGCATTCTGAAACGGGCGCTTAGGTTCCAATTTCTACCAAAATATTTGCCAGCTGTTAAAGACGCAATATGTCTTGCATCCCAAGATGAAGCTAGCATTTTGCCATTTTTGTCATTAAATCTAGAATACCCAAATGTATAAGCGAAAATTCCGTAAAAATCGTTATCTGTACGTTTTTGAGCTAGCAACTCAAGTCCATAAGCTTCACCTTTTGAACGCGAATCCAAAGGTTCGAGACCAACAGCACTTCCCGAAGCTCCTAGATTGGCTAGACTGACTTGATTTCTCAATGAAAAAGGATACTGACTGTATTTTTTGTAATATCCTTCCAGCGTGATTCGTAAATTTTGATCGCCGTTATATTCTGTCCCAACAACAAACTGATGGTTTTTAATGTACTTTAAATCATCTTTATTGACGTAAGAATTATTAATTGTAAATCCTAAAGCGGTAAACGGTGGTAATTGATAGTAAATCCCGGTATTAAAGCTCACTCCCCAATGTTCATCAATTTTATAATTGAAAGCAATTCTTGGTGAAAATTGATCCAAAGGATTGCTTGTTAATTTTGAGTAGGAAGCTGCATCTAGCCGAATTCCTGCCGAAACACTCAATTTATTATCGAAAAATTTATTGGCAGTTTGCGCATAGAAGCCGTATTGCATAAAATTAAGGTCGGTTTCGTAAGCGTCGTTATTAATGCTATTTTGAGAAATATAGCGGTTGACAGAATGGTTGTAATAATTTAAAAATCCAAGATTGGCACCCGCACTCCATTTAAAACTTCCCATCGTCCAATTTCTGTCGATTCTTAGTTTGTGTTCCAACTCTTTAGAATGATAATCAAGGATTAAATTTTGAGGTTCTTCAATGTTTTTAAAATATTTTGTAGCTTTATTATCAAGCCAATTTCGACTGAGCGTAAAAAGCCAATTTCCATTTTGTGCAAGATGACGGTAACCAACGCCTAACGTATAATTTCTTTGCGGAGAAATAGGAAGTCTATCCAGCAAAGCGTCATTTTCAGGTGTTTTCTTTGCATTAAAGTTAAGTTTAAAATCATCAATAGCTCCAATTCCTAAAAAATACAATTCATCACCAGATTTATATTTTTTTGATACCTTAAACTGTGCGTCATAATATGAAGGTAAAAACGGCAAGCCAATCGATTTAAACATCATCTGAAGATTGGAGCGACGCGCAGAAAACAATCCTGTCCAAGATTGATCTTTACTCAAAGGGCCATCCGCCATCAGCTGCATATCATCTATTCCCAAAACAAATTTGTAGCCTAATTTATCCTTTCTTGCTTCTCGAAAATTAAATTCAAATAAAGAAGAAAGTACGCCATTTCTTTTCGCCGGAAAAGCGCCACTGTAAAAATCAACATCTTTCAAAAAATCAACGGTGATAATGCCGCGTGGCCCACCAGAAGCACCTTGCGTTTGAAAATGATTAATGGTAGGAACTTCAATGCCATCGATGTAATATTTATTTTCCATGGAAGAACCTCCACGAATCAGTAGATCATTTCTGAAACTTGTGGTTGTAGCAACACCTGGAAGCGACAAAAGAGCTCTAGAAACATCTCGATTAGAACCTGCATTTTTCTGAATTTCTTCGCTGGTAATAGAACGCAGAGAAACTGGACTTTCGGGCGTGGTTTTGTATTTTCTTTTGCTAAGCACGACTTCAGCAATATTAGTTTCGCTAGCTTGCAGCTTTGTTAAACCTACAGAATAACTTAATTTTTGGTTCGGAACAATGTCTATATCATACAAATAAGACTTTTGATAATCGTCTGCAATAATTTCGAAAGTATAATTTTTAGCGTGTAAAGAATCGATAGAGATGCTTCCAACACCTTCGTACACGCGGTCGGTCTTTACATCTCTTACTTTTCCGGAAAGTGGTTTGTTATCGAATTGATCGTGCAAAGAAATGCTAATTCCGCCAGTTTGCGCCATTAATCCCACAGAAGCGAAAGAAACTCCCAGAGCTAATAAACTTTTTACTTTCATAAATTTTTATTTCCCTCAAAGATAAGATTTACTTCTACAACAAGCTTTCATTACAGTAATTTCACTAATTTTGTGCTTATTTACATTTTTCATGAAAATTAATTTACCGGACAAACTTTATTATTCAATAGGCGAAGTTGCAAAAGCATTTGACGTAAATACTTCTTTAATAAGATATTGGGAGCAAGAATTCCCGATTATTAAACCTAAAAAGAATAAAAAAGGGAACCGATATTTTACACCAGAAGACATTAAAAATTTAAAGATGATTTACCATTTGGTGAAAGAAAAAGGATATACGTTGGACGGAGCGCGGATTGCATTAACAACGAATACCAAAATTTCTGAAACTGTTTCTATAATTGAGAGACTAGAATTTGTAAAAGCTGAACTTAGAAAGTTAAAAAAATCCTTAGATACGATTCCGGAATAAAAAAAATGCTAGCCTTGTGGTTAGCATTTTTGTTTAAAAATTAAATAGATTTCTGTGTGGTTACTTTTATTTCTACCCGTCTATTTTTTGCTCGTCCCTCAGGATTATCCGACCCATCGGGATTCGTATTAGGTGCTATTGGATCTTTTGCACCTTTTCCGTCCGTTAAAATTTGATTTTTTAGGCCTTTATCTTCTAACCATTTTTTAACAGCCATCGCACGCTGATCCGATAATCTTTTGTTATAACTATCAGAGCCTTTTGCATCGGTATATCCAAGAACCAAAACATTAGCCTCTGTTTTTCCGTTGATATCGTCAAATGCTTTTTGCAATTCTGCGTCAGCTTCAGGTTTTAGAACCGCTTTATCAAAATCAAATAATTGATCAGCAGACAAATTAATTTTAATATTAAGGTTGCTAACACTTCCCGTCAAACTACTTCCTCCATTATCAGAAGATTCCGTTGTAGCCGTAGGTTTTGTATCGCCAACAATTTCGCTTTGGTTTTCCGACAAAACATTTTGTTGAACAGAATCTGATTTGATAACAACTGTTGTTTTTTCAGTTTTAGTACAAGCTATAAAACCTAAAGTAGACATTGCTAATATATATGAAAACCTCATGACTATCGTGTTATTGGGATTGAGTCAAACGAACCAAAATCTGGAATATTTAACGTAATCGTTTTGCTTGTTTCTGGTGGTGGTGCAAATTTTAAACTAACTAAAACAGCATTTTTCTTATAACTTGTTGAGAACTGTATTCTGCCAGAACCTGAAGATTGTAAAGGCGATGCTTGATAATTTCCTTCATCATCTTTTAGAACATCATGCTTTTTTGCTTCTGCATCGTCCACGTAATTAATCTCGCGAATATTGATTACGTGAAGAGGAGTATGCTCATCACCTTCTTTTTCTGCCTTAGCAATTAATTCGACATATAAAACTTTACCAACAACTTTAGCTTTCGTTACAGAAATTACCTCACCATTTAAAGATTTTGTACTTAATGCAACAGGCGCTTCAGCTTTTGGTGTTGCGGTATCATCAGGAGCTTTCTCTTCAGATTTTGTAACCTCAGAATTTGATGTACTTTCCACCAACTCCTCTTTTTTCGCCTCTTTACAAGCAACAAGTGCAAGAGAAGCAAGGACAAATAATAACTTTTTCATAATTTTTTATTTTTTGGTGTTTGTAAATTTTATTTTAAATCATTACGAGCATTTCAGTAAAGTATTCGTAATTAAATTTAATCTTAATTAAAAAAGAAAACAAGTGAAATATATTCTATAAATATTGTAATTTTAACAATAAATACTAACATCATGAAAACGCAATTTTCCTATCAAATAAGACGGAAACAAATAATTGCTTTATTAATAAGTAGTTTGTTTCTTTTAAGCCTTCAAATTACATTCCATTTTTACAAAAATCAATTTTCTAAATCCTCAGAAAACATTGAAAATCTGACTTTTGCGCCAACCGAGAAGATACAAAAATCAATAACGCCGTTTAACCCGAATGATTTACACATCGAGGATTGGCAAGATTTGGGGTTTTCGGAAAAGCAAGCTTCAACCATTCTGAAATACAAAGATTTGGTTGGTGGAAATTTTATTTCGAAAGAGCAACTAAAAAAATGTTATGCTATCTCGGACGAAAAATTCAAAGAGCTTGAAGCATTTATTTTGTTGGAAAATAAAGAATCGACAGAAAAGTCTAGCCACTCAAAAATTGCAAAAAATTTAAACATAAATGGGAAGTTCAATCCTGATAAACTCTCGCAACAAGATTGGCAAAATATGGGATTTTCGGAAAAGCAAGCAGCAGCGATTTTAAAATATAAAAACTATCTCGGCGGAAGTTTTGTGTCAAAAGAAAAATTAAAAGATTGTTTTATCATTAATGATGAACAGTTTTCTCAAATGAAACCTTATTTACTTCTTCCTGAAAAAACGCCTGACAATTTCAAAGCTTTTGCTAAAACTAAAAAAGAAATTAAATACAAAAATTTTGATCCAAATCTTTTAGAAATTGACGATTGGAAAAAGCTTGGTTTTAGTGATAAACAAGCGCAAGTTATCGTTAATTATCGCGATAAAAACCTTAAAGGAAGTTTTCGAAGTTTAGAAGATTTTAAGTCGTGTTTTGTGATTTCTGAGGAGAAATTCAATGACTTAAAAGCTCATATTATTCTCAATCCTAATAATTTTAAAACAACAAATTCTGAAAAAATCATTGCAAAACAAGAAACCGACTTTTCGAAATTAGACTTAAATAAAATTACATTTAAACAGCTAATTGAATTTGGTTTTGATGAAAAAGCAGCAGGAAGTTTTATTGGTTTTCGCAAAAAACTTGGCGGATTTATGAACACACAACAGATGCTTGACACTTATAATATTGACAAAGACCTCATGCAAAAGTTGATAAACACTTGTAAATTTTCAACAGACGATGTGCAAAAATATACTTTGGTTGAAGCGCCTGAAGAATGGTTGAAAAATCATCCTTACTTCAAATACTCAGCGGACAAAATTATCTTCTACCGAACAACATATCCAAATGATGAAAAAATCTGGAAATTTTTAAAACTAAAACCAGAATACGAAACGAGAATGCGTTGGTACACGAAATAGGTCTTGGTTGATGGTTTAATAAGGTTTAAGGCAAACTTAATTCATAATTCATAATTCATAATTCATAATTCATAATTCATAATTCATAATTCATAATTCATAAAAAAATTAATCAAATGTTTTGGAAGAACCTTCTAGAAGTTGATTAAGTTCTGATAATTCTTCTTTTGTAAGATCTCGCCATTTGCCAATCGGAAGATCAAGCTTGATATTAAGAACTCGAATACGTTTTAACTTTTTAACATCGTAACCAAGATACTCGCACATACGACGAATTTGGCGGTTAAGACCTTGTGTCAACACGATTCTAAAACTCATGGTATCGATTTGTTCCACCTCACATTTTTTAGTCACTGTGTCCAAAATAGGTACACCATTTCTCATTTTATTTAAGAAAACAGGCGTAATTGGCTTGTCCACTCGGACAATATATTCTTTCCCGTGGTTGTTTTTAGAACGAAGGATCTTGTTAACAATATCGCCATCAGAAGTCAATAAAATTAAACCTTCACTAGGTTTGTCCAAACGACCAATTGGGAAAACACGTTTTGGATGTTGGATGTAGTCGATAATGTTGTCTTTTTCGCGCTTTGTATCTGTAGTACAAACAATGCCGACAGGTTTATTAAAAGCGATGTAGACATGTTCTTCTTCAGTTTTCCTGATTGAAACACCATCCACACAAATTTCGTCTTCGTCAGAAACTTTAGTTCCCAATTCTGGTTTTACACCATTTATTGTAATTCGTCCTTCTTCCAAAAGCTTATCAGCAGCTCTTCGCGAGCAATATCCAACTTCTGACAAATATTTATTAATACGCGTTTTTTCCATTTTAATATCTTTTATTCGAAAACAAAATCAAACCATAAGTTAAACCTACAAAGAAAGTACCTTCGCCATCCAAAACTTGATCCTCCAAATTAACCGAAAAATATTGTCCTAGATTATTAGTCATTGGTTCTATTTTTCCTAAACTTAAACCAATAAATCCTGCATTCTTCGCAGCCGTTTGATTGATTTTATTACCATATTTTGCACTTATAAAAAAGAAATCATCATCCGTTATATCATTTACAAAAAAGTAAGGCTGAATTGTAATATACAACAAATGATAATTGGGATCGATGTAACTGTAACGTAAACCTCCTGCCAAAGCAAACCAACTTATCGGCTGATAACCAACTTGCGAAGAAAATCCGTAATTATATTTCCCTGGCGGAACTTGCCTCAGTTCGTAATCTGTTTTGGCTTGACTATTTTTAATAATGGAAGCCAAATCGAAACCAACACAAGCATCCAAAGTTGTAAAAAATCCTAATTTCTTCCTTGGCGGATAATCTTGCGAAAAAACAAAACGTGAAAATACCAGCAACAAAAAAAATAAATATTTTTTCATTTACAAATCTTCAAAATGATAGTCGTTATCAAGAAATTTCGTAGAAGCATTTTCTAAGCTGTAATCGCCGATTTTGGTACGACGCAATTGCGTGAGATATGCACCGACTCCCAAATTTTGACCAATATCATGTGCCAAACTTCGGATGTAAGTCCCTTTGCTACAACCAACGATAAAGCTAACCATAGCGCCATCAATTTTAATATCATTAATATAATGAATGGTCGTTTTTCGGGATTTCATTTCGACTTCTTCACCAGCGCGTGCTAGGTTGTACGCACGTTCGCCATCGATTTTTAAAGCTGAGAAAACAGGTGGTTTTTGATCGATTTCGCCAACAAATTTTTCTAATGTTTTATGAATATCTTCTTCTGTAATATGTGAAAAATCCTGATGTAGAATTTCGGGTTTTTCAGTATCATAAGATTCTGTCTGAACACCAATTTTCACTTCTGCCCAATATTCTTTTGGTGCATCTTGAATTTCGGGAATTCTTTTCGTAAACTTCCCTGTACAAACAATCAAAAGTCCAGTTGCGCGTGGATCCAAAGTCCCAGCATGACCAATTTTGAATTTCTTAGGAAGTTCTTTATATTCTCTTTTTAGTTTGTATTTTAGTTTGTTAACCGCTTGAAAAGAAGTCCAATCCAAAGGTTTGTCCACTAAAAATATATATCCTGATTGTAATTGTTCTGACGTCACAAAATTGTGTTTAGTTGATGGTTGACAGTTTTTGGTTTTTAGTTTTTAGTTTTGGGTTTAATGTTTAAGCAAAGTTAATTAGTAAATCGTAAATCCTAATTCGTAAATCTTAATTTCTAAATCCTAAAAAGTAGAATTTTTCTACTGCTTAGAATCGGCAGCCTGACTTATATCATTTCTTCCGTTTTTTTTTTGATTCGATGAATCTACTTCCTCGATTTGAGCGGAGATATTTTTGTTTTTTTTAGAAAACAAAAAAGTGAGAGCACTTCGACTTCACTCAGTACAAGCTTAGGCGGAAAAGCTGTCCAAATAATTCTATTTATTAAACCATTGGAAGTAAATCAACAAAGCAACACCGACAAAAATCCTATACCAACCCCACGGTTTGAAACCGTATTTGTTAAGCAAGCCGATGAAAGATTTGATAGCGATAAGTGCCACAATAAAAGCCACGATATTACCAACAATGAAAGCGATAATATGATTTTGAGATTCCATAATCATCTCATAACCTTTCATAGGTGTTGCCGTTTCTTTACCCCACGTTTTTACAAAAACTGAATAAACGGTCACCGCCAACATCGTAGGAACCGCCAAGAAAAATGAAAATTCAGCCGCCGCTTTTCGTGTTAAACCTTGCGTCATACCACCAATAATAGACGCGGCACTTCGACTCGTCCCAGGCATCATCGCAAGACACTGCCAAAAGCCGATGGTAACAGCTTTCTTGATAGAAATGCCTTTTTCGTCATCGATTTTGGGATTCTTGAACCAACTATCAGCAAACAATAAAATAACACCGCCCAAAACCAAAACCGATGAAATTGCTATTTGGTTACCAAGAACAGCTTCAATTTTATCATCGAATAAATAACCTAAAAATAAGGCTGGAATAACCGCAAAACCTAGTTTAAAATAGAATTTAAGATTATTAAAATCAAAAAACTTTTTCCAATAGGCGACAACCACAGACAAAATTGCCCCAAACTGAATCGACACTTGGAACATTTTTAGAAATTCGGTTTCTTCCATCCCCATAAGGTTGGCAGCGAATCCCATGTGTGCCGTTGAAGATATTGGCAAATATTCGGTTAAACCTTCAACAATAGCGATGATTATTGCTTTTATTAAATCCATAGTTTTTTATCGTTAAATTGAAAAAACTTTGAAAAAGAACAGAACTCTTCCAAAGTTTAATATGATTTTATTTTATAAAATTCTAGTTATTTTTTGTCACGTTTCAGGATAGCATAAATCTGAACCACAAATCCTGCAATCACCAAGAAAGGTGCGATACGGATTCTGACTACAGAAAAAATCCCTTCGTTCCAGTAATTAGGATCAAACTTCCCTTCTGGTGTTGTGTTAGCGTCAGCACCCATCATCAGGACAAATCCTAAGATAATACAAGCCAAACCAATCAACATCCATTTGAAGTTAGTTTTCCCAAAATAAAAATTATTTTCTTTTGGCGTTGGCGCAGAAGCTGGGCTTCCGAATTGATCCGCTGAAAATTTATTCTTTTTAGCCATAATTATGAATAATACAAGTCGTCAACATGAGATCTTAAGAATCTCCAAGTTGCATAGATAGTACTTAGAACTGTAATTAAAACACCCACTGCAAAAACAGCAATCACTAACAATAAGTATTGATTAGGATCATTAACGAAAGGCGTTCCGATCTCGTTTGTGAAGAAATACCAAAGTCCACCCAGCGCCGCAAGCCCGATTAAAGCGCCTAACAAACCTAATATAATCGCTTCGATTACGAAAGGCTTCAAAATGAAACGTCGTTTCGCACCCACCAACTGCATCGTCTTGATAATAAAACGCTTAGAATAAATCTTAAGACGAATCGAGTTATTGATCAATACAATCGCTAATATCAAAAACAAAATAGAAAATCCGAAAATCCATTTCAAAATTCTGTTAAGATTATTGTACACATATTTGGTTAGCGTGTCGTCATTTTTAACTTCCTTCACACCTTGCACTTTAGAAAGCTCTTTTACAACTTGTTCTATTTTTACAGGATCCACGTACTCTGGCTTCAAGGAAACCTCTACAGATGGCGGAAAAATATGCGAATCAAACAAAGCTTCGGAGTCAATTCCCATACTTTTTCTAGCTTCTACAGAAGCCTGCTCTCTTGAGATAAAAGTTGCCTTTTTCACAAACGGAAGCGTTTTGATAAGTTCATAACTCACCTGATTGGCTTTTTCGATTTTTGCAGAATCTTTTAAATCAAGATCCTCATCAAAATAAGCTTGTACAACCAATTGCTCCTTAATATAATCCGAATATTTTTGAGCATTAATCAGGATTAACCCGAATAAGCCCACAAGAAAAAGAACTAAAGCAATACTTATAACTACGGTAATGTTACTGGATCGTAATCTACTTTTGTTAATATCCTCTACAGTCTTTGGCATTAAATAAAAATTTTCTGCTAAAATAGAAAATAATATTCACTTAAGCCTTGAAAATAGGGCAAAGTATTGTTAATAAAATCATAAAAAGCAAACATTCTAAATCAATTTTCGAGGATATTTTTTGGGCAATCCCGCAAAAACCAAAGCTTTAGGCCAGCCCATTTTGCGGTCGGGCTGTCCGCTATATCTTTGTAGTGGCACTCGGACGACTCCGCTACGCTCCGTCGCCTCGCGCCACCACAAAGGATGCCGCTTCCATCCCTATTGCAAAACAACCGCTTCGAAATTAGATTTTAGATTTTGGATTTTGGATTATGGTTGTCGGTTGATGGTTGTCGGTGTTTTGCTTAAGAATAAACAACCTCGAAGATTTCTTTAGATTAAGCCTTTCTTATAAAATAATTCGTAAATCACCACTTATAACTTGTAATACATAATTCATAACTCATAATTCAAAACTCGTAATTCCTAATTCAAAAATAAATATCTTTGCAAAATGAATGTACGTGCCAAAAAACACCTAGGTCAACACTTTTTGACGGATCAAAATATTGCAAGAAATATTGTCGATGGACTTTCTTATCAAGGCTATGACCAAGTATTGGAAGTTGGTCCTGGAATGGGCGTACTAACAAAGTCTCTTTTGGACAAACCAACCGAAACCTTTGTTGCAGAAATCGACATCGAATCTATCGATTATCTCAAGATTCATTATCCGAAATTGCAGGAACAACATTTCGTTGGTGACTTTCTGAAAATTGACATTCCGACAGTTTTTAAAGGGCAGCTGGCTGTTATCGGGAATTTCCCGTATAATATATCGTCACAGATTTTATTTAAAATAGTTGACAGTTACGAAGTCGTGCCAGAGATGGTCGGAATGTTCCAAAAAGAAGTTGCAGAACGTACCGCAGCAAAACCACGCACCAAAGATTATGGAATATTATCCGTGATGATCCAAGCTTATTACGATGTTGACTATCTTTTCACGGTTCACGAAAATGTTTTTAATCCGCCGCCAAAAGTAAAATCTGGCGTCATCAGAATGCTCAGAAATCCAAAAGAAGGTTTGGCAGGCAATGAGGAGCTTTTCAAGAAAATTGTGAAAGCAGGTTTTAACCAAAGACGTAAAAAACTGAGCAATGCCCTAAAAGTTCTCAATATCCCTGAAAGTATGAAAGCACATCCTTTCCTTGATATAAGAGCTGAAGAATTGTCTGTAGCAGATTTCATCGACTTCGCTAACGAGTGGAAAAACGCCAAGTAAAAAGCATTAACTAAAATATTTAATTCGCCCAGAAAATTAATTTTCTGGGCGAATTTGTTTAGCAAAAAATTGTATTTTAGAAACATAAAATACAATTATGAAAAAACTTCTTTTACTAACGCTAATCCTTCCATTTGCATTATCGTGTAAAAAAGAAGAGAAATCGGAAGCCGACTTTCAAAAAGAAATTGTAGAATATCGTAAAAAATTAGTAACATTTGATATCGGCGAAAAACCTAAGAATTTTTCCGCAAAAACGTTTTCTGGCGCTACTTTCAATTTAAAAGATCATTTGGGAAAAACTATAGTCATTTTTGGTTACAATCAAGATTATTTGCAAGCTTGCTAATATTATGACATGGTAAAAGAAATCCAAAATGCCTATAACAAAACACAAGGAAAAGCCGAATTCATTGGTATACTTGATGATTTGGTAGATGATGAAAAAGCACTTCATATAAAAATGAAAGCTGCCAATCTACCTTTTGATCAAATCGATAATTCTAGGAATCCAAACAAATCCAAACAAGTGCAATTAAGCATTGGTTGTTTACCTGCTAGATATGTGATTGATAAAACGGGTAAGGTCGTCATTGCTGTTTGCGGCGGTCACGGCGAAGAAAATTTAATTCCTATTATAGACAGCTTGACGCAAGTAAAATAAACATCAGAATAAAATGAGTTTTTCAATATGTATTGATTTCAGCGACCAAGAAATGTAACCTAATGTAAATCAACATTTATAATTTATAATTCACAAATCATAAATCTTCAAAAAAATCAATTTGTCAATTGCGCAGAATATCCTAGCCCTGATGGAAGCGGCATCCTTGCGGCGAGTGAGGCGGCGGAGCGCAGCGGAGCCGTCTGAGCGAGACCGTCAAGATACAGCGAACAGCAGGAATAGCTTCTAAAAAATGTTCTGAAAATTTTGATTAGCTTTGTGATATGGAAGAACGCGTAGTTTTAGTAAATCCGCAGGACGAGGTTTTGGGATTGATGGAGAAGATGCAAGCGCATGAGAATGCTTTGCTACATCGGGCTTTTTCGGTGTTTTTGTTTAATGACAAAGGTGAAATGCTATTGCAACAACGTGCCGCCGGAAAATACCATTCGCCGCTACAATGGACCAACGCATGTTGTAGTCATCCGCGCGAAAACGAATCTTACCTAGATGCCGCAAAACGCCGTCTGCAAGAGGAACTAGGAATTTCGGCAGAGTTAACAGAGCGTTTTAATTTTTTGTATAAAGCTGATGTTGGACAAGGCCTTTGGGAGCATGAGTTGGACTATGTTTTCACAGGGGAATACAACGGTGATTTTACACTAAATCCTGAAGAAGTGGCGGATATAAAATACATCTCCATCAACGAGCTAAAACGCGAAATTGAAGAATTCCCGCAGCGTTATACGGAGTGGTTCAAAATCATTTGGGATGAATATCGAAATCATCTAGAAATTTCTTAATTCTTTTTATTTTTCGTAATTAAAATTAAATACGTTAGTATTTTTTTTATATTTAGATTCAATTTTACAACTAAATCTAATATGAAGAAAAAACTACTAACTGGCATCGCTGTGCTAAGTCTTGGACTATCGTTAAACGCTCAAAATGTGACAGTTTTTAATGATGTTCCGTTCTACAGTATGTACCATTATTTGGGTGAAGGACAAAGTCTTCCGCCTGAAGCCTACTCACAAATTCCGACAGGCGCCATCCGACTTCACGGTTATGAGCGTGATATAATTTCTAGAAAATTAACGCCCGAAGAAATCGCAAGTATTGGCAGCAGTGTTTCTGTGGAGGTTGATCTTATCGCTGCATGTGATAATTATGATCGTCTAGCAGGTATTAATATAGCTTTAGTTCCGAAAGGTTTGACGACTTATACCTGGGAGCAAACAGATGTTAAACGTATCGAACTTGGTCGTTTTATAACACCATTTATGAACAAGAATAAAACGCCAACCACGGTGCCTTATCAATTTAAAACTGATAATCTTGCGAATCTTTTACACGACACCTCGATAACTCAGAATTATGACATTTGGATTGAATTCCGTGCGGATGGTTATTCAGCAGCAGCTAACACACAAGTTGCTGGTTGTGCAGATAGAACAGATGTTTTTAGAGGAAATTTAAGATTTGTCTCTACAGGTTCTGCACCGACCAACTCTAATTTTTTCATGCCTTTACTTTATCGTTCAAATCTTAATAAATACAATTCAACAGATGAACCTGGCACTACAACACGAACCGTAAATTTCACATTAGATACTCCTGTTGACAATGCGGTTTTACATTTAATTTCATCTAATCACGGCGCCAATACCAATGGTGAAGAATATGTAAGGCGTGAGCATTATGTCTATCTCGATGATAATCTTGTGCATCAATACAGACCTGGTGGCAAATCTTGTGAGCCTTTCCGTGTTGTAAATACGCAAGGCAACGGCATCTACGGTTCGACCGAAAAAACATTACGCAACTGGTTATCTTTCAGCAACTGGTGTCCTGGTGATGCCATTCCAAATCGAGAGATAAAACTTGGAAATCTAGCTGCTGGGCAACATACGATAAAACTAAAAGTTCCTGATGCTGTTTTCGCCAATAATGAAGGCTACTTCCCTATTTCGATGTATCTTCAAAACGCAAGTAACGGTGAGGTTATATGTAATGGTCCGACTAATTTTAAGCTAAGTAATCAGGTTAATCAAAGCTATGATCTAAGCTGGACGCCCAATCCAACTGCTGTACAATCGCAAGTTTTATATGGACGTCGAGGTGGCTACTCTACGAGTTTGGAAACTTATGTTGACACAGACCAAAGTAATTTGAGCGTGAATAATTTAACGGTATATTGGACCTATGAAAATTACATCAAATCAAAATGTACAGATATTAACAAAGAAAGTCTGTGGATTGGTCCAGTTTTATCACAAACTATTGTATTAGGAACGAGCGAAACTACTAAAAAAGACGTAAGCATCTATCCAAATCCTAGTCAAAATGAAGTAAATATCCAATCAAACGATAAAATTAAAAACATCGAATTATACAGTATTGACGGCAAAAAATTAAATAATTACCAATCGAATAAAATTGATATTTCTAAATTGAATAAAGGTGTCTATAGCTTGAATATCCTTTTTGAAAATGGTGAAACATCCAACCAAAAGATTATTAAAAATTAATTTTAACTCCATCAAAATTAAAACCCAATAAAAAAAGCGATTCGTAGGAATCGCTTTTTGTTTTATCTTGTTTCTAAATATTTTTGCCACTGCCAAGTTGTTCTCAGCGCTTCTTCGAGTGAAGTGTCAGCTTTCCAATTTAATTCTTTTTCAGCCTTATCAGCGTTAGCATAAGCAATTGTAATATCGCCGGCGCGACGATCACAAATCTGATACGGAACGTCAACATTATTCGCCGATTCAAAAGCTTTAACAACTTCCAAAACCGATGATCCTTTTCCAGTCCCTAAATTATAAATATCTATAACCGTTTCTTCTTTAGAATCGATTAGTTTTTTAAGCGCCGCAACGTGAGCTTTCGCCAAATCTACAACATAAATATAATCGCGCACCGCTGTACCATCTTCTGTTGGATAATCATCTCCCCAAATGCTTAACTTCTCACGAATTTTCGCAGCAGTTTGAGTTACATAAGGCACCAAGTTATTTGGAACTCCGATTGGTAATTCGCCCAATTTAGCTGATGGATGTGCTCCAATTGGATTAAAATATCGTAGCAAAGTGATTTTCTTTTGATTCGCTAAAGCAAAATCTTTCAGAATCTCCTCGCCCATTTGTTTGGTCTTTCCGTAAACGCTTTCTGGCATTTTAAGAGGCGTATTCTCGTCGATTGGCATTTGATCCGCTTGACCATAAACCGTACAAGAAGAACTAAAAATAAAATTAGATACATTTCTAGTTTTAAACTCCTGTAAAATATTAATCAACGAAAACAAATTGTTTTCATAATATTCCAAAGGTTTTTCTTGACTTTCGCCCACCGCTTTGAAAGCTGCAAAATTGATACAACCTTCAATATTATGTGCTTCAAAAACTTGAGATAATAATTCTTTTCGTCTTAGATCAAATGGATAAAAAATTGGTTTCTTACCCGAAACTTCTTCAATATTATTTAAAATAAATTTTTCAGAATTAGATAAGTCGTCAACAATTATCACTTCAAAATCATTGTTAAGAAGTTCTACAACCGTGTGCGAACCAATATAACCTAATCCTCCGGTTACTAGTATTGCCATTATTTTTTTTGTGTTTTATTTAATTCGAAATTATTCTACAGACATAAACTCCAAAACTGCGTCTGTAATATATTTCAGTTGCTCTTCGTCCAGCTCTGTATGCATTGGTAGAGAAATAACTTCATTCAAAAGTTTATCTGTATTTACAAAATCTGCATCGTTACTTTCTTGGTAATAAGCTTTTTGTTTTCTAAGTGCAACTGGATAATAGATCATCGCAGGAATGTCCTTTTCAGATAAGAATTTTTGAAGTTCGTTGCGTTTTCCGTTCGTAATTCTTAAAGTATATTGATGGAAAACGTGGTTAGTATCATCAGCTGTAACTGGTGTCAAAATATCCGCATGACCAGCAAATGCTTCGTTATAATAATTAGCCGCCCATTGACGCGCTTCGTTGTAATTATTTAATAATGGAAGTTTTTGTCTTAGCACAACCGCTTGGATGCTGTCCAATCGAGAGTTAACACCAACTTCGTCATGGTAATATCTTTCGTACATGCCGTGGTTAACAATGCCACGAAGTCTGTGCGCTAAGTCATCATCGTTAGTGAAAATCGCTCCACCGTCACCATAACAACCTAAATTTTTAGAAGGGAAAAATGACGTCGTACCAATCGTTCCCATAGTTCCAGATTTTTTAACTGTCCCGTCTGAGAATGTGTAATCTGCACCGATAGCTTGGGCATTATCTTCGATAACGTAAAGATTATGTTCTTTAGCAATTTTTAGGATTTCTTCCATATTCGCGCATTGTCCAAACAAATGCACAGGAATAATCGCTTTAGTTTTTGGTGTAATTGCTTTTCTAATTTGTTCTGGATCGATGGTAAATGTATCGTAATTAACATCTACTAGAACAGATTTTAATTTTAACAAATGAATAACTTCAACTGTTGCAGCAAATGTAAAATCTGCAGTGATAACTTCATCGCCTTCTTTCAGATCCAGTGCCATTAGTGCAATTTGCAAAGCATCTGTCCCATTTGCACACGGGATAACATGCTTAACATCTAAATAATTTTCTAAATCTGATTGGAAAAATTTAACTTCTGGCCCATTAATAAACGCTGCCGAATTCATAACATTGATTACAGCGTTATCCACTTCATTTTTTATTTTATAATATTGACTTTGAAGGTCAACCATTTGAATTTTTTTCATAACGAAACTTTGATTTTGTAAATTTAAGCTTAATTTAGTTATACAAAAAATAACCTGTCATAAATCTATGAAAAAAATCTTTACCAGCTTGATGCTTGGCGGACTCTTTTTCGCCCAAGCTCAACAAACGGAATTGGTTTTTGTCTTTTTTAAAGATAAACCTAACAAAGCAACATTTTATGCAAATCCTTTATCCGAATTATCGCAAAAATCTTTGGATCGAAGAACTCACAAATCGATTGCTCTCAACGATCAAGATGCTCCTATTGAAGCTTCTTACATTCAAAATGTGAAAAATTTAGGATTCACCGTTAAAGACCATTCCAAATGGTTAAATGGTGTTGCTGTTAATGCAACCGCAGCACAAATCCAAACTTTAAACTCGCAGCCTTACGTCTCGCATGTGGAATCTTTTGTGAGAAATCCCAACGGCGGAAAAAAATCGGAAGCCGAACGTCCTAACAAATGGCAAAATTTAGAAGCAAATAGAGCCAACTTTAACTATGGTGAAGCAGCTTCACAAATTGACCAAATGAATCTAAGAAGTTTACATGTTGCTGGTTACACCGGAACAGGAATGACGGTTGCGGTTATCGACACTGGCTTTCCTAGTGTAAATACAGGAAGTGCTTTCAAAAGGTTGAGAGATAATGGACAAATAAAAGGTGGTTATAATTTCGTTTCAAAAAACAACGATATTTATAATCAAAATCTCAACTCGCACGGTGCTGTTTGTTTAGGAACAATGGGCGGTTTTATTCTAAATCAATTTGTCGGTTCTGCGCCAGACGCTAATTTTTATTTATATGTTTCTGAAGATGCAGACATCGAAATCCCAGAAGAGCAACTCTATTGGATCGAAGCTGCCGAAGAAGCAGATAGAAAAGGCGTTGATCTTATTTCGACTTCGTTGGGCTATTACGAGTTTGATGATAGTCGCTACGATTACACCTACGCAGATATGAATGGCACAACCAGCTTTATTGCTCGAGGTGCGCAAATTGCTTACGAAAAAGGAATTTTCATCAATTTTGCGGCTGGTAACGAAGCCGATAATTCTTGGTTTTACATCATAACGCCAGCCGACAATGCAAA
Source organism: Soonwooa sp. T0.1_25 (assembly GCF_057652215.1). NCBI lineage: Bacteria > Pseudomonadati > Bacteroidota > Flavobacteriia > Flavobacteriales > Weeksellaceae > Soonwooa > Soonwooa sp. T0.1_25. The sequence goes on along the minus strand of NZ_JBYFBZ010000003.1, from coordinate 34,877 downwards.
AGTCTTCTCTATTGGTGCTGTCGATTATAATGGTGTTAGTGCAAGCTTTTCATCCTACGGACCCAATTCTGTGGGAGTTATTAAGCCTGATGTTTGTGCTCGAGGTGTGGCGACGGCAACTGTTTTCAACAATAATGTGACCCAAGCAAGCGGAACTTCATTGGCAAATCCTTTGTCGGCTGGAGGTATCACTTCATTGCTACAAGCGCTACCAAAAAGTGTCAATCTTGATGATGTTAAAAATAAACTTCGTTCGACTGCTTCTCATGCTACTGCGCCAACAGACCAACAAGGTTATGGTATTGTTAATTTTGGAAAAGCCTATAATCAATATTTAATGGTGGATAATGTGAAGCAAAGCAACTTTAGCATCTATCCAAATCCTGCTAAGGATTTTATCGAAATTAAAACCAATTCTAAAATCGAAACCGTGCAAATTTTTGATAATCTAGGAAGACTTCTTAAAACTGAAAACTCTGTGAAAATAGACATTTCGAATCTTGAAAAAGGCGTTTATTATTTAAAAATAAACAATGGCGAAAAGATTGAGAAATTTATTAAAAATTAAATTAAAAAGACTGTCTAGAAAGGCAGTCTTTTAATTTTTATCACTATACTTTTTAATTTTATCCAAAACATCGAAAAGGTCAAAAGGCTTGGCAACAAATTCGTTGGCACCACTTTCTATAGCGGAATTTGCGAGGCCTCGACTTGCAGACATGATAATAACTGGAAGTGACATAAAATCTTCATTGGCACGAATTAATCGACAAATATCACGTCCGTCTTCACCAGCCAACCACATATCCATAAGGATAAGATTGGGCAAATTGCTTTTGTCAAGTTGTTGATACATTTCAGAACCTTTTTCGAAAATCTGAACATCATAACCTTCCAAATCCAACATCATCTGCAACGAATCCAAAATCGCAATATTGTCATCAACGATGATAATTTTTTTATTTAATTCCAACATTGGAGAAAAGATTGTATTAGTTTTTTACAGGAAGTTCAAAACAAAAATTAGACCCTTTTCCCCTCTCAGAATTAACATAAATGTTACCATTACTTCTTTTGATGATTTCGGCAGAAATATACAAACCAATTCCCAAACCCGGAATTGTATGTTCTTTCTCACCACTCACACGATAATATTGTTTAAAAACGTGTTCAATTTTTTCTTCAGGAATTCCAATGCCGTAATCTTGAACACAAAATCTAATTTTACAACCCAAATGTTCAGCAGTTACAACGACTTTGTCAGCATCTGGTGAATATTTGATCGCATTACCTATCAAGTTGCTCATGACTTGCGACAGTCGATGACGATCGGCTTCTATCATCCCAACTGGCTTAGCATTAACCAGAATCTGATGTCTACTTGCCATTTGTTGTTCTTCTACAACTTCATTCACCAAGTCATTAAAATCAAATTTACTAGATTTTAATTCTATTCTTCCGTTTTGGATTTTTGTAACGTCAAGAAGTTCAGCAATTAACTCTGTCAATTTATTAATCTGCTCGTCCATTTTTCGAGCAACACTTGCATTAGCAGTATCTCCCAGATTTTGCAGATTTCTTCCCATGTACTGAGAATATAATTTTAGACTGGTTAGCGGGGTTTTTAGCTCATGACTTGCAATCCCCAAAAAGTCATCTTTCTGTTGTTGTAATTGTTTGAAATCGTCGATATCTGTACAAGTTCCGATCCAAGAATCGACCATTTTTTCGTCATTATAAATCGGAATTGCTCTCACTAAATACCAGTGTTTTTTACCCGTTTTTTTATAATTATTAAACAACATTTCCTTTTCATAAACTTTTTTATTGGCGATGCAATTGTACCATTCTGCGGTAAGAACTTTAGCTTCTGAGGGCGAAACACCTAATAATTTCTCGAGGTTTCCCCAAGGATTTTCGCCATACGGAATGTCAGTTACCGTATACCAATTACTATTAAAATAATCAGCACTACCCTCATTATCTGCAGTCCAAACCAATTGCGGCATCGACTCTGCCAAGGTTTTAAATTTCTTTTCGTTTTCTCGAAGTTGTTTTTTATATTTTAGTTCTTCCGAAACATCATAACCCAAAGTCATCACATACTTTACATTACCATTAACATCTCTAATTGGCTGAAAAATATAATTAATATATTGTGTATTTCCTTTCGCATCAACATATTCGTACTCCTTTTTTTCGTACTGAATACCTTCATTAAAAACCTTTTGTAAATTTTTAAAAATAGGACGTCCTTCAATACCTGGGACAGTATCAATAACGCGAGTTCCTATGTCTATTTTGTATCCCCAAACACTCTCCGAAATCTTATTAGAAACGCGATAAACAAAATCTTTACCTTCTAAAACATTAATGGCAACTGGTAAATTTTCGATAAAATGTTTGAGCAAAGCTTCTCTATCATACAACTTTTGCTTTGCAAGAACCAAATCGGTAATATTAAGAACGGACAACAAAACTGCCTTTTGATCTCCCTTTTTGTTTGTTATCGGTTTTAAAGCAAATTTTAAAAATAAATGTTTGAGAACACCATTAATATTGATTTCTATGGGAATACACCTTTCGAAAATCTTTGTTTCTTCTTCCAAACAAAGCTTGTATAACTCAGCGATTTTTTGAGATTTTAATTCTGGGAAAAGATCAAAAATAGAAGAGCCCAATATATTATAACCTTTACCCAAAGTCAAAATCATACGTTCATTAGCGATCTCGATTTGCGCATCTTCGCCAATCAAAATTGCTTTCGAAAACAATGAACCCGCCACCTGATAATCGAACTTTTCTTTAGATTCAGCCATGCGTTTTTCGAAGAACAATCGCTCTCCAATTTGACGCAGCGTTATCATTAGTCCAAATTCATTTTCAAAATTAACACGAGAAATTTCTAAAACAAAAAATTGTACATCATCTGACTTCTCCGCATCATTTTTTAAAAGTTGAATAACATGTTTATGTTTTCCTCCATTAATAATAATATCCGAAATTATCTCTACATTATCTTTCAGAATTAAATCTGGAAAAACGTCTAAACCACTTTTGCCAATACAATTTTCATCAAGATCAAAGACATCAAGAAGTGCAGGATTTATGGTTTTAATTTTAAAATTCTCCGAATCCATCCACACGATTCCGATGGAAGTATTCATTAATATGGTTCGAAAAAGCTCTGAAGAAACGTCTGATATTGAGTCTGCCATAGTCAATAGATTTTTGTTTTATGTTAAATTAAAAAACTAAGCAGAATTACGACTTGCATTAATATTACCAAACAAAGATCGAATCACTAATTTCTCATAAACGGCTTTGTTATCATGATTTTTCTGTATTTGCATTAATGCATATTGCTGAATACTCAGAAGCGGAAGTACTATTTTTTCCCTTATTAAAACCGATTTTCTGTTAAGCGGTTCTTCTTGCATCAAAACTTTGAAACCTGTTAATTCTAACATTAATTCTTTCGACAAATTGAATTCATCAAAAAGGACATTCCAAAACTCACCAAACTTTTTATTTTCTTTCATATAATAAGTTAATGGAAAATAAGTTTTGTTCATCGACATCATTGAGTTGAGCACCAAAGTTTTGAAAAAATCCGAATGTTGGTACAAGAATTTAACCTCATCAAATCGACCTTCATCTTTCAAAATTTTAAGCGCAGTCCCAAATCCATAAAAGCCAGGAACATTCTGCTTAAGTTGCGACCAAGAACCTACAAAAGGTATCGCCCGCAAATCTTCAAATTTTAATTCGCCATCTGCGCCACGTTTGCTCGGACGACTTCCAATATTGGTTTTTCCGTAATATTCGAGTGTGCTCATCTCTTGCAAATACGGCACAAACATCGGATGCGCTTTTAATTCAGAATATTTTTCGAAACTAAGTTCCGCTAAATTCTCAATTAAATGACGCTCTTTTTCGGTCAAATCTTTTTTAGAATTTTCAAAAACATCATTTTCAATTCCTGCTGTCAGTAACTGTTCAAAGTTGTATTTAGCTTGGTCTTTATTCCCGAAAACACTGGTAATCGTTTGACCTTGTATCGTCAATTCTAACTCGTTATTAGCGATTGTTTTACCTTGCGAAGCATAGAAATCATGCGTCTTGCCACCACCTCTTGCTGGCGGACCACCACGTCCGTCAAAGAAAATAACTTTAATTCCAAATTCTTTTGCAATGGCTGTCAAACGCTCTTTTGCCCGATAGATTTCCCAATTCGCTTTCAAATAACCGCCATCTTTTGTCCCATCCGAAAATCCTAACATAATGTATTGTTGATTGCAGCGTCTGTTAAGATGAGCTTGATAAAACGGAAGTTGATACAAATCTCGCATCACAGCTTCGGCGTTAATAAGACCTTCCATGGTTTCAAAAAGTGGAACAATATCCATTTTGATGTCGTCATTTTGATAACCGCTAATTTTGAACAAAGCTAAAACATTCATTACATCTTTAACCTCATCCGAATTAGAAATAATGTAACGGTGCAATCCTCGTTCGCCATTTTGTTGTTGAATTTTAGTAACATTCAAAATATTTCGCAAAGTATCTTTTACAATTTCATCTTCAAAATCATTAGGTTTAACATGATTATCAGAATTTAGTAAACTTTCAAACTTTTGCTGATTAGAAATTTCAGAATCCTCTTCATTTTTAAATAAATGATTGTAAATAGAATCTACAATTTTCTGATGAACACGGCTATCTTGACGAATATCTAAAGTCGCAAAATGTGTCCCAAAAATCTTTACACGATCACGATAATCGTCCAATAATTCTCGGAAAAGCGACTGATGGTCTGTAATTAAAATATGTTCCGCCTGATCGATTTTAGCAATAATTTCTGTTTCAGAAATTTCAAAATCTTTTTGGAAAATCGCTTGATATAGTTGATGGCTCAAATCTTCCAAAACTTCGGAAACACCTCTAAAACTAAGTCTTCTTCTCAAATTTTTAAGATGTCCGTAATAACATTTAAGAATCGAACTTCGCAGCTCTTTTGCGACTTCCAAGGTTACATCAGCAGTCACAAACGGATTTCCGTCACGATCGCCACCTGGCCAAAAACCAAGTTTTATAATATCGGGATGTAAGTGATAATCATCGGTTCCGAAGGTTTCCTTCAGTTTTTTGTACAAATCGCCAATGCTTTGATAATAGACGTATCGCAAATAATACATAATGCTCATCGCCTCGTCCAAAGGCGTCGGACGTTCTTTATTAACAAATGGCGTCTTGCCCAACTGTTGCAAAAGCACATCAATATTCGTGACTGAATCATTCTGGATGGCATCTCGTAAATCATGAATTATCCGCTGAACTGCGTTTGGATAAAACTGTGTTGGATGCGCCGTAAAAACGATTTTAACAGAGAAATCTTTTAACTTTTTTCGAACATCGGTCAAACGATGGTCTTGCAAAGCTCGTTCGTAAAGATTAAGAACTGTGCCCGAATCGGCATCCGAATGTAACTTTTGGAACGCAGCATCTTCTATACTATCAAACAAAACCACTTGTCGTTCGATATACTGAACGATCTTGAAAAGCAGTTCTAACTTTTGATCTTCGGATTCGAGGTCTGTATGGTTTTTAAAAAACGAATTAATAATCTCTTCCGGTGACAAAGCTTTGTCGTAACCGTCTTTACTTTCTTCATATAAAAAAGGCAGCAACATGCCGATATTCGTCATTTTGTCATAAGGCAAGCTCATGAAAAGCGAATTGTATATTTGGAATTTGTTTTCAACTAATTGTCGAAAAATTTCATTCTTTTTATCATTTATCATATAACAAATTTAACGATAAAAGAATTCCGTTTTTATTAAAATAGTTTTAAATTGCTATAAAATTTAAATATTTTTTTCATCCAAATTTTCAATTAAAAAATGATAATTCTTTTAATACTCATCAATTCTTTATTATTATTTGGGCTGTTATTGTTCAGTGCGCTCACCTACCGTAGTCTTCCAGCAAGAATACCCACACATTTTGGATTTAATGGCGAGGCTGATGGATTTGGTAACAAACTATTCTATTGGTTAATGCCAATTTTAGGATTAATATTTTTTTTAATTTTTAGTACACAAATCGCTGATTTAAAATCTTTAAAAATATCCGATGTTTCTTCCATTAGACAAAATTGGAATCTCGATTTGAAATCTTCTTTTGGAATGCTGATTAATACTTTTGTTTTAATTATATTCTTTGAAGTCCAATCTAGCATTTATAAAGTAGCAATGGGACAACAAACAAAAATGTCCAAATCGGTGTGGATCTGGACATTTTTAATTATTATATTTAGTGTTTTAACTTCTACTTTGACAGATAGTTAAAGACTTTACCAACGCTTTCGATAACATCTGATGCGAGAAGACTTTCTTTAGACTGTCCTTTAAGCGCTAAATCTGCGGCTTTACCATGTATCCACACGCCAAAAATGGCTGCTTCTTTTGGTGAATATTTTTGTGCTAAAAGAGAGGTGATAATTCCCGTTAAAACGTCACCACTTCCTCCTTTTGCTAAACCAGAATTACCCGTAACATTATAATAAACTTCTCCAGTGTGAAGAACTATTTGCGTATGATGATCTTTAAGAACAAAATTAAGTTGATGCTTTTTTGCCATTTCTTTTGCCAATTCTAATCGCACAAAAGAATTAAGTGAAGCACCAAAAAGACGATCAAATTCTTTAGGATGCGGCGTCAAAATAGAATCTTTTGGCACCCATGATAGTAAATTAAAATGACTACAAAGCAATGTTAAAGCATCTGCATCTAACACAATAGGACGGCTATGATTTCTTAAGAAATTCTCGAGTGCTAATCTTGCTGTTTCAGTTTTACCGAAACCAGGTCCAATACCATAATTACCATCCTCGATAGTAGTAATTATATCAACTTCTCGAGCACCAGCAAACTCGAACATAGCTTCTGGAAGTTGCATAAGACTTGCGGAATAAGCACACTCAGGCGCATTGATAAATGTAAGTCCAGCTCCTGTTTTTGAGGCTCCACGTGCTGCTAAAATAATAGCTCCTGTTTTTCCATAGCTTCCGCCAACAAGTACGGCTTTTCCAAAATTACCTTTGTGGGTAAAATCTGATCTTTTTTTATATATTTTCCTAATAATATCCTCTTCAGACACATAAGAATCAACTTCGGCATTATCTATATAAGTTTTACTTAAATCAATATCTAATACATGGATTTTACCACAATTGATACCTGTTTCTGGATGAAAAAATATTTTTTTATAAAATTGAAAACTTAATGTATCGGTGGCTTTAATTTTAACATCACTATTTCGGTCTCCATCAGGAATAAAACCAGAAGGAAGATCAATAGATATAACCCGATTATCAAGCTTATTAATATCATCAATTATAGCCTCCCAAGGTTGTCCAATATTTTTATTAAGACCAATACCAAAAATGGCATCAATAATAATTGTAGTATTTCTAATAATCGATATTGAAAAATCACTAGTATCAACAATAGGTACGTTTTCAGGAATTTTTTGAAGATTAGTTAACGCATCTTTTGCAAATTTTTTACCGTAATTAGCAACAACCTTCACTTTTCTATTTTGTAAAGACAGTAATCTTGCAATCGCCAAACCGTCTCCTCCGTTATTACCATTTCCGCAAAAAACTACAAAATCCTCACTAGGAGATGTGTTGTTTAAAAGCCATTCACAACTAACTTTAGCAGATTTTTCCATCAAATTAATAGAAAAAATCGGTTTATTTTTAATAGTGAACAGATCACATTCTTTTAACTGATTGATATTGAGTATTTTCATCGTTTAGCATTTTTTGCAAAATTAATAATTTTTCGCATTCAAAAATCAGACAATTTCTTAATTCATGCAATTTTTTTAGTAAATACTTGATTGTGTTTACAATTTTTTAATACTTTTACAGACACATTAAACAAAACACTATGGGATTTTTTAAAGAATTTAAAGAGTTTGCTGTTAAAGGTAACGTGATCGACTTGGCTGTCGGTGTAGTTATCGGTGGAGCATTTGGTAAAATTGTAACTTCATTAGTTGAAGACCTTATTACTCCTGCTATCCTTAATCCAGCTTTAAAAGCAATAAATGCTGAAAACCTATCACAACTTGTTATTCCTGGCACCGCAATTAAGTATGGTAACTTCCTCTCTGCAGCAATTTCATTTACAGTGGTGGCTTTCGCTTTATTTGTAATGATCAAAGGTATCAACAAATTGAAAAAACCAGAAGCTGTTGTTGAGGAAGCTCCAGCTGGTCCAACTCAAGAGGAACTTTTGACTCAAATCAGAGATTTATTAAAAGAAAAGAATGCATAATTTTTTTTAATCTAAAACATAAAAAACCATCGGACTTCCGATGGTTTTTTTTTATTATTAAAATCGATGTTTATTTAGTTTTTAAACATTTTTCTAAAAACTGATCTTGCTCCCAAAGTAGGTGAAGAATATTTTCTTTCGCAACATAGCCGTGCGATTCTTTAGGCAACAACACCATTCTAACTGGCGCACCTAGGTTTTTCAATGCTTGGAAATAACGCTCTGTTTGTAGTGTGAAAGTCCCAGGATTGTTATCTGCCTCACCATGAACCAATAGCATTGGTGTTTTCATTTTGTTAGCATTCATGAAGGGTGACATCTCATTGTAGACATTCGGAACATCCCAATAGTTACGCTGTTCACTTTGAAAACCGAAAGGTGTTAATGTTCTGTTATAAGCGCCGCTTCTCGCAATACCACAAGCGAATAAGTCCGAGTGCGTCAATAGATTTGCTGTCATAAAAGCACCATAGGAATGTCCGCCAACTGCCACTTTTTTTCGATCGATGTAACCTAATTTGTCCACTGCATCAATTGCTGCTTTTCCATCAGCAACCAATTGCGTGATAAAAGTATCGTTAGGTTCAGTTTTGCCTTCACCAATAATCGGGAACGAAGCATCATCCAAAACTGCATAACCTTTAGCCGCCCAATAGATAAATGATCCATAGCTTGGGAATGTAAATTCGTTCGGATTTTTCGAGTTTTGTCCCGCGGTTGCTTTATCTTTAAACTCTTCTGGATACGCCCAAATCAACAATGGCAATTTGTCTTTTTTGTTGTAGCCAGCTGGTAAATAAAGCGTCCCAGTTAAGTCAACACCGTCATTTCTTTTGTAATGAATCACTTCTTTAGTGACATCTTTAATACTTGCAAAAGGATTCGAAAATTGCGTAACTGGCGTTAGTTTTCCTGATTTAAAATTTTTGATATAATAATTCGGATACTCATTTTTTGACTGTTCACGGACAAGAATTTCGTTCTTTTTAATATTAAGAATATCGATTAAATCTTCTTTCTTGTCTTTAACATTAGACGTGTACAACCTTGTCGTTTTCAAAGAATTCCAATCAAAAGAATCGATGAACGGGAATTGCCCTTCTTTTGTAAAACCATCTCCTAAAAGATAAGACTTGTTAGCCTCGACATCGATAACATCACGACCGAACTCATTTCTTTTGGTTTGAAACTCTCCTGGATCGCTGTAAATATCTTGGAAATTACGTTTAGAAATCAATTTCGTATCGCCAGTTGAAGGATTCAAAAATTGAGTTGTGACATTTCGCGTATCATACCAAGAATCACTAACAATCGCATGTTGATCGTCTCCCCATTGGATACCTGCGAAACGGTCTTTTACTTTCACTAAAGATTTTGGTGCTGTATTAAAAGGCGCTTCCCACGTGAAAACCTCATCTCTAAAATCCACATTTTTTGCTGGATCGCCACCATCCAAAGCTTGAACAAAATATAAAACCGCTGGCTTATCAGAGCGCCAAGTCATATTACGTTTTCCTTCACGCGTTGCTGAAAAACCTTTTGGCATAATCTCCGTAAGAGGAATTTCATTTACTTTCTTAATTTCGTTGCCAGATTCGTCGTACACAACGCTTGTCATCGGGAATCTTGACAAAGGAACGATGTACGAAAAAGGCTTTTGTAATGTTGTAATATTGACGTATTTCCCGCTAGGAGAAAAGCTTTGCCCAGCGTACATATCTGCTTTTTTGAACAAGCTAGAAGTCCCATCAACATTAACTTTATATAATTCTGAAGTTACTAAAGTTTCAAAATTCTTTTCGTCTTGTGGATTTTTAAGAAGGTCTTGATAAGTTCTGTTTTGAGATACTTTTCCGTCACTTGTCGATACCGTTGGACCTGTCGGAAGATTATTTTTATCATCCAAAAGCGCTGGACGATTTGCTAACAATTGATTCACCAATAAGGCTTTAGAATCTCTAAACCAAGAATATGGCGACCCCATATTAGCATTCAGATTATCAGAAGTTAGCTTTTTTGCGCTTGCTGAAGCTAGATCAACGATCCAAAGTTCTACTCCTTTTGCCGTTGTGTTGGTGAATGCCAAAAATTTTTCGTCTGGCGAAAATTGGAAATAAGCCAAACGTGCATTCTGAGGAAGTCCTGTAACTTGGGTTTCAGATTTAGCATTAACTTTTTTAATTTTCAAGTTGTTAGAATACGTCATCGTACTCGAAATATTAGTCACAGGATTTATCCTAAGTCCTCCTAACTTCATCTCATCCTGAATAAGGTCTTCCAAGGTTTTGTAAGTAGAACGGTAGGTCAAAATCAGAGTTTCGCGCTTGCTATCCATCATAATGGATGGTGGACGATCATAATCTGCTAACTTCAAAATCTCTGCGGAAGGTTTTTGGTAGCTGACATTTTCTTGTGCAAAACCTAAGGTAGCAACCGCCAAAAACAATAAGGATAATCTATTCTTCATAAAACTATTTATTTCCTTCGAAAATACGAATAATTGATTTTTAAAAAAAATAGGGTTGTTATTATAAATGCTAATTGATTAAGATTGTTAATGACAATGTAATTTCTAAAATTTTCAAACGAACTATAAAATCGAATACCAGCTCCCCTAGCCCCGATAGAAGCGGCATCCTTTGGGATTGGCGTGAGGCGACGGAGCGTAGCAGAGCCGTCCGAGCGACAAGACGAAAGATAAAGCTGATAGCGGGATTAGCTCCTAAAAAACAATTTAGTTTTCAAAGTATATAAAATCCCGTTCCGATAAAAATGCGTAAATTGGCTCAATTTTAATGCTAAGAAATGAAAAGTAAACTTCTATTATCAGCAATCTTACTACCTGCCGCAATGGCTTTTGCTCAACAATACGGCGGTATGTGGATGCCTACAGAACTTAATGAAAAGGAAATGAAAGATTTGGGTATGAAAATCTCTGCGAAAGATATTTTTGACCCTAGCAAAGCGAGCATCAAAGATGCTGTGGTACAATTCGATGGTGGATGTACTGCCGAAGTTATCTCAGGGCAAGGTTTATTATTGACCAATCACCACTGTGGTTATGATAATATTCAGTCACATTCGACGGTAGAAAACGATCTCTTAACCAACGGTTTTTGGGCTAAAAATATGGAGGGTGAACTTCCAAATCCTGGCGTAACTGTAGACTTTATCGCGGACATCAAAGAAGTGACGCCACAGATTTTGGCTGGGACAGACGGACTAACAGGCGCTGCTCTTGATGCGAAAGTAAAACAAAATACAGAGGCCTACATCGCTTCTCAAAAAGTTGAAAATTATCAAAAAGTTACTGTAAAATCGATGTATTACGGTAACAAATATTATGCTTACGTTATCGAGACCTACAAAGACATTCGCCTAGTTGGCGCACCACCGCAAAGCATTGGTAAATTTGGTAGCGATACTGACAACTGGGTTTGGCCACGTCACACAGGAGATTTCTCGATGTTCAGAATCTATGCTGACAAAAATAACAAACCCGCGGAATATTCGAAAGATAACGTCCCTTACAAACCAAAACACTTCTTGCCTATTTCTATCAAAGACAAACAAGAAAATGATTTCACGTTTGTATTTGGTTTCCCAGGAAGAACTACGGAATATCTTCCAGCTATCGCAGTGGAAAAAATCATGAACGAAACCGATCCAGCAATGATTTCGGTACGTGATGTAACCTTGAAAGTTCTTGACGAAAAAATGAGAACGGACAATGCAACAAGAATTAAATACGCTTCTAAATACGCTCGTATCGCTAACTCTTGGAAGAAATGGATTGGCGAGGTTGAAGGTCTTAAAAAATCTAATGCTGTTGGTAAAAAACAACAATACGAACAGTCTTTGATTTCGAAAAACCCTCAAATAAAAGCAACAATTGACGGATTAAACAAAGTTTACAACGAGCAAGCACCTTACGCCCTTAACAGAGCTTATTATTCTGAATTACCACGAAATGCTGAGACGCTAGCCTTGGCAAGTTTGTTCTCTAGCTATGTTGAAGCTGTTGACAACGGGACTTTCAATGCGAAGTCTTTGGACGGTTTCAAAACCAGATTGTCAGATATCTACAAAGATTATGAAAGCGATTTGGACGCCAAAGTAACGGCTCAAGTTTTGGCTTTGTATGCTACTAAATCTGCACCTCAGTTTTTACCAAGTGGTTTAGAAAAGTTTAAAGATGCAAAAGCGAATGTTGCCGTACTGGAAAACTATGCTAAAAACTCGATTATCACAGGCCAAGCCCATGTAAACGGCGCAACAACTTATAGTGACATCAACAAAGTATTTGCTGACCAAGCGAGCCTTGTTAAAGCTTTGAAAAACGATCCTTTAATCCAACTTTGGAATAATATTAAAGGCGCTTATGTTAGCACAACACACAGCAAAGTTACAAGTCTACAAGCTGAGATCGATACCTTGCAAAAGACCTTTATGGCACAACAAATGGCAACGGATAAAGACAGAAAATTCTTCCCAGATGCTAACTCAACACTACGTGTAACTTACGGAAAAATAAAAGGGTCTAATCCTCGCGATGCGGTTAACTACGGTTACAAAACCAATCTAGCTGGCGTTATGGAAAAATATGTTCCTGGAGATTACGAATTTGATGTTCCTAAAAAACTAATCAGTCTTTACAATGCTAAAGATTACGGTATCTACAAGGACAAAACTGGCGAAGTTCCGGTTAACTTCACTGCAACCAATCATACAACAGGTGGTAACTCGGGTTCTCCAGCTTTGGACGCTTATGGTAACTTGGTTGGTCTTAACTTTGACAGACAATGGGAAGGTACGATGAGTGACATCAACTACGATCCGAAATTCAGTCGAAACATTATGGTGGACACCAAATACATCTTATTTATCGTTGATAAATTTGCAGATGCTAAATGGCTTCTTAACGAAATGAAAATTATTAAATAGTTTTTAAAATACGATTACAAGTATTAGATAATATTTTCTTAACATTGTCAAGGCGAAAGCTTTGACAATGTTTTTTTTATAGTGAGCGCAAAATCTATCTTTTATAAATCGGCTTCAATTTTTTTGAGTTCTTTTTCTTTGGAGACACTTGCAAAGTATCCTCCTTACCGAGATCTAGTTATCGTCTATCACAGCGTAAGTGACGAAAAGCTAAAACATGTCCAACACCTTTTCCCCTATCGAAGTTCGAAAACTTTTATTAAAGATGTGGACGAGCTTTCTAAAGCTTTTGACTTTATCGATTGGGAGACTTTTTTAGAAAGAAAAACAAGCAAAAATAAAATAGGAAAACCAAACCTATTATTGACTTTTGATGATGGCTATTCTGATTTCCATGATGTCATCGCACCTATTTTAAAACAAAAAGGAATCTACGCGATCAACTTTATCAATCCCAAATTTATTGATAATAAAGACCTCATGTGGCGTTGCAAAGCAAGTCTTTTGATTTCAAAAATTGAAGAAAATAAAGATCTTCTACAACAGATTTCAAGTTTTAAAAGTTTACAACTAAATCCAGTTGTTTCGGATATCAAAAAAAATCTTCTTTCCATTAAATTTGAAAATCAAAATCTTCTGGATGAGCTTGCAACTTTTTTGAACATCGATTTTAAAACTTATCTAGCGCAAAATAAAGTCTATCTCACGACGCATGAATTATTAAAATTAAAACAAGATGGCTTTGGGATCTCGTCGCACGGCTGGGATCATCCTTTGTATCACGAATTAACTCTCGATGCGCAACTCGACAACACGCAAAAATCTTTGGATTTTCTAGAAAATCTAGGATTAAATAATGATTCGTTTGCTTTTCCATTCACGGACTTTGGAGTAAAAAATGATTTCTTCGAAAAACTATCAAAAGCTAATCCACGACTTCAATATACTTTTGGTGCAGCTGGTCTTAAGCTCGATTCACGTTTCAAAAACTTGCAACGGATTCCGCTTGAAGTCGAAAATTATTCTGCAAAGCAAGTCATCAAAAACGAAATCATCTATTACAACTTGCTAAAATTAATTGGAAAACACCGAATTAAATTAGAAATCATTAGCCTTTTGCGATGATTAGTTTCGTTTTAAAAATCAAGTTTGTTATATTTGTTTAAAATTGAAAACTGTGATAGAAATTGTCGGACTTAAAAAAAAGCAACTTAAAGGATTTACAACTTCGGAAGCCTTTAAAAAGTTTGAGTTTGCGCCAATTTCTGAACTTCGCGAAGTTTCACACATCGCAAATCCTCGCGCAACGGATGACGATATTTTATTATTTTTAGCCTACGAAGGCGAAGAACTTACAGGTTATCTTGGGATTTTGCCAGACGACATCGCAAAACCAAACGGTGAAGTTTTTCATTTCGGATGGTTTTCGACTTTGTATGTCAGCGAAAAACATCGTGGCAAACAGATTGCGCAAAAACTTCTGTATGCAGCCGAAGCTGCTTACAATGGAAGGATGATGATCACCGAATTCACGGATAGTGCGCATGGACTTTACAAAAAAATTGGGCTTTTTGACGATCTTGAACCTAAACAAGCGGTTCGATATTATTTTAAATCCAATCTTGCGGAAATTCTTCCAGGCAAAAAAGAGGTTTTTAATCGAAATAAAAAATGGATTTTAAGATTTGACAAGTTAATAAATCCAGTCATTCCGTATCTTTCTAAATCATCAAAATTAAGTTATTCTATCGCTTACCATTGGGATGACGAATTAAAAAACTTTATTGATAAACAAACTAAAAATCCGTTACACAGAAGCTCAAAAGAATTCGAATGGATTTTGAAATATCCTTGGCTTTCCACCCAAAAAGAGCAAGCGAATTATTTGTTTTCATCTTATTCGACTTCCTATCAAATGTTTTGGGTAAAGCTTTACGAAAATGAAATTTTGACAACTTGTTTTTTATGCTCAATCCGAAATTCGCATCTTAAAGTTCTTTATTATTTTGCAGATGATATTTCGAAAGTTGCAATTTCACTTCCTGCAATTATTAAAAATTACAAAGTGAAAATGATGACAATTTATGACGACCAAATTAACGAAGAATTAGCAAAAGGACAATCGGTAAAAGCTTTGTACAAACGATATTTTAAAAGAAATTACCTTATCACCAAAACGCTAAAACAAGAGCTTGGCGCCAACTTCCATTACGAATTTGCGGATGGCGATGGCGATTTTAGTTTTACTTAATCACAATTACATTTCGCACGACGATGTCTTTTGAAGTCGTTGTCCCAAAATGGATACAATTTTAATCCTATAAAAAAGTTGGCAGCGTGTAATTTTTTATGATTAAACAAGAGCGGAAAAATATTTTCGCTTCCCAATATAAGTGGACCAAGACGTAGATAGGCGCCAAATTGCAAATTTTTATAATCATACAAAGCGGTTGAAAAACCATAGGCAATTGCAGGTTTTTGAACTGAATAAGTTGCAGAAAATGTATTAATTCTTTTAAGACTATTTTCAAAAATCGGTGTGCGTTGTATCCAATTAAAACTCAAATAGTGATTCGGTCTAATATTTTTACTCAAAGCTAAATGAATGCTTGTTGGTAACCCAATTTTGAAACCGTCAGAAATGTGAGATTTATTAGGATCACCATAAACTTCAGTACTCAACAATCCTAAATACTGCTTAATCGACTGGAACTTGGTGTTATCAAAAGTGGAATTATTATCCAGCAAAACTTTTGTATCGCCGATAAATACATGATTTTCACCATTAAATTTAACATAACCAACATCCAAAATATTAAAATCTACTTTAAGATCGTAAGTCTCGGAATCAGGAAATTTATTAATAAAACTCAGGCCTAAATCTAAACCCAAACCACTTCCCTGCTGTTTAAAATCATATTTTTCGGTTTCGAAATTATAGTTGGTCACGTAGCTTGCAGCAATGTCGTAACTGGTAGCAGTTGTCTGGTCATGATTTTGCGCATTAACTTCTGTACTTATATGTAAATCCTTATTATTCTGAAGATTATAAGCATCAAAACCCATTTCGTATTTTAGATTAATACCCAAAACCCATTTGTAATCTGACTGACGAAAAATTTCTGTTGCAAAATTTAATCCCAATTCGCCCCAATTCATAAAACTAGTTTTGAATGGACTGACAGCATACTCTATTGGTCGTGATAAATTTTGATTCTGAAATCTAAAATAATTGTCAAAATCAACAACTGAGGTTTGGGTTCTCAATCTTGTAAAAAGTCCAATATTAAAATCGGTTTCTCCTATTTTTGATTTAAAAAAAAATGACGGTCCCAATACATCGGAATTGAAGAAAAGATTCGCTAAGTCCTTATTGTAATAATCGAAAACGTGGGCCTGGTTAGCGCCTGTTATTCCTTTTTTAGGATCAGCAGCGACAATCTCCTCTTTTATTAATCCCAATAAATTCCCCTTTGAAATATAAGCGTAATCATTGTAAACATTAATATCTTCAGAAAATATTTGGATATCCCAAGGATTTGGGTTGATGTAAGTTTGTGTTGGCGAGAGCGAGCTTGCACTAATCCCACTATAGATATCATTTGAAAATAATAGGTTTTGTTGCGCTTCTACTTTTTGTAAAATCAACAAAAGCGTTATTAAAAACAGTTTAAGAAAATCCGTTTTTTCCACTCGCACACAATTTCACTTTTTAGTGAAAACGAATTTAATACTAATTTCTTATAATATGTGAAAATAATCTAATGAACTTTAAATTCATTTAATCTTTTCTAATTATTCCAACTTTGCGTGAGGGCGAAGCGCATTGTTGGAGCTCGTGATGTGAGGCGGCGGAGCGTAGCGGAGCCGTCCGAGCATCACAGCGACTGTGCGGAGACCGACCTGAAGCGCGAACGCGGGCGACGCGCAGCGTCGAACCAAGTGAGCGCAAATGGGCACGCCAAAAAAAAGCGACTCCTAACTGAATAGAAGTCGCTGCAAATAATTTAATAACCAAAAATTAGTAACCGAAAATCTCTTCCAAAGTTACCTCTTTGAAGTCGCCCATCTTGTTGATAGCGTCCATATTTAGGTTTTCCTTTTTCCCGATGATTGCCGTGTTGTATTTCAATGGTTTGATTTGTCCGTTGTAGAAATTGGTCAACTCTGGTAGAGTCAACGACTGAATTTCTGCATACGTGTCTTTTCTGATGTCGTAGTTAATGCCCAACTTCGCCAGCGCCAATTGGTTGAAATAAATGTTAGTTCTGTTGATTCTGTTAGACGCAATCTGCTTAAGCGCCGAACCTTTTGCATTTTCAAACTGCGCCGGAATCTGCGGAAGTTCTGCCATCAAATCATTCATCGCGCTAACGGCTTGTGGCAATTTGTTAGCTTGCGTACCGATGTAAGTCGTCACATAATTCGGGTGATTTAATAAATTACTTGGCGCATACGAAACGTAAGCAGAATACGCCAAAGACTTACTTTCTCTGATCTCTTGGAAAACAATTGATGACAAACCACGCCCAAAATATTCGTTAAACACATTGATCTTCCCGAAGTCTTTTGTATTAACATTGCTGGCTTTCGCTACTCTTGACATTTCGGTTTGTACCATGTCATAGTTCGTGAAATATACATGTCCAGACGTTGCTGGTTCTGGATATTCTTTAGCTTTTGGCGCTGTTAAACTTGCTGTTTGGATGTAAGGTTTAACATCGTTTTTCAAAGATTTTTCGTCTTTTCCGTACAAGAAAACTTCGTAAGGATATTTGTTAAGGTTTTTAATTTTTGACATCAAATCAGCAACCTTAATACTTTCTAAATTTTCTTTAGAAATAACATCGCTAAAACGGCTTTCTTTTCCATACTTCGCATAGTTGCTCAAAGCAGCCATAATTCTTGTTTTGTCTTTTTTTGCGACTTCGCGACCTTCAAGAATTGTTTTAACCGTTTTGTCATAGATGGCTTGATCTGGTTTAACATCAGCAATCCAATGGTTAAGAAGTTCTACACCTTTTTTCATGTTGCTTTCTAGACCTGTCAACGTAATGATGATTTGGTCATTCCCAGTTCTAAAACTGTTAGCAATTCCTAGTTTATAGAACTCTCCTTTTAACTGCTCAGGTGTATATTTGGACGTTCCTAAATATTGTAAAACTGAAACTGCTAAAGACATTTCTTTGTCATTGTCGGATCCCATTGGATAGACATAACTAACTTGTGCAACTTCGTTGTATTTGTTATCAACAAAGCTGATTTTTTTATCTTTTATTTTATCTGTTTTTATCGCCGTTTGATAATCGATAAACTGAGGTTTGATATCGCCAACTTTTGCGTTAAGAATATCTTTAAGGAAAGGCGATTGTGCTTCTCTATTTAGTTTAATCGGTGTAATACCTGGATTTTCAACACGAACCAATTTGTCATTAACACCTTTTTCTTTGTACACAACCGCGTAGTTATCTTTGAAGAAGTCGTTAGCAAATTTAACAACATCGGCTTTAGTAATTTTTTCGTATTCGTTGATATCATTTAGTTCATCCTCCCAATTTACATTTTTAATGTAAGCATTGTAAAGTGTTGTTGCAAGCCCATCCGCAGTCTCCCAACCTTTAAGACGTTGAACCTTCATATCATTGATAATCGCTGGCAACATCCAATCTGGGAAGTCTCCTTTTTTAATCAAATCAATTTGATTTAACAATAATTTTTTAGCATCTTCCATAGATTGACCTTCTTTCGGAACAATCGCCATCGTCATATTTCCATAATATTTAAAAGGCGACGCATAAGCATAAGCTCCCAAAGCTTTTTGTTGTTGGTTGATGTTAAGGTCGATAAGTCCAGCCTCACCATTGTTACTCAAAATATTAGCAACCATATCAGCAAGGCGTGCTTCTTTAGTTCCGTAAGAATCCGTTCTCCAAGCCATTGTCAATCGTGGTGTAGATGGACTTTTCACTGTTCTAGAAACCACTGAAGTCATTGGCGCTTCTACTGGCAATTGCTTTTTCGGAAGTTCTTTATATTTAAAAGTTCCAAAATATTGATCGACTAACTTAATCGTTTTATCAAAATCGATATCGCCTACTAAAACAACCGCCATATTATTAGGCACGTAATAAGTATCAAAATACTTGTGAATCGCCTCCATAGAAGGATTTTTCAAGTGTTCTGAAGTACCAATTGTTGTTTGTTGTCCGTTAGGATGTTTTGGAAACAATGCGTCCATCAACTCGTAGTTAACCAAACGTCCATCGTTATCTTGCGCACGGTTGTACTCTTCGTAAACGGCTTCCAATTCGGTATGGAATAATCTCAACACCAATTCTGAGAAACGCTCTTTCTCAACTTTTAGCCATTTTTCTAATTCGTTAGATGGAATATTATTTTTGTAAACCGTTTCGTCTAGCCAAGTGTGCGCATTAGTTCCTGTCGCTCCCAAAGACGAAATCGCTTTGTCATACTCGTTAGCGATGGCATATTTTGAAGCCTCTTGCGAAACCTCATCGATTTTTTTGTAAAGCGCTTTCTTTTTCTCTGGATCTTTCTCAGATTTATGCTGCTCATAAAGGTCTGAAATCTGTTTTAGCAAAGCTTTTTCTTTTACCCAATCTTGCGTCCCCAACTTTGACGTTCCTTTGAAAACCATGTGCTCCAAATAATGCGCAAGACCAGTATTGTCCGCAGGATCTTGGTTAGAGCCCGTTCTTACAGGGATGTAAGTTTGGATACGTGGCGCATCTTCGTTTTTGGCAAGATAGACTTTTAAGCCATTTTTAAGAGTATATATTCTAACACCATTAGCGTCATTTTTTACGCTGTCATATTGATATCCACTAGGATCGGTAAGGTGTTGAAGTTCGTATTTTTGTGCATTCACTGCTGTCATCATTAATAAAATTGAAACTGTAGTAATTATTTTCTTCATAATAATATTTAAGTTATGTAAAGTTACTCATTTTTTTTGGCGTGTCCCTCGTTTCGCCGAGCCAAAATCCACAACTCAACGAGGGTCGCTACGTCCGCTACTATCTTTTAGTGTGTCGCTTGGACGGCTCCGCTGCGCTCCGCCGCCTCGCGCCACCCCAAAAGGATATCCGCTGCCATCGCTCACGCGACTATGCAATGGTACTTGAATGTAGCCGAAATCACTATTCTAAACAAAAGCGCTTTGACTTCGCTCAGCAACCAATAAATATCAGATCGTAAATCAAAATTCTTAAATCGTAAATAAATAAGACGCTTCAGAAACCGAATTTGTTACATAAAGCCAAGAATTAATTTAATACCGATAAAAAGCCAAAAGTCTTATATTTAATCTCGATGAAAAAATAAAAAGATGAAAGTCATTACACCTCTCCGAATTTTAATTCCGATTGTGATACTAAATATAGTTTGGTCATACAACAAAAAACCAGAAACCAAACCAACACCAAAAGCTCAAAACATAACTGGCGCTTGGATACTTTCTGGACTTTTGCAAACCAACAATAGCTTTCACGCCGGAAAGGACTGGAAAAATAATCATGCTGCCATCATGAAAAGCGATTCTATAGAAATATTCTACAACCAAAGATCTGATTTGTACACCAAACTGGATTTGAAAGCCAACAATCAATTCACGACACAGCTTTTTGATATCAAAACAGATTCTGCCTTTGACAAAGCAATTTCTGGAACTTGGAAGCTCGAAAATAATCAACTAAAACTCTCTGCTAAAGCCACAAAAGCACAAGCTAGCCTCGAACAAATTTTCGATATAACGGACTACAATGACAAAGTTTTAAAACTAAAAATTATCAAAGAAGTAACTTCGGAAGTCGGCAAAAGCAATCCAAATTATGATCTTGCTGATCGACAAAAGAAGTTCGACAACATCATCAAAGAAATTGGCATTAATCAAAATGATTTGACAACAAAAGATTTAGAATACAACTCCGATTTTTGGACCGTTAATAATTTCAATGACCACCAACTTCTTACTCGACGTATTGGGCAGGATCAAGACATTTCCAAATACTCGAAAGACCTACAAAGCTTAATCTACGGCGTTCCTTGGGATTATGTGCCTTACTATGAGCCCATCTTTGAAAATCGTAGTGTTCGATTTAGCTTTCTGCCAAAATCCAAACTTGATATCGAATATCAAATAGATGGTTCGGCTTCGGGTTGGTGCGGAACGCCCGCGCAAGGACATTATTTCGGGACTTATCATTATAATAAAACTAACAAGCTTATGGAAATTAGTTTTACAGATCCAAAAATTCCAAAAGAAGTCCAAAGAACTTTCCGTTACGGAAATAAAAGCCAAAAGTATCAAATCCTCGCCAAGAACGACTATGTGATGATTTGGAAGAAGTTGTAGTTTTGAAAACTTATATTAGCGTGTTCTTTTATTTTAAATAAAATTTATGAAAGTTGTCCTAACATTCTAAATTCTTATTGCAATTGCAGTCTCCTTACAGTTGTTAGTGGATTATCTCAATTTGGGTGTTTTCATAAATAGTTTCACAACACCTGCAACGATTACATTATTAGCATCCTGCATATTTTTAATCAGTAAAAACAATACCAATGAAAAGAAAATATTTAAGCTAACAAGTATCGCTTGTGGAGCCATAACTTTGGTATGGATAGTTCTTTTTAATTTACTTTATTATTACGGAAAAGGATGGAATCATTAAAATCAAACAGCGGCTTGTACGATCGACAGAATATCATAAATTTAGTTTTAGGACTTATACTTTTAGCAATTGTTGCGACATTACTTTATTTAAAAAATGAAAACAGAGATTTCAAAAAATATAATTGGAGCGCTAGAATCTATACAATTGGCTTGTATAATGGTACAAACAAAAAAGCGGCAACTTCAGAAAAATTTGATACCACAGAAAACAATATCGAATTGCTGAAATTTCATTTTTATAACACCGAAGAAGTATCGTCAAGTTTACTCTGGGACAAAAACTTTTATGGAGATATCCTCAATAGTAAAGCACAAAACCAAATAAACCCAGATGCTATTTTTGGACTCTACCCGAATCATGCAAGCATGAATTACTTTTCTTACAATGACAATGCTTTTTATGAACTTGACCAAGCACTAGATTATGCGAAAATTAAAAAGATCGCAAGAAAATATTGATACAATAGAGAAAGCGAAACTTCTTGTTTTGTGGATATTTTAAGTCATAATAAAGTCATTTTATTCCTCGGAGTCAATGGTGACGAAGATAGGTTACACCAACATCTACTAAAATAAATGAAAACTGGGCAATCCTGAAACAAAATGCACCGTCAAGGAAGAATATTAGAAATCTTGAAAGTCTACAAGAGTTAGTACTATCAAGAAAATATTGGGGCGTCCATCTCGAGCTTCCGAAAGATGCAGATTTGGAAAGTATTAGCATGACAGGATTTGATAATTCGGAAATTAAAGATATCGTATCTAGCGAACTTGTTATGCCTTTCAAAAGGTAGTATCTCACTAACTGTGTAAGTTGAAAAGTTATTCTGAAAAATTTTGATCTCTCAAAGCTCAAAAA
Source organism: Soonwooa sp. T0.1_25 (assembly GCF_057652215.1). NCBI lineage: Bacteria > Pseudomonadati > Bacteroidota > Flavobacteriia > Flavobacteriales > Weeksellaceae > Soonwooa > Soonwooa sp. T0.1_25. The sequence goes on along the minus strand of NZ_JBYFBZ010000003.1, from coordinate 12,031 downwards.
AAATTTTCGGAAACCTAACGAAGTGGTTCGGCGAAGCCAAATAGCTTTTTACTATTTTTAAACATTGTACAGTTATGATCGACAAAGAAGAATTATTAAACAGCAAGGATTTCTACAAATCCTTTAAGAATGGAGAAGATTTAACCTCGTTCCTCAAACAAATGCACAAACGGGCGGTAGAGCACATGCTCGAAGCCGAACTGGACGCTAATATTGACAACGAAAAACACGAAAAAACCAAAGAAGGGAATTATCTCAACGGGCACGGAACCAAGAAGATAAAATCCTCTTTCGGCGAGTCCGAGATCAAAGTTCCGCGTGACCGAGAAGGAAGATTTCGCCGAGAAATGGGAAAGCAAATATCTGTACGCAATACAGTCCTGGAGAAACAATTGGGACGAGCTGACCATGTTTTTTGATTTTCCGGTAGAAATCCGTAAGATCATCTATACCACCAACTTAATTGAAAATCTAAACGGAAAAATCAGAAAATACACCAAAAACAAAATGTCTTTCCCAACAGATGATGCAGTAATGAAGTCCGTTTATCTGGCTTTAAAGGAAGCCGCCAAAAAATGGTCAATGCCCATTCAAAACTGGGGATTGGTTTTAAACCAATTTATGCTTATTTTTGAAGAAAAGCTCAGATTATAAAATCCAAGCCCTAACTTTTTAACTTACACACTTAACGGGATAGTGTCTTTTTATTATAAATTATTTGTTTTCTTTTTTAATTTTTGCTGCGCTATAATAAGAGAAATGGCAACTACTCCTAATAAAGGTAAGGCGTTATTAATGGGAGATGGCGGTTCACCAGGTCCACCAGGTCCAGATTTTGCTAATTCTTGATCGCGTGTCTCAATCTCTTCAGCTACCTCAGCTTTTCTAAAATTATTTTCTCGCTGTACTGGATTTTCTTGGTTGAACCTATTGTCGTAATCTCTATACTGACTAAATAAGACACTAGACACAAAAGTCATTATAAGGAGTAGTTCTTTTCTCATTGTTTTATTCTTTCACGGAGGAAGATGTTAATTTCCTAAATACTTAATTTTATATTGATCCTTGTGTTCTTGTACGCCCAATTTATTTACTTATTGCAAAAATATTTCAGTTAATTTTAAAACGTGTTAAATATCTATATTGATTGTGTGAATAATATTTAAAGTTCATGAATTTTCTATTTCTGCATAAATATTAAATTTTTATGATAAAAAATTTAATATTTGTTTTAAATATCATTCTTTTATGTTGTCATAATAGCTATTCTATCTCGTCTCTAAAAAACGGGTGGTAAATATACAATTTAATTTTACCTGACAATACATCTTAATAATATTTTAATGTTTTAATTTCTAAGATGTTATCAAGTACGATTTACTAACAAAAAAAGGATAACAACTTGCGTTATTATCCTTTGTAATATGTTTAATGAAGAATTATTTCATATCGTACATCATTAATGCGGTGATAAGTTTTGGTTCGATGTAGGTGCACTTTGGCGGCATCTTAATCTTTTTATCCGATATCTTTATCAAATCTTGAAAGCTTATGGGATAGACTCCAAAACCAGCTTCGTACTTTCCAGAATCTACTTTTTCCTTAATTCTTTCGATGCTTTCTTTGGTTGAGTTACCTTTGATGTAATCTATTTTTTCAGCACGTTTTTCTTCGGTATCAAGATTTAAAATCTTTTCAAAAACATACTTTTCGAGTAGATAATGATCCATATCGTTCACTTCTTTTTCGGAAAGACGTATATCGTGTTTAACATGAAGGCTGTAGAATTTACCATCCAAATACATGCTGATATGGAATTTTTGAGAAGGGTAGTAAATCTCTTCGCCTTTATCATGGATTTGGAAATCCTGTGACAATGCGTCTAATAAAGCTTCTTTACTTACGCCATTTAGATCTTTTAAAAGTCTATTGTAATCGTGGATTTTAATCGACTGGTTGGATACAATAAAACTGTACACAAAGTTGAAATGTTCACTACCAGAATATTTTTTATTTTTTTCGCGAAGACGTTTTGCATGCTCGCCAACACTTCCGATACGGTGGTGACCATCTGCAATGTAGAAAGAATCGATAGGATCTAATACTTCTTTAAATTGTTGAAGCTTTAGGCGATTGTCAATTTTCCACATTTTGTGTCTTACGCCACGATCATCAAGGTAGTTAAGAATTGGTACATTTTTTTGCTCGTGGGACATTAGAAGTTCCACTTTTGCGTTGGCGTTATAAGTTAAAAGTACAGGCTCCGCTTGGATGTGTACTTTCTCAAGATAATGTGCCATTTTCATTTTACGTTCTGTAATTGTAGACTCATGTTTTTTAATCTTACCATTAAAGAAGTCATCGACACTTACTAAACCAAGAAGACCTCGGAAGCTATGCTTATTTGGCATAATCTGCTCGTACAAGTAGTAAGAAGAATCGTCTTGCAGTAATTTTTTTGCAGCCAGAAGCTCTTCAAAGTTGGTACGAACTTTTCTCAAGTTGCGGTCAACATCTTTAGACTTGCTGACAACAGCAGGCTTAATCATTTGGACATAAGAATCCTCAACGTTGGCTTTGTTGTTAATTTCGTCTTGGGAATAGTTGTCGAGAGAAGGTGTAGGGAAGGTGTCCAAAATCTCTGGACGAGGTCTTACACCTCTAAAAGCTTTGAAAGTTGGCATTATTCTAATTCCTTTTTGATGTTGATGATTTGGTCTGCAAGCTCTAAGCCGATACGCTCTTGCGCATCTATGGTATTACCACCAATATGCGGTGATAATGATAAAGCTGGATTCATGAGTAGCGGTAATTCTGGTTTTGGTTCGCTTTCGAACACGTCCAAAGCAGCACCAGCTACTTTTCCGTTTTCAATATAGTCTACTAGAGCCACTTCGTTAATAACACCACCACGCGCTGCATTAGCTATAAAGACGCCATCTTTCATCATTTCGAATTGAGGCGCATCAATAATATAAGATTTCAGTTTGCTTGTGTTCACCGTGATAAAGTCTGCTTTTTGTAGGACCTCATCTAAAGTTACAGATTTTATTTCAAACTTTAAGCTTTGACCATCAAAAAAGTTAAGTTCTACGACTTCAGTTTTTGGTGTTCTGTTATAAGCAACAATGTTCATTCCTAATGAAATCCCTAGTTTAGCCACTTCTATACCTATTTTACCAAGACCAATGATACCTAAAGTTTTTCCTGAAAGTTCATAAGCTTTTGCAAATGATTTTTTAAGACTGTCAAATTTAGTATCACCTTCTAGAGGCATTAGTCGGTTAGACTCGTGAAGGTTTCTCGCTAATGAAAAGAAATGGGCAAAAACTAATTCTGCTACAGATTTGCAAGAAGCAGTTGGCGTGTTAATGACATAAAGACCTTTTTCAATTGCGTATTCTACATCAATATTGTCCATCCCGATACCACCTCTACCAATAATCTTTAGGCTAGGTGCAGCATCAATAAGTTCTGCACGTGCTTGCGTTGCACTTCTTACAAGTAATACATCAACTTGGTTATCGTTGATGAATTGCATAAGTTGCTCAGGAGCGACACGATTGGTAAGCACTTCGATACCTGCGTCGGTTAGTCTGTCTACTGCGGATTGAGAAATCCCATCATTTGCTAGAACTTTCATTGTTTAATGTTTGGTGTTGATGATCAGTTGCCTGATACGTTCTGTTTAGTTTTTAAAATTGCACAAAAATACGAAAGTTTAAAAAACTAGCCAATATTTTTTTGTGAATTCATATTAATATATGAAAACGCCTTCTATTATTGAAAATAGAAGGCGTTTTTTTGTAATATCTTTAAAAATTTAAGCAAGGTTTTTCATAACATCAACTAAAACCTGTACACTTTCGATTGGCATTGCGTTATAGATACTTGCTCTATAACCGCCTAGGTTTCTGTGTCCGTTAAGTCCGCTAATGCCAGCCGCTTTCCATGCAGTGTCAAACGCTTCTTTCTTACTCTCGTCTGTCAATTTGAAAGACACATTCATTAAAGAACGATCTTCTTTAGCTGCATAACCTTCGAATAATGGATTGTTGTCAATCTCATCATAAAGAAGTTTTGCTTTAGCTTCGTTTTTAGCTTCAGCAGCTGCGATACCACCATTCTCTTCAAGATGTTTAAGTGTTAAATAAGACACATAAACTGGGAATACTGGCGGTGTATTTAACATTGACTCTTTAGCAATGTGTAAACCTAAATCTAAGTAAGATGGCAGGTTACGACCTGTTTTACCAAGAATATCTTTTTTAACAACCACTAAAACCGCACCTGCAGGACCCATATTTTTTTGAGCACCAGCGTAGATCAAATCAAATTTTGAAAAGTCTAATTGGCGGCTGAAGATGTCAGATGACATATCGCAAACCATAAGAGTGTCCACTTCTGGGAAGCTCTTTATTTGCGTTCCGTAGATCGTGTTGTTAGATGTACAATGGAAGTAGTCATAGTCTGCTCCAACTTTGTAATCTTTTGGGATGTAGCTGTAGTTATCCTCTTTAGAAGAACCTACTACATCGATGTTACCTACTTTTTTAGCTTCTTTAATAGCACCAGCTGCCCACGTCCCAGTATCGGTGTAAGCTGCTTTGCCATTTTCGGTAAGAAGATTCATAGGTGTCATTAAGAACTGAAGACTTGCGCCACCTTGTAGATAAAGCACTTCGTAGTCATCGCCAAGATTCATTAATCTTTTTACGATGGCTCTTGCTTCGTCCATTACGGCAACAAATTCTTTACTTCTGTGTGAGATTTCTAGCAAAGAAAGCCCCATACCGTTAAAATCCAAGATCGCCTCAGAAGCTTTTTGGAAGACTTCTTGTGGAAGGATACTTGGTCCAGCACTGAAATTGTGTTTTTTCATTTTATTTTATTAGATTTCGGTGTCTAAAGTTAACGATTACTCGTTATGTAGGAAAGCTTTTTTTGCTAATAAAGATTCTTCCGACTCTACATGGTCATCATCTGGTACACAACAGTCTACAGGACAAACTGCAGCACATTGTGGCTCTTCGTGGAAGCCTTTACACTCTGTACATTTGTCTGAAACGATGAAATAAACATCGTCACTAACTGGCTCTTGAGGATCATTAGCATCTATGGTTAAGCCCGATGTCAACGTTACGCGTCCTTCTAGAGCTGTTCCTTCGGAAGCCTTCCAGTCCACTGCACCTTCATAAATTGCGTTATTTGGGCATTCTGGTTCGCATGCCCCGCAATTAATACATTCATCAGTTATTTTGATAGCCATTGCTATATTATTTTTAATTTTGTGCAAAATTACGAAAAATAAGATAAGTAATGATTAATCAAGATAAAATTTCTGGACTGACAAATGTCGGTAGTTTTTTAAACAACTATTTAACTCAATCACCTGATACTTATAATACTAAACAACAAGAATTGCAAGCCATCCTTAAGCGCTCGGAGGTCGAAAACCCTTGGTTTGATGAGTCTAATTTGCGTTTTGCTTTAGAAAGTTGGGCATCTTTGCTTAATACCTCAGCTCTAGAGATATGGTTGTCGAAGTATCATTTTGAATCAAAAAACAAAAGAGTAGGCCTTATCTTGGCGGGTAATATCCCTATGGTTGGCTGGCATGACGTGATGTCGGTGATATTGTCTGGCAACATTCCGATTATAAAACTATCATCTAAAGACCGATGGTTAATTCCATTTTTGTTAAAACTTTGGAATGACAACACCGAAGCTGGTGTCAGCTATGAGTTGGTAGAAAGATTAGAGAATTTTGATGCTGTTATTGCGACCGGTAGCAACAATACGGCGCGTTATCTTGAATATTATTTTAAAGATCATAAAAGCATTATCAGAAAGAACCGAACTTCGGTAGCAGTTGTATCGGAGAAGGATAGTGACGAGGATCTTAGAAAACTGGCAGATGATATTTTTATCTATTATGGTCTTGGTTGTCGTAATGTAACACGATTGCTGATCCCTGAAGATTATAAACTCGATCGCTTTTTTGAAAATTTTATTGGATATCAATCAATTATTAATCATAATAAATATGCCAACAACTATGATTACAATCGCGCCGTTTTTCTACTAAATCAAGATAAGTTTTGGGACAATAATTTTGTGATGCTAAAAGAGGATGATAAGTTGTTTAGTCCTTTGGCGGTTATTAATTTTAGTCGTTACAAAAGCCTAGATGAGGTTAAGGCTTACATTAACGATAACGAAGGCGATATACAGGCGGTGGTTACCAATCTAGACTTGGGTACAGAAACCGTAAAACTAGGGGAAGCGCAACAACCAGCATTGGATACCTATGCTGATAATGTCGATACAATGGCATTTTTGGCAGGATTGTAAAACTAATTGGGTACCTATTGATTTTTGAGTTGACTTATTAACTTGATTATAGGTAGCTGAGGTGCTTAGTTATTTTAATTTTGAAACGCCACTAGTCTAAATGCTATTTTTAATTCCCAATTTTAGTATAAAGTTTCAAAGATAAAAAACACTTCGCCCTAGCTATAGCTAGGGCGAAGTCAACAATATTATAGGAAAAATTAAGAAACGCCTTAATATTAAGTAGTAAAATTACTGGAGTTGTACCTCGCCAAGATAAAGACTGTTGCAAGCTTGCTCCCTTTGTGAGCTGTTGATGTAGGCCCAGACCTGCATACTTTGCCCGCTGTAGATACTTGGTAGGTTAATACTTATACTTTCGGCGTCGCGTGTTGCAATGTTTTCAAAAATTGCAAAAGCCTTATCGATACTGCTGTAGGATACGATATTGATTTGCTCGTCTATTGATGCATTACCTTGGTCGGCGTTGTTGGTCCAGGTAAGATTGAGTACTTCGTTGGCTGCAGCTGTGATATTGGCATTCTGAAAGCCTGTTAAGTCCCCTTTGGTTATAAGAACTTTGTTGTACATTAACTCTGGTAGACCTGCTACGATCTGTACAGCTTCGTACAAAATATAGGATAACGCTAAGTTAATTCTCGACTTCGCACCTCTTCCATTGACATAAAAGCGCGATTGTATAGCATTGAGGGGTGTAAGAAAAGCAATTGTTAAAGCAAACTTTAGCTGTTGTTGGACTTGCTTCTCTATTGGTGCTTTTTGTGATGGTTTTGGAAGGCTTCGGATAATGTCTTTGCCTCTCCAAATAGCGCCCACTATGATGCCAACTTTACCTGAGAATCCGCCAAGTATTCCTTTGTGAATTTGTGCGATAATTTGTAGTTTTTATATGTTAGTAGAGCAAATTTATATCAAAAAAACATTGCTTTTTCGTTTTTAAAATTTTGGATTTTTTATATTGGCTTATGACCAATATCGACCATATTATTATAAGCTTTGTTCGGTGCTTCTTCGGTACTTGTTCGATAATTACTCAATAAAATGCCATTTTTAGGAACAAGACTCGAACAAGACTCGAAGGAAACTCAAATGGTTGTGAGTTTTTGTTTAAGCTTGGTTGCTGAGCGGAGTTGAAGTGCCGAAGTGCCAAAGCATGGATATTGCGGTAAAAAACAACTTCCCAACATCTAGTGGTGTTGGGAAGTGTTGTTAGAGTTGTGAGGCTTTTATTAGTTGTTCAATAAAAGAGCGTGGGCAGTATATCTTGCGACCGATACGGATCTTAGGGATTATGTTGCGCTTACGTTGGCGATAAGGTGTGCTGTCGATACAATGTAACATCTGTTTGAGATCTGCATTGTCTAGTAAGCTTATTGCTGATATATCTTTTTTAATGAATTTTAGTAGTCTTTCATTAAGTTGATCAATACCACGGGATAGCTGGTATAGTGCCTCTTCTACACTGAGGCTTTTGTTTTTTGTTTCCATGATTTGTTTTTTTTCTATCAATAAAGTTAAATAATATTTTTCTCTTAAATACAAATTGTAGTGTATAAAATTAAGTATGATTTTGCTTTTTTAATAAGTATTATTGGTTGAGGTCTTATCCGTGTTGAACATTAGGTATAATTACTATAAATAAAAATGAGGTAAAAACCCCTAATGTTTTTTGGTGAAGAAGAACCAATTTAGTTCCGTGATAAAATGGATTTGTTTTGATTGTAATAAAATCCTAAAACGTCTTTATGTTTTAAATTAAATAGGAGTGTTCTAGATTATTTTTGGGTGTTTTTGAGTCTACAATTAGTTATAAAAGATGTTTTTTATGCAAAAAAGAGATGTTCTAAATAAAAAAACAAGCCAAAGTAATATGATGGATTTTTTATAAGTAACTGATAATCACGTGTGCTTTTTTGTAAAATAATTTGTCCACCCCTTTGTCCACCCCTATTTTTTTCTTTTTTTAATAAATAATTGTTGATTTGATGAAAATAGTGTTAGAAAGTATTAACAATCATAATAAAAGCATTAAAAACCAAGCTTAAAAAATCTATAATAAATACAAACAATAATAACTAAAAAAAGCATCATGAAAAACAACTACATTTTAAGCCTCATCTTGATGATGATAAATCTATTGGGCTATAGCCAAACAAGTACAGAGACTTTTGAGACAGAATCCCATGGTAGTACCTCTTTTACGGATAACGGGGTTGTATTTAACATTAAATCAAATGTTGGTACTTTTAAAGTACAAGGAAGTTTTCCAGGTACTGGTTGGAGTGGTACAGCTAATGATAATAAATATATCGATAATGATAATAGTTCCGGTAGCGCTCAATCTTTTAGCATTAAGACCACCTCCAATCTCTTCAAAGTGAATAGGTTTTGGATGTACCTTTCGAGCCCTACGCTTGACTTGACTGTAAGTGGAAGTTTAACAGTAACTGGTAAATTGAGTGGTGTTACTAAGTTTACTCAAACAAAGACCAATGGTTTTACAACTTCAATGCAGAATTATAATGGTTTTACGTTAATAGATTTGACTAACCTTAATGGGCAGAATTACTCTAACATCGTCATCGATGAGCTGGTACTTACTCTTGGTGGAAATTTTACTTATGCGAGTTTGGATGCCTTTACGTGGGTAAAAGATTCTGATACAGTCAATCCAAAGGTTACATTATCTAACCAAACCAATGTAAGTTGTAATGGTGGAAATAATGGCTCGTTAACAGTAAGTGTTACTGGAGGTAGTGCTCCTTATAGTTATGCTTGGTCACCAAGTGGAGGTACATCTGCTACAGCAACAGGATTGTCAGCTGGTACATATACTGTTACAGTGACAGACGCTCATGGAGGCACGGGAAGCGGATCATATACTATCACCCAACCAACAGCTTTAGCAGCTACTATAGCAAAAACAGATGTTAGCTGTAATGGAGGTGCTAATGGTACAGCAACAGTAATACCATCGGGTGGAACAGCAGCTTATACTTATTCTTGGGCACCAAGTGGTGGTACGGCAGCAACAGCAACAGGATTACCAGTAGGTGTTTATACATGTACAATAACAGATGAAAAAGGATGCAGTATTACAAGATCTGTAACGATATTGCAACCAACAGCATTAACAGCCACTACGTCTCAAACTAATGTAAGTTGTAATGGCGGTGCTCATGGTACTGCAACAGTAACACCATCGGGTGGAACAAGACCATATAATTATTTTTGGTCGAATGGCGTTACAGCTGCAACAGCAACAGGCTTATCCGCAGGGACATATACTTGTACAATAACGGATGCTAATGCTTGTCAAATTACAAGATCAGTAACGATTACTCAACCAACAGCATTAACAGCCACTACGTCTCAAACTAATGTTAGTTGTAATGGTGGTGCTAATGGCACAGCTAGTGTAGCCGTAACAGGAGGTACACCTAGTTATACCTACTCTTGGGCACCAAGTGGTGGTACAGCAGCGACCGCAACAGGCTTAGCTGTGGGGACATATACTTGTACGATAACGGATGCTAATGCTTGTCAAATTACAAGATCAGTAACAATTACAGAATCCCAACCAATAAGTGTTAGTGTGACAGGTAATGAAACCTGCGAAAATAATGTTGCGAACTTAACAGCCACGGGTGCCGATGCATATAATTGGTATAACCAAGTTACTGATGTTAATCCTTTTTATATAGGATCAACCTTTGTAACACCAGTCTTGACAAATAATGCTAACTATTATGTGAAAGGTCTAAAGCTAGACACAGCACAATCTTTAGAAACAACATTTGTTGCTGGTAATAACCATAGAGGTAATATGATTAATGTGACGGCACAAAAAGACCTTTTAATTGATTCTTTTGATGTTTCTCCACAAGCAAATACTACAATAGAAGTTTATTATAAAGAAGGTACTTATAATGGATATACGGCTACTCCTTCAGCTTGGACCAAGTTAGGAAGTGTCCCGGTAGTCTACACAGGTAATCCAGTTAATTTAAAGCCAGGATCTATTACAATACCAGCTGGTAAGACGTATGCATTTTATATTACATCAAGTAATATTAACGTTTCGTTAAACTATTCAAACGGTACAGGTAATGATGTTTTTGCAGATGCTAATATGACAATTAATGCTGGTATTGGATTAGAGTATCCGTTTACTGCTGGTACCAATATAGTGTATAACCCTAGGATATTCAATGGTCGTATTCATTATCAAGTGATCGCTTGCGCTAGTCCTATGCAGTCAGTTGTAGTAAATGTAACATCGACTGATGCACCAACAGGCGATGCAGAACAAAGCTTTAATCTAAATGATACGTTAGCAACACTTGTGGTTAATGGACAAAACATCAAATGGTATGCGACGCAAGCGGATGCACAAACACACGTTAACGCATTAGCAAACACAACAGTTATTGTGAATAATACCACTTATTATGCAACACAAACTGTAGGACAATGTGAGTCTAGTACTGCGTTAGCTGTGAAAGCTTATAATGCGACTTTAGCAGTTGGCGCAAGCAATAAGACTAAAGCAATACAACTATATCCTAATCCTGTTAGAGATATCTTAAATCTAAAAACAGATGAGAAAATAATAAGTGTCGATGTTTTTGGTATCGATGGCAAAAAACTAATGAATAAAGCACGGGTAACTACTAATAACCAACTGGATGTCCATAACCTAACACAAGGTACATACATCCTTTATGTAACAACCGAAACTAAAAAGGAGACGATTAAGTTTATAAAACAATAGTGATTTTTAAGTATGTTTGTTATGAAGCAGACCGCCTCGGCGGTCTGTTTTTTTTTATTTTTTCTCAGGAATGGCTTCGTTGGTGGTTTTTATTTGGATATTGTTGCCATCTTGTTTTAGAAATAAAGAAGCTGGTTTATTATTATTAGACACTATCCCGTTAAGTGTGTAAGTTAAAAAGTTAGGTCTTGGATTTTATAATCTGAGCCTTTCTTCAAAAATAAGCATAAGTTGGTTTAAAACCAATCCCCAGTTTTGAATGGGCATTGACCATTTTTTGGTGGCTTCCTTTAAAGCCAGATAAACGGACTTCATTACTGCATCATCGGTTGGGAAAGACATTTTGTTTTTGGTATATTTTCTGATTTTTCCGTTTAGATTTTCAATTAAGTTGTTGGTATAGATGATCTTACGGATTTCTACCGGAAAGTCAAAAAACACGGTCAGCTCGTCCCAATTGTTTCTCGAGGACTGTATTGCGTACATATATTTACTTTCCCATTTCTCGGCGAAATCTTCCAAGGCAGCTTTTGCAGCCTCTTTGGTGGGAGCCGTGTATATGTGCTTCATGTCTGCAGAAAACGCCTTCCTGTCCTTCCAAACCACGTATTTGCAAGCATTTCTAATCTGGTGAACGACACAGATTTGGGTTTGAGATTCCGGGAAAACCGAGCGAATGGTCTGGGTAAATCCGTTCAGGTTATCAGTAGCGGTAATCAAAATATCTTCCACGCCGCGCGCTTTTAAGTCTGTTAAAACGCTCATCCAGAAGCTGGAGCTCTCATTCTTTCCAAGCCACATTCCAAGAACTTCTTTTCTGCCTTCTGGTGGTCTCAAATTGCTAGTGCAACTTTTGTTTTTGTAAAAGTATTATTTTTTTTGAGTGATTTTAATAAAATATGG